>JBDGUG010000015.1:0-4315 GCA_042216135.1 Halarchaeum sp. | reverse complement strand
ATCAGCCGAACTTCAATCCGGGCGTGCACGGCCTGCTGGCGCGGCGCGGCGAGATGGGCGTGCGGACGTTCGTGAACACGGTGGAGACGCTCGCGAACCCGGCGGGGGCCTCGACGCACCTCGGGAGCTTCTACCATCTCGCGTTCGCGAAGAAGCTCGTGGAGACGGTGCGCGAGAGCGAGACGGCCGAGTTCGAGCGCGTGCTGCTCTTCCAGGGGATGGAGGGGTACGACGACGTCCGGCCGGGGTCGACGACGGTGGCGGAGTGGGACGCCGGCGGCGAGCTGGCGGACTTCACGATAGAGACGGAGGCGTACGGGATGGACGTGGAGCGAGAGGACCTCGCGGTGGCGGACGTCGCGGCGGACTCGGCGCGCGTCACCGAGGAGGTGCTGGCGGGCGAGCGCGACGACGCGTTCGCGGACGCGGTGGCGCTGAACGCCGCGCTCCGCCTCTACGCCGCGGAAGCGGTCGACGACCTCGACGAGGGGCTCGCGGTGGCGCGGGACGCCGTGGAGACGGGCGCGGCGGCGGCGACGCTCGACGACCTGCGCGCGTTCGCGCCCTGAACCACACCGGTGTCGTTTTCCGTGGGTGTGACGAGCGTGCTGGTATGAGCGACCTGACCGCGACGCTGCACACGAGCGAGGGCGACGTCGAAATCGAACTCTACCCGGAGAAGGCGCCGACGACGGTGGCGAACTTCGCCGGCCTCTCGAACGGGAAGATAGCGTGGGAGAACCCGGAGACGGGCGACGTCGTCGAGAACGAGGCGTACTACGAGGACGTGCCGTTCCACCGCGTCATCGCGGGGTTCATGATCCAGACGGGCGACCGCACCGGCACGGGCCGCGGCGGCCCCGGCTATCAGTTCGCTGATGAGTTCCACGACGACCTGCGCCACGACGACGCGGGCACCGTCTCGATGGCGAACTCGGGCCCGGACACGAACGGCTCGCAGTTCTTCATCACGCTGGACGCCCAACCCCACCTCGACGACCGGCACGCGGTCTTCGGCGAGGTCGTCGACGGCATGGACGTCGTCGAGGACATCGGGCGCGTCTCCACCGACCGCAACGACAAGCCGAAGCGCGACGTCACCCTGGAGTCCGTGAAACTCCACGGCGACACCCGCGACCTGGACTACTCCGGTCTCGGCGTCTGAGGCGATGGGCGCGGACGATCCGGTGGATCCGGCGACGCTCGGCGAGGCGGACGCGCCGCCGATAGAGGAGGCGCCGTATAAGGTCGTCTTCGAGGCGAACAAGTGCTTCGGCGCGGGCGAGTGCGCCGCCGTCTCGGACAACTGGGAGATGGACATCGCGTCCGGCATCGCGCGCCCCACGACGTACTTCTTCGGCGAGGACGAACTCGCCGACAACGTCGCGGCCGCGGACGCCTGCCCGGCGAAGAAGGGCGACGGCGTCATCCACGTCGTCGACCGGCGGACGAGCGAGGAGATAGCGCCCGACCCGCACGGCGACGGCACGCTCTCGGTGGACTGGTAGCGCGCAAGCGAAAACGGTTTGCGCCGCAGTCGAGAAGGTCCGTCTGCGAGAGTGGCTGAGCGGCCAAAAGCGGCGGGCTTAAGACCCGCTCCCGTAGGGGTTCGTGGGTTCGAATCCCACCTCTCGCACTCCGACGAGCGAAGCGAGTCGTGATGCGAACGTGGGATTCGAATCAGTGAGTGGAGCGAAGCGGAACGACCGTGGTTCGAATCCCACCTCTCGCATGCTGTCGCGAACGGCCGTGAGCGGCGCATCGACGGGGGGTTCGCGGCTCCGAGTGGTGTCGCGCCGACTCGGCGCCGCACGTCGGAACAAAACTATTATAGATGGCTGCTGATAGGTCGGGCGTGTACGACAGGATTCTGGTGCCGACGGACGGGAGCCCCGAGGGCGAGGACGCGGTGGACGAGGCGCTCGAACTCGCCGAACTGACGGGGGCGACGGTGGTGGCGCTCTACGTGATCGACACGCGGGATTACACGGCGATTCCCGAGTCGACGTGGACGACGCTCCAGGAGGAGTTGCGCGCGGAGGGGCAGAACGCGGTGGCGACGGTGGAGGAGCGCGCGAACGCGGCGGGCGTGCCGGTGGAGACGACGATCGCGCGCGGCGCGCCGCACGAGGTCATCCTCGAGGAGTCGGCGGACTGCGACGCTATCGTGATGGGGACGCACGGGCGGACGGGCGTCGATCGGTTCCTGCTGGGGAGCGTGACGGAGCGGGTGGTCCGGCAGTCGGAGAAGCCGGTGCTCGTCGTGCACGTCTCGGAGGACTAGAGCGCGCCGACGAGGAGGGCGGCGAGGGCGACGGCGACGCCGGCGGCGGCGAGCGTCCCGAGCGCGTTCGCGGCGGCGCGGGCGCGCTCGCCGGTCTCCCAGAGTCTGACGGTCTCGACGGAGAACGAGGAGAACGTGGTGAAGGAGCCGCAGAACCCGGTGCCGAGGAAGAGCGCGAGGTCGTTCCCGGCGTGCGAGAGGGTGAGCGCGGCGAGGAGGAAGGTGCCGAGGACGTTCACGGCGAACGTGCTCGCGGGGACGCCGTCGAGGACGACGTACTCGCCGACGAGGGTGCGCGCGAGGGCGCCGAGGACGCCGCCGGCGCCGACGAGGTAGGCGGGGTCGGTCATCGCTTCGGGCCTCCGGTGGCGCGGCGGGCGAGGGCGCGGCCGGCGAGGACGGCGGCGAACCCGAGCGCGTAGTTCGCGGCGACGTTCGCGGCGAGGAGGAGCGGGCGCGATTGGGCGCTCTGGACGGCGAACGTGCTGTACGTGGTGAACGAGGAGAGGAATCCGGTGGCGAGGACGACGCGGGTCTCGGCGGAGAGGGTGCCGCCGTATATCTCCTCGTAGAGGACGAAGCCGAGCGCGAGCGATCCGCAGACGTTCGCGACGAGGGTGCCGGCGAGGCCGGGCGCGACGAGCGCGACGGCGTGCCGGAGGTTCGCGCCGGCGAAGCCGCCGAGCGCGACGAGCGCGACGGTTTCGAGGCGCGAGACGAGCGGGCCGGATGTGAGGGTGCCGGTGGACATGGCTGTGGAGAAGGCGTCATCAGCCGGCGTGTCCGGCGGTTCGGTGGGGGCGGACGCCATCGCCCGCGGTGACGGGCGAGTGTGCGCCGCGGTGGTACTTACCGGCGTCGATACGGAGCGCAACGCCCATTTCGCTCGCGCTCCTGCTATCGGTATGAGCGACATCGCGGACGCGTTCGACGCGCACGGCGGGTTCGAGGCGACGGACGCGGGGTACGCGGCGACTGCGAACGACTGGACGGCGACGGTCAGGCTGGACGGCGGCGAGGTGGTCGTGACGGTTCGGGTGCCGACGCTGTCGGCGGCGGTCCGCGTCGAGGAGGAGGTGGCGGACGTCGTGGAGGACGGCTGGTTCGAGACGTTCGAGCTACGGGTGGCGGACGCGCCGAACGTGACGCGCGCCGAGGCCGTCGCGGTGCCGACCGTCGAGCGCGCGGACGGCGAGGTGGTGGTGACGGTTCGGCTCGCGGCGCGCGGGGGGAACGCGGCGTCGGACGCGCTCGCGGTCGTGAACTACGTCGAGGGGACGTGGTTCGAGGGGATCGTTCCGGGCTACGACTACCGGGAGGACGTGCAGGACCTCCGCGATCGGGCGGCGGGGCGCGCGCAGGCGACGGACAGCATCTAGAGGCGTTCGTCGAGAACGGCCTCGACGCGTTCGCGGACGACGCTGGGTGACTGGGTGGCGTCGACGCGGACGAAGCGCTCGGGGTCGGCGTCGATGAGCGTCTCGTAGTTGTCGCGGACGCGAGCGAGGAACTCGACGCGCTCGAACTTGTTCGTGGCGCCGGCGCGCGCGGCGGCGGTGCGCGGGTCGACGTCGAAATATACGGTGAGGTCGGGGGGGCGCGTCCACGGGCGGTGGACGTCCCGGACGTAGTCGAGCGGGTCGTCGAGGACGCCGTCGAGGGTGACGCCCTGGTAGGCGTAGCGAGAGTCGGAGTAGCGGTCGGAGACGACGACGTCGCCGCGTTCGAGGGCGGGGCGGACGACGTCGGCGAGGTGGGCGGCGTGGTCGGCGGTGTAGAGGAACGCTTCGGCGAGCGGGTCGGCGTCGTCGTCGCCGATGGAGCGCCGGACGGCGTCGCCGTACCACGACTCGGTGGGTTCGCGGGTGAAGGTGTAGTCGCGGGTCTCACGGAGCGCCTGCCAGACGGTGGTCTTCCCGCTCCCGTCGATTCCTTCGAGCGTGACGAGCATACCGAGCGTTCCGGTGGCGGGCGCTTAGCGGTGGCGATGCGGGCGAGCGGGGGCGACGCGGGCGCGTTCCGCCACGCTTA
>JBDGUG010000041.1:0-5267 GCA_042216135.1 Halarchaeum sp. | reverse complement strand
CTTTCGATGGTTCGTCGATAGCGGCGGCGCTGTGAGCGCAGTCACTAAGTCCCCGTGGTCACGATACGTTCCTGACATGGCGACGGAGACGGCGGACGCGACTGGCGATGCGTCCCGTGAGGGGATTCACGGGACGATACTGGGGATGGCGCGGCAGGCGAATCCGGCGTTCGCAGCGGGGGCGGTGCTGATACCGCTGCTCGCGCTGGTGTACGCGGTGGAGTGGGGGCCGATCCAGCATCACGTCTACGTGCACGTGATGGCGGGCGTGCTCTGGACGGGCATCGACCTGTTCTTCGGTCTGGTGCTCGGGCCGGTGATCGGCGGTCTCTCGGAGGAGGGGAAGGCGAACGTCTTCCGGCGGTTGACGCCGAAGATGAGCTTCCTGCTCCCGCTGCTCGCTATCGTGACTATCTTCGGCGGTATCACGCTCGCGATCCGCGAGGGTCGCTTCCCGCATTCGGAGGCGTGGCTCGCGGTGTTCACGGCGGTGAATCTGATTCCGGCGGTGGCGCTGATCGGGTGGAACTTCGACGCGTTCTCGGATTGGCGCTGGCAGGCGTGGCAGGCGGTGGTGACGCTCGGGAGTCTCGCGTGGGTCGCGACGACGTACGCGGGCTTGGGTCGCATTCCGGTGCCGATAGCGCTCGCGCTCGGTATCGTGACGCTGCTCTCGGTGCAGGGGTTCGGCGTGCTGATGCCGGGCGAGGTTCGTATCTACACGGAGCTACGGTCGGCGGATCCGGACTACGGCGTGGTCGGTGAGATCGGAATGCGGAACGCGAAGCTCTCGGGCGTGCAGGGCGTCCTCCAACTCTGCCTGATCGCGGTGATGGTGTGGCTCGTGGCGGGGAGTTTCCCGCCGTTCTAGACGATGGCGTCTATACGCCGCTGACGGTGGATCGGTAGGCGCGGACGTGTTCGAGGGCGTCTTCGACGGCGGCGGCGACGTCGTCGTCGCCGTCAGCGCCGATCTCTTGGAGCGCGTGGGTGTGTCGGGCGAGTCGGCCGTGGTCGGGGCCGCGTTCGCCGTCGGCGAGCGAACCGAGCGCGTCCGCTTGCGTGCGCAGGCGGTCGCTGATCTCGTCGTCGTCCGTCTCGTCGGCGGCGGCGGTGAGGCGTTCGCTGGCTTTCTGGAGTTCTTCGAGTCCCATGGGCGGGCGTACGCGTTCGGGCGAGAAAACGCTTGTCCGCCCGTCAGGGATTGCGCCTATCCGCGACGGGCGGCGCGCCGCTTACGTTCGTTCGGCCCCACGTGTCTCGTATGAGTGATGCGGGACCCCTACAGCCGGATCGGCCGGACGCGGAGCGGTCGTTCAGGGTGGACGCGCCGTTCGATCCGGCGGGCGATCAGTCGGAGGCTATCGAGGCGCTCGCGGACGGGTTCGCGGACGGGATGGGCGCGCAGACCCTACTGGGTGTGACGGGGTCGGGGAAGACGAACACGGTGTCGTGGGTGATCGAGGAGGTGCAGGAGCCGACGCTGGTGATCGCGCACAACAAGACGCTCGCGGCGCAGCTCTACGAGGAGCTGAAGAACCTCTTCCCGGAGAACGCGGTGGAGTACTTCGTCTCCTACTACGACTACTATCAGCCGGAGGCGTACGTGGAGCAGACGGACACGTACATCGACAAGGACGCGTCGGTGAACGAGGAGATAGACCGGTTGCGCCACTCGGCGACGCGCTCGCTCCTCACGCGGGACGACGTCATCGTGGTCGCGTCGGTGTCCGCCATCTACGGGCTGGGCGATCCGTCGAACTACGTGGACATGGCGCTCTCGGTGGAGCGTGGGGAGACGCTGGACCGGGACGAACTGCTCTCGCGGCTGGTGGATCTGAACTACGAGCGCAACGACGTGGACTTCACGCAGGGGACGTTCCGCGTGCGCGGGGACACGGTGGAGGTGTTCCCGATGTACGGCCGGTACGCGGTCCGCGTGGAGTTCTGGGGGGACGAGATCGATCGGTTGACGAAGCTCGATCCGCTGGAGGGCGAGGTGGTCAGTGAGGAACCGGCGGTCCTCTTCCACCCGGCGGAACACTATTCGATCCCCGAACAGCGCCTGGAGGACGCGATGGGCGAGATCGAGGCGGACATGGAGGAGCGCGTCGCGCGCTTCGAGCGCGAGGGCGACCTGCTCGCCGCGCAGCGCATCGAGGAGCGCACGACGTTCGACCTGGAGATGCTCCGGGAGGCGGGCTACTGTTCGGGCATCGAGAACTACACGCTCTACTTCTCGGACCGCGAGATGGGGGACGCCCCCTACACGCTCCTGGATTACTTCCCGGACGACTTCCTGACGGTCATCGACGAGTCCCACCGCACCGTCCCGCAGATCAAGGGGCAACTCGCGGGCGACAGGGCGCGCAAGGAGAGCCTCGTCGAGAACGGCTTCAGGCTCCCGACGGCGTACGCGAACCGCCCGCTCTCCTTCGAGGAGTTCGAGGAGAAGACGGACCGCACCCTCTACGTGTCGGCGACGCCGAGCGAGTACGAGCGCGAGGTGTCGGGACAGGTGGTCGAGCAGGTCGTTCGCCCGACGCACCTCGTGGATCCGGCGGTGGAGGTGTCGCCGGCGGACGGGCAGGTTGAGGACCTCCTCTCGCGGATCCGCGCGCGCGAGGACCGCGACGAGCGCACGCTCGTGACGACGCTGACGAAGCGGATGGCGGAGGACCTCACGGAGTACTTGGAGGAGGCGGGGGTGGCGGTCGAGTACATGCACGACGAGACGGACACGCTGGAGCGCCACGAACTCGTCCGGGGCCTGCGCCTCGGCGAGTTCGACGTGCTCGTGGGGATCAACCTCCTCCGCGAGGGCCTCGACATCCCGGAGGTGTCTCTGGTGGCGATTCTGGACGCGGACCAGCAGGGGTTCTTGCGCTCGCGGACGAGCCTCATTCAGACGATGGGGCGCGCGGCGCGGAACGTGAACGGGACGGCGGTACTGTACGCGGACGAGACGACGGACGCGATGGCGGACGCCATCGAGGAGACGCAGCGCCGTCGTCGCATCCAGCGCGAGTTCAACGAGGCGCACGGGACGGAGCCGAAGACCATCGAGAAGGACGTCTCGGAGGCGAACCTCCCGGGCGCGAAGACGGACACGTCGGGCGTGACGGGCGACGATCCGGTGGACGCGGAGACGGCGGAGGCGCGCGTCGCGGAACTCGAAGAGCGCATGCGGGAGGCGGCGTCGAACCTCGAGTTCGAACTCGCGGCGGACATCCGCGACCGAATCGAGGGCATCCGCGAGGAACACGACTTGGACGCCGACGACGAGGGCGTCGCGCCGGAACCGGACGCCGACTGGTAGTCTCGCGTCAGCGCGCGGCCGGCCCGGCCCGGAGGTAGCGTCCGAGGAGAGTGCGCGTCCGGCAGTCGGGGAAGCAGAGCGTCGCCTCGACGGGCGTGCCGTCGCCGCCGTCTCCCACGACGGTGAGCGCGGGGCGGTCGCTCCCCGCGACGGCGCGACGGCCCGCTCGCAGTCCGACGACGCGGTCGCGGTCGAGGCTACGGGTACGTCCGCCCTCGCGGAGTGCGAGGCCGCACGCGGTGAGGTGCAGCGTCGCGGCGCGAGCGGTATCTTCGACGACGGTGAGCGGTGTCCCGGCGAGCGCGGCTTCGTGGATCGCTCGCGCGAACCGCCGGTCGTCGCCGCGCGCCGCCTCGACGAGGCCGACGTGCGCGCGGCCGTCGGCCCGCCACGCGACGGCGACGGCGCGCTCGAAGACTCGCGCACCGGCCGGGGGGACGTGTCCGGTGACGACGTCGAACACGTCGGCCAGCGGCACGTCGATTCGTTCGTCGTCGGCGACGAACGCGATGCTGTCTCGCGTGACGGCGACGCGGCCGTCGCGCGCGTCCGCGCGGCCGGCGTCCGCGACGAACCGCGTGTCGAGCGCGACGAGCGGTCGCGTCGCGTCCGGGCGCGCCCCCGCGGTGTCCGTCGTGTGCGCGCCGTCGCCGCCCCCGGCCTCGTCTCGCGCGGCTGGTCCATCGTGCATACTCCGCGCCGATGCCCACCACGCCCTTCGTTACGAAGCTGATAACGCTGGATAGAGCGCCCGCCCCGACGATATAGGCGCTGACTACTCGACGTCTATCTCGACGGCGTCCCGGGGCGTCTCCACGAGGTCGGCGACGTCGAGTTCGACGAGGTCGACGTCCTGCGCGGTGAGCGCGCTCCCGTGCCCGCCGCCGAACTGGCCGCCGACGCGGCCGACGAGCCACGACACCTCTTGCGGGACGACGTACGTGCGCGCGGCGCCGGCGCCGACTCGCTCGACGGCGTCGAAGCCGCGTTCGATGAGCGCGCGTTCGCCCATCGCCTCGGCGGCCCTCGCGCGGAGGACCGTCGCGGCGGCGTCGCCCTGGGCTTCGAGGACGCTCGCGCGCTTCGAGCCTTCGGCGCGCAGTATCGCGGCCTCCTTCGCGCCGCGCGCACGTTCGACGGCGGCGCGCCGGCGGCCCTGCGCTTCGAGGATGGCGGCGCGGCGGTGGCGTTCGGCGGCGCTCTGGCGCTCCATCGCGGCGACGACGCCGTCGCTCGGCATGACGTGTTTCACTTCGACGGCGTCGACGGCGACGCCCCAGTCGGCGACGGTGTCGGCGAGTTCGGCGTCGATGCGCTCGTTGATGACGTCCCGCCGGCTGAGCGTGTCGTCGAGCGCCATGTCGCCGACGACGGCGCGGAGCGAGGTCTGCGCGAGGGTGCGTGTCGCGTTCCGGTAGTCGTCGACGTCGAGGAACGCGCGTTCGGCGTCGACGACGCGGAGGTAGACGACGGCGGACGCGGTGACGGGGGAGTTGTCGCGCGTGATGGCGGCCTGCGGGGGGACTTCGACGGTCTGCGTGCGCACGTCGTAGCGGTGCGTCTCGGTGACGAACGGGAGGACGAGGTTGATTCCGGGGCCGAGAATCCCCTCGTACGCGCCGAGGACGGTGTACGGTCGGCGCTCGTAGGCCTGGACGATTTCGACGCTCTCGACGCCGACGACGAGGGCGGCGCCGAGGGCGAGGACGGCGAGGAGGGCCGGCCACCCGTACGGGGACGCGAGCGCGGCCGCGAGGGCGACGGCGCCCGCGACGAGGGCGTGCCACGGCCGGATCCGCGCGCTCGCTCGGCCGAGCCGTCGGAAGAACCGTGCGGCGGCGTCCTCGCCCGACATACGGTCTAGTGGCGGCCGCGCGGCGCATAAGCGCTCGGGTGGGGCGTGCGCCGAAGAGGCTACGGCGTGTCCGATGCGAGCTATCCCATGCAG
>JBDGUG010000063.1:0-5721 GCA_042216135.1 Halarchaeum sp. | reverse complement strand
TAATAATAGTTGTGTAGGGATAGGGCGCGCGTCCGCTATCGAGGGGGTTCGCGGCGCGTCAGGCGAGCGTGGCGACGTCCTCGTCGGTCAGTTCGAGTTCGCTCGCCGCGACGTTCTCCGCGAGGTGGTCGAGGCTGGACGTCCCCGGAATCGGGAGGGTGACGTCGCTCGTCTCCAGGATCCACGCGAGCGCGACCTGATAGACCGTCGCGTCGTGGCGCTCCGCGACCGCCTCCGCGGCCTCGCGGACGTCGCCCTCGAAGCCGCTCCCCCAGCCGACGGGCGCGTACGGGATGAAGCCGATGCCGGCCTCCTCGCACGCGTCGAGGACGTCCGCGTGCTCGCGGTTCCCGAGGCTGTACTCGTTCTGGACCGTCGCCACCTCGACGTGGTCGCGCGCCAGCTCGAGCTGTTCCACCGAGACGTTCGAGACGCCGACGTGGTCGACGAGGCCGTCGTCCTTCAGCTCCGCGAACGCCTGAATGGACGCCTCGTAGTCCGTGTCCGGGTCCGGCCGGTGGTACTGGTAGAGGTCGATGGAGTCGACGCCGAGGCGGTCGATGCTCGTGAGCGCCTGATTCTTGAGGTAGTCCGGGTCGCCGTGCGGGAGCCAGTCGCCCTCGCGGTTCCGCAGGAGGCCGGCCTTCGTCGCGACCACGAGGTCGTCGCGCGTCGCGTCGAGCGCCTCGCCGATCAATCGCTCGGAGACTGCGGGCCCGTAGGAGTCCGCGGTGTCGACGAAGTCCACGCCGAGTTCGACGGCGCGTCGGAGGACGTCGTGCGCGTTCGACTCGCTCTCCGGCCGGCCGATGATTCCCTCGCCCGTGATGCGCATCGCGCCGAAGCCGAGACGGTGTACCGTGAGGTCGCCGCCGATGTCGAAGGTATCGCTCTCGTTCGAGACCATACCCTCCGTTTCGGCCGCGCGCGGGTAAGTCGCTGGGGAGGCGGCAGCGAGTGCGGTCGAACCGTTCGAGTTTTGCCCGGCCCGCCGGTCTTCCCCGTATGGACGAGGACCTCCGCGAGCGGATCCGACGGGAGGCCGAGGTGAACGCGCTGTTCAACGCGCTGAAACACGAGAGCGACGCCCAGGTCGGCGCCATCCTCGGCCCGCTGATGGGCGCGAACCCCGAGTTCCGCGAGCACGGCGACGAAGTCGCGGGCGTCGTCGCGCCCGTCGTCGAACGCGTGAACGGCCTCGACGAGGCGGAGAAGCGCGCGCGCCTCGACGAGATAGCGCCCGACCGCCTCGCCGAGTTGGAGAGCGAGGACGAGGGAGAGGAGCACCCGCTCCCGGACCTCCCGAACGCCGACGACTACGAGGAGATCAGGATGCGCTGTGCGCCGAACCCGAACGGCCCGTGGCACATCGGCCACGGTCGGATGCCCGCGGTCATCGGGACGTACAAGGAGCGCTACGACGGCTGGATGCTCGTCCGCTTCGACGACACCGACCCGGAGACGAAGCGCCCGGACCTCGACGCCTACGACGCCATCTTAGAGGACGTCGACTACCTCGGCTTCGAACCGGACGAAGTCGTGCAGGCGAGCGACCGGATGGAGACCTACTACGAGCACGCCCGCGAACTGATCGCTCGCGGCGGCGCGTACACGTGTAGCTGTTCGGGCGAGGAGTTCTCCGAGTTGAAGAACGCCGGGGACGCCTGCCCGCACCGCGAGAAGGACGTCGAGACCGTGCGCGAGGAGTTCGCGGACATGGTCGCTGGGGAGTACTCGTCGGGCGAGATGGTGCTGCGCGTGAAGACCGATATCGAGCACAAGAACCCGGCGCTGCGCGACTTCGTCGCGTTCCGCATGGTGGACACGCCCCACCCGCGCGAGGAGGCGAGCGACTACCGGTGCTGGCCGATGCTCGACTTCCAGTCCGGCGTGGACGACCACCTCCTCGGTATCACGCACATCATCCGCGGCATCGACCTGCAGGACTCCGCGAAACGCCAGCGCTTCGTCTACGACTACTTCGACTGGGAGTACCCCGAAGTCGTCCACTGGGGGCACGTCCAGGTGGACGCATACGACGTGAAGATGAGCACCTCGACGATCAAAGAGAAGATAGCGGCGGGCGAACTCGACGGCTGGGACGACCCGCGCGCGCCCACCCTGCAGAGCGTCCGGCGCCGCGGCATCCGCGGCGACGCCATCGTCGAGGCGATGGTCGACCTCGGCACCTCGACGTCGGACGTTGACCTCGCGATGAGCACGGTGTACGCGAACAACCGCGACATCGTGGACGACGAGACGCCGCGCGCGTTCCTCGTGCGCGACGGCTTCGACGCCCGCGGCGGCGACGCCGACGCCGACTACGAGGCGGTAGAACTCCCCCTCTCCGGCGGCCCCGACAGCGCGCACCCGCCCGTCCACCCGAACCACGAGGACCGCGGCACCCGAGACATCCCCGTCGGCGACGCCGTCCTCGTCGAGGCCGACGACGTCCCGAGCGAGGGCGCGCGCGTCTGGCTGAAGGGCTACGGCCCCGTCCGATTCGAGGACGGCGCGCTCGTCTACACGGACGACGACATCGACGTCGTGCGCGAGGAGGGCGTCGACGTCGTCCAGTGGGTGCCCGCCGAGGACAACGCGCGGGTGCGACTGCGCCGGATGGACGGCGACGTCCACGGCTACGCGGAACCCGGCTACGCCGACTACGAACCGGACGACCTCGTGCAGTTCGTGCGCGTCGGCTTCGCGCGCTACGACCGCGAGGACGACGAGGAGACGGTCGCCTACTACGCGCACTCGTAGCTCGACCGTCCGACGCGGTGCCATCAGGACAGCGCGACCAGCGCCATCGCGGCGAGCACGCCGAGTAAGAGGAGCGCCTGCACGACGGCGGACGCGAGCACGCCCACCGTCGCGTACGCGGCGGCGCGCGCACCGCGCCGGACGTCAGCGTGCCGGGCGTACTCCGCGAGGAAGACCGTCCCTGCGGTGCCGACGATGAGGCCAATGGGTCCGAGGACGACCATGAGGACGAACCCGACGAGCGCCGCCGCCGCGACCGTTCGACCGCTCGCACCGGACGCGCTCGCGCCGACGGCGCCGCCGAAGTAGTCCACGGCGAGCGTGAGGAGGCAGACGAGGACGAGGCCGGCGAGGACGAGGGGGCCCGGCGAGACGTAGCCCGACGTCCACCAGTAGACGAGGACGCCCGCGAGCGAGACGAGCGCGCCCGGGACGAGCGGCACCACCGTCCCGGCGACGCCGGCGACGAGCAGGGCGAACGCGGCGAGGACGAACGCGTCCATCAGTCGTATCGATCCCGCTCGCGCGCCGCGACGTCGCCGCCCCACGCCTCGACGAGCGGGACGAGCGCGTCCCCGAGCGCGCGCATCGCCTGCCCCGTCGAGTGGTAGTCGAGCGCGTCCGCGACACCGTCCCACGACCGACACTGCAGGAGTTTCCGGACGAACAGGCGCTCCCGGCGCGTCGCCTCCCGGTCGTCCTCTGCGAGCGAAGGCGCGTCGTCGCGCACGAGCGCGCACGCGGCGAGGCGTCGGAACGGCGCGGGGTCGACGCTGTACATCGCGGGCCCGTACGCGGCGCCGGCGACGACGCGCCAGTCGTCCGCGTCGAGGCCGGGGGCGGGCGTCGCGTCGCAGGCGGCGAGCGCGCCCCGGACGACGTCCGGGGCGCAGTCCGTCAGGGGGTCGGCGAGGACGTCGCCGATGCGGTCCGCGAACCAGTCCTCGTGGCGCGTCGCGACGCGTTCGCCCTCGTCGCTCGCCGGGTCGAGCATCAGCGCGGAGTACTCGCCGCTCGTGTCGTTCCGCGTGGTGGAGAGGTGGACGGTGGAGAAGCCGTTCGCGTCCCAGAAGTCGAGGAGGTCCGGAGTGGCGCCGTAGCCGACGCCGAACCAGTCCACGCCGTCGAACTCGTCCCGGACGCCGTCGAGGAGCGCGGAGCCGAGGCCGCGCGAGCGGGCGGCGTGGTGGGTCGCGATGCGGACGACGCGCAGGCCCGTGGGCGCCGCGGCGTCCGGGTCGCGTAGTTGACTCGCGAGCACGTCCGGGAGCATGTTCCCCTTCACGCGCGACCCGGCGTACATCGACTCGCGCGTCTCGGCGTCGAGGCCGCCCTCGCGCGCGAGGAGCGCGACGGCGACGACGTGACCGTCGTATCGCAGGGCGCGCGCGGAGAGGTTCGGGGCGTCGAGGAGGCGCGCCAGGTCGTCGGGCTCGGTGCGGTAGTGCGCGGCGACGAGCAGGCCGAACGCCTCGCGGAGCAGGCGCTCGTCGCGCGCGAGCACGTCCGGGTCGAGCGCGGCGTACTCGCAGGCGTCCGGCGTCGCGTCGGCGACGAGCGGGTCCACGGGCGGGCGGGCGTCGAGGCCGAGCGCGCGGAACGCCCACACCTCCACGGGGTCGCCCGCAGCGTAGCGCACGGGGTCGCGCATCGTCACGTCCATCACGGTGCGGTCGCTCTCCGCGAGGTGGTCGCGGAAGCGCACGTCGAACCCGCGGCCGGCGCCCTCGTAGCCGTGGACCGTCGTGGTGAACGCGACGGCGGGCGCGTCGAGGAAGTCGTCGAGCAGTCTGACGGGGAGCGCGGCCGCCTCGTCCACGAAGACGACGTCCGGGTCGTCCGGGAGGCCGGCGGCCGCGGGCGGCTTCGCGAACCGGACGCGCCCCTCAGAGAGGACGACCCGCGTTCGATCCGGTCGCTCGAACTCGACGCCGAGCGCGTCCAAGACCTCCGCGACGCGCGCGTAGAGTTCGCCCGCGCTCCGGAACGACGGCGCGGTGACGAGGACGTCCCGGCCCTCGGCGGCGAGGCAGGCCGCGGCGACGCCCGCGGCGCTCGACTTCCCGCGCCCCCTATCGGCGTCCACGACGACGGCCGTGCCGGGGTCGCGGAGCGCCTCGAACGCCCGGACGGCGGCGACCTGATCGTCGGTCACGCAGGCGTCGTACGCGGCCGCGGGGAAGTCGTGCTCGGCGGGCGGTTCGGTCGGGGCCGGCGGCGCGCGCGGCGCCGGGTCGGTGAGGCCGTCGTCGCGGACGGTCCCGGTGTCGACGTCCACGATCGCGACGCCGCGGTGCGCGCGCAGCGTCGCGGCGAGGCGCTCGCGGAACCGCCCCGTGACGTCCGACAGGTCGAACGGCGGGACGGCGAGCCCCTCGTCGAAACGGTCGCGCCGCGTCTGCCACTCGTCCAGCGGCGGCGCGACGAGGACGAGCAGGCCGCCGCCGTCCACCGCGCCCGTGACCCGCCCGAGCGCGTTCGGTCGACACTCGTCGTGCGCGTCGTAGACGACCGCATCGCGCGTCGTGCCGAGGAGCGCGGCCGCCTCCCGCGGCCGCACCTGCTCGCACGCCAGCGCGTCCCGGTGGCCCACGAGCGTCGCGCCCGCCGGGTCCACGTCGGCCGCGTCGAGCGCGGCCGCCGCCGCGTCCAGGCCCGCGTCGTGGTCGCCCGCGAGCACGAGGAGACGGCGCTCGTTCACCGACCGCGCCTCGACGCGGAGACGCGCCGCGAGTCCCGCCACAGTCATACACGCGATTCGGCGCGAGCGGGCAAGGGCGTTGTCGTTCGTCGTGGCGGTTCGCGCGCCGTGTACGGTCTCGCTGCATTCGACCGCGTGGCTCGCTCTGCGTGCGGACCGTCGTTTCGGTCAGGTCCGCATGGCTCGCGTGTCGCTCCCTCAGGTCGCTCCCGCTCGCCCGTGTGCAGGTCCTCGCGTCGCTCGGACCTGCATGGCTC
>JBDGUG010000072.1:0-6308 GCA_042216135.1 Halarchaeum sp. | reverse complement strand
GCCGTCGAAGCCGTCGCGCGCGCCTCCGACGCCGACGTCGCCTGCGACGCCGACGTCGCCTGCGACGCCGACGATGCGAGCGTCGCCGTCGGAGCCGAACGCGTCGTCTTCGACCCCGGGTCGCTCACCGGCGGCGACGCCACCGTCGACATCGGCACCGCCGGGAGCGTCCCGCTCGTCCTCGACGCCGTCCTCCCCCTCGCCCTCGCCCTCGACGCGCCCTATCGGCTGACCGTGACCGGCGGCACGGACGTCCGCTGGTCGCCGACGCTCGACTACCTCCGGCACGTGAAACTCCCGCTCCTGCGCGCGCACGGCCTCGACGCGACCGTCTCGCTCTCTCGACGGGGCTTCTACCCCGCGGGCGGCGGCGAGGCGACGCTCACCGTTCGACCGTCCACCGTCGACGCGCTCTCGCTCCGCGAGCGCGGCCCGCTCGCGTCCTGCACCGTCTACTCAGCCGCGAGCGACGGCCTCCGCGGCGCCGACGTCGCCGAACGGCAGGCCGACGCGGCCGCCGACGCCCTCCGAGAGCGCGTCGCCGCGCCCGTCACGACCGAGCCGGCGTACGCCGAGCCCGACTCCCCTGGCTCCGTCGTGACGCTCGCCGCCGACTACGAGGCGGGTCGCGGCGGGTTCTGCGCGCTCGGCGCGCGCGGCGTCCCCGCCGAAACCGTCGGCCGAGAAGTCGTCGACGCGTTCGACGCGTTCGACGCGGGCGCGGCGAGCGTCGACGAACACCTCGGCGACCAACTCCTCCCGTACGTCGCGCTCGCCGGCGGCGCGTACACGACGCCGACGCTGACCGACCACCTGGCGACGCACGCCGACCTGCTCGACGCGTTCGGGTTCGACATCACCGTCGCCGAGACGGACGAGGGCGTCCTCGTCGACGCGGCCTAGTCGACGATGCCGTAGCCGCGCGCGAAGAGCGCGTAGTCGACGACGAGGACGGCCGCCGCCGCGACGGCGAGCACGAGCAGCGACCAGTTCGGGTTCACCTCGGTGACGCCGATCATCCCGTAGCGGACGCCGTTCACCATGTAGACCATCGGGTTGAACAGGGAGACGGTCCGCCAGAGCGGCGGGAGGACGTCCAGCGAGTAGAACACCGCGCCGAAGAAGACGAGCGGCCGGAGGATGAACTGGTTGAGCACCGTCAGGTAGTCGAAGTCGGTCGCCCACAGGCCGCCGACGACGCCGAGGCCGCCGAACAGCGTGGTGATGACCACCGCGAACGCGACGAGGTAGAACGGGTGGGCGAGCGGGACGCTCGTGAACACGACGCCGACGGCGACGATGAGGACGGACGTGACGATGCCGCGGAGCGCGCTCGCCGCGACGTACGACGCGACGACGTTCCAGTGCGACATCGGCGACGTGATGACCTCGTGGATGTACTCGTTCCACCGCCCGTGGAAGATGGAGAACGACGCGTTCTCGAAGGCGTCCGAGATGGCGCCGAGCACCACGAGGCCGGGGAGGACGAACTGGATGTAGCTCACGCCCGCGATCGACCCGATGCGCGCGCCGAGGATGACGCCGAACACCGCGAAGTAGAGCGCGTTCGTGATGATCGGCGGCAGGAACGTGTTGTACGGCCGTCGGACGTACCGAAGTACTTCTCGATGAACGAGCGTCCGGAGTTGCGTCAGCGTCGCGCCCGTTCCGGTGTCCGCGCTCACTGCGACGCCACCACCGTTCGCTCCGCCCCGCCGTCGCTGTCGTCGCCGTCGCCGTCGCCCCCGCCGTCGCTGTCGTCGCCGCCCTCACCGGTGAGTTCGACGAACACCTCCTCGAGGCTCGTGCGCTCGATGTCGATGTCCAGCGCCTCGTACCCCTGCGATTCGAGTTGGCGGAGGACGCTCGGCACCACCGCGCTCCTGTCCGTCGCGGACACGACCACCTCGTCCCCGTCGACGGCGACGTCGTCGACGCGCTCGTCCTCGATATCCGGCGTCGCCGACGGCGCCGAATCGAGCGTGACCGTGAGCGTCGCCCCGCCCTTCGCGGTGAGCTCAGCCGGGGACGCCACAGTCACCTTCCGTCCCGAGTCGATGATGGCGACCTGATCGCAGAGCCGCTCCGCCTCCTCGATGTAGTGCGTCGTCAGGAGAATCGTCGTCCCCGCGTCGTTCAGGTCCGTGATGACGTCCCAGAGGTCGTGGCGCAACTCGACGTCCACGCCCGCCGTCGGCTCGTCCAGGATGAGCAGGTCCGGGTCCGTCACGAGCGCCCGCGCGAGCACGAACCGGCGCTTCATCCCGCCGGAGAGCCAGTCGAAGCGCACGTCGCGCTTGTCGTAGATGCCGACGCGGCGCAGCGCCTCGTTCGCGCGCTCCGCCGCCTCCTCCGCCGGCACCCCGTGATAGCCCGCCTTGTGCTCTAAGACCTCGTGAATCGGGAAGAATCGGTCCACGTTGAACTCCTGGGGCGCGAGGCCGATGGCGTCCCGGGCCGCCCGATACTCGTCCTCGACGTCGTTCCCGAACACCTCCGCCGTCCCGCCCGTCTTCTTCACGAGGCCGACGAGGACGTTGATGAACGTCGTCTTCCCCGCGCCGTTCGGCCCGAGGAGCCCGAAGAACGACCCCTCCGGGACCGTGAGGTCGAGGCCGTCGAGCGCCTGGACGTCGCCGTAGTCCTTCTCCAAGCCCTCGACGCGAATCGCTGGTGGCATTGTCGAATTCCAGGGTCGCGATCCGATTAAGGCCGGCGGAACCCGCCCGATACCGCCGAGAACCGCGAGAACGACTCACACGCGAGCGGTCGCGTACGTTCGCGTGCATCGTGGCGCTGCGAGCGGGTTCGGGCCGTCACGTTCTCGACGAGCGACCGAACGCTTATCCGGCAGATGGACGTACAGTTCGAGTAATGGCGAGCGCGTCCCGAGACACCGACGGCGAGGGCGTTCGGTTCGTCCACGAGGCCGACGGGAGTATCACCGCCGTCGACGAGGAGACGGGTGTCGCGTCGTTCGGCGAGACGAAGGCGGAAGCCCTTCGGATGCTCGCCGAAGCGCTCGAACTCCACGAGGGCGGCGGCGAGTCGGTCACGGACGAGGACCTCGAAGAGTTCGGCCTCGATCCCGACGACGTCGGCGGCGAGTCCGAAGACCTCCCCGAGTTCATGCAGTAGATGTCCCGGACGTTCACCGGGCGGGACGTCGCGTCGGCACTGATGAGCATGAACTACGCACCAGTCGACCGCACTGGAAGCCACCTGAAGCTCCGGTGGGAGGCTCCGCACGGCGACGAAGTGCGCGTCGTCACCGTGCCGATGCACGACGAAATTCCGACGGGGACACTCCGCTCTATTGCAGACCAGTGCGGTGCGGGCGACTTCCACGCGTGGTGTGCGTGGATCGACGAGCATAGCTGACACCGTCGCCGCAGAGGCGCTCGCGTGTTCGACTCCGCATCGCTCGCGGCTATCGCCGCTCGCGTGTTCGGCGAAACCTCGCTTCGCTCGGTTCCGCCTACCCCGTGTTCTTCATCCCGGCCGCGATTCCTTTCACGGTGAGTCGGAGGGTCCGCTCGGCCTCCTCGGTGCGGTGGGTCTGTTTGAGGAGGTGCACCTGGAGGAAGTTCAGCGGGTCGACGTAGGGGTTGCGTCGGTCGAGGCTCTCGCGGAGCCAGTCGCGCGTGATGAGTTCGTCGCGGCCGCTGACGTCGGCGACGACGTCGCGGGCGCGCTCGTACTCGTCCTCGACGGTGGGGAAGACGCGCTCGCGGAGGTCTTCGTCGGCGAGCGCGGCGTACTCGGCGGCTATCTCCATCTCGGTGCGCGCGAGCGCCATGGAGGCGTTGTCGAGCGTGGTGCGGAAGAACGGCCACTCCTCGTACATCTCGCGCACCGTCTCGACGTCACCGCCCGAATCGAGGTACGCTTCGATGCCGGTGCCGAGGCCGAACCAGCCGGGGACGATGCAGCGGGACTGCGTCCACGAGAACACCCACGGGATGGCGCGGAGGTCCTCGACGCTCCGCTCCTCGGATCGGCTCGCGGGCCGGGAGCCCATGTTCAGTTCTTCGATGACGGTGATGGGGGTCGCCTGCTCGAAGTACTGGACGAAGCCGTCCGTCTCCAGGAGGTCGCGGTAGGCTTCGCGGGCGGCGCCCGCCATCGTCTCCATCGCGTCGATCCAGTCGTCGTCGATGGCGGCGCCGCGGTCGTTCACGTCGTCGGCGTCGCCGCGCGTGACGGCGTCGTAGCGCGCGCGGATCTGCGCGTTCAGCATCTGCTCCATGTTCCGCCGGGCGATGTATGGGTTGCCGTACGTCTCGGCGATGGATTCGCCCTGCTGGGTGAACTTCACCTCGCCCGTCACCGTCTCCGGCGGGAGCGCGAGGAGCGCTTCGTTCATCGGGCCGCCGCCGCGCGAGATGGAGCCGCCGCGCCCGTGGAAGAGGCGCAGTTCGACGCCGAGGTCGTCGGTGATGGCGGCGAGGTCGCGCTGTGCCTCGTTCAGCTCCCAGTTCGCGGCTAAGAAGCCGTTCTCCTTGTTCGAGTCGGAGTAGCCGAGCATGACCTCCTGGACGTCACCGCGCTGCTCGACGGCCGCGGAGTAGGCGGGGTTGTCGAAGAGCGTCTCCATCGTCTCGCGCGCGTTCGAGAGCGCGGACTCCGTCTCGAGGAGCGGGACGACGTCGAGGCCGCAGTGGTCGGGGAGGGAGACGACGCCGGCCTGGTCCGCGAAGAAGAGGACTTCGAGGACGTGGCTCGGGCGCTCGGTCATGCTGATGCAGTAGCTGTCGATGGCTTCCGCGCCGTACTCGCGCTGCCAGCCGCCGAGCGCGTCGAAGCGCGAGAGGACGCGCGCGGCGTCGTCGGAGAGGCCGTCGGTGTCGGAGAGGTCGAGCACCTGTTCCTCCTGGAGGATTCCCTCGGTGAGGAACTCGACGCGTTCGTCCTCGTCCATCGCGGCGTAGTCGACGCCCTCGCGCTCGAGGGCTTCTTCGAGCGCGCCCGTGTGCATCTCCTGGTGGTCGCGCAGGTCGAGGCTCGCGAGGTGGAAGCGGAACGTCCGAACCTGGCGTTCGAGCGGGTCGATGTACTCGTCGGCGAGGTGGTCGGCGTCGTTCGCGCGCAGGGCGTCCTCGACGACGTCGATGTCGTCGAGGAACTCCTCGTAGTCGTCGTAGCCGCCGGGTCGGACGTCGGTGATGCGGCCGAGGCGCCGCCACATCACGAGCACCTTCTGTCGGAGGGGTTCGTCGGGGTAGCGTTCGCGCGCGCCGGAGACGAGCGAGGGGACGCGCTCGGCGTCGGAGTCGAGGGAGTTCTCGACGGACGCGAGGTCCATGCGGGTGCCGTCCTGGCTGAGCACGCCGGAGATGTCGTCGAGCGCTTCGCGGTAGCGTTCGACGACGATGTCGCGCTGGCGTTCGAGCGTCTTCGAGGTGACGTCGGGCGTGACGAACGGGTTCCCGTCGCGGTCGCTCCCCGCCCACGAGCGGAAGTCGAGGATTTCGAGGACGTTCGGGGGGTTCTCGTACTGTTCGTCGAGGGCGTCTTCGAGGCGCGCGTACACCTCGGGGACCTGGTCGAAGATGACGTTCTCGAGGTACCACTGGACGTTGCGCGCCTCGTCGAACGGTTCGGGGCGCCGGTCCCGGACCTGCTTGGTCGTCCAGAGGCTCTCGACGAGGGCGTCGAGGCGCGCGTGCTTGTTCGCGCGCTCGCGGCGGGTGAGCCGGTGCTGGTCGAGTTCTTCGAGGAGGTCGGTGACGCGAACGAGCGTCGCCTTCACGGTCTTCCGCCGGGCCTCGGTGGGGTGGGCGGTGAACGTCGGGACGACGCGAACGGCGTCCAGGACGTCGAGGACGTCGCCCGCGTCCGCGCCCGCGTCGGCGAGGCCTTCGACGGCGGCGGGGAGGCTGTCGGCGAGCGTCCCCTCGTCCTCGCTCTCGCGGAGGGCGCGCACGCGCTCGCGCTCCTCGGCGAGGTTCACGAGTTCGAAGTAGGTGGTGAACGCGCGTGCGAGCGAGGAGGAGACGTCTTCGTCGCTGTTCCGGATGACGCGCCGGAGGGTCTCCCGGTCGGTGGCGTCGCCCTGCCGGTAGTCGATGGCGGTGGTGCGGGCGTCCTCGACCGCTTCGAACGCGTCGGTCGACGCGTGCCGTTCGACGGCGTCGCCGAGGAGGTCACCGAGTTCGCGGACGTCCTGGCGGACGCTTCGTCCGTGTAATCCCATACCGTGGCATACCGTATCGGTGCGGTATAAATCTCCGGAAACGCATATCCGTACTCTGTTAATAGTGAACGTTCCGGGCGGCGGCCACAAGCTTATACTCCTTCGACATCTT
>JBDGUG010000055.1:0-6539 GCA_042216135.1 Halarchaeum sp. | reverse complement strand
TTTCACAGTGGGCCAGTGCGGATTTGAACCGCAAGCCTCCACCTTATCAGAGTGGCGCTCTACCTAGTTGAGCTACTAGCCCGCGTCACTCGTTCGTTGCCGGGTGGGAAGGTTAAGGGTTTCCTTTCGACGGGAGTGCGCGGGGAATTCTCACGCCGTCGTGCGGTCGTCGTCCTCGTCGTCGAACTCCACGTCGTAGGCGTCGGTGCCGATGTCGACGGTGTCGCCACCGCCACCGCTGCCTCCGCTCCCGCCGCCGGGGCCGCCCGTGGGGCCGTCGAAGTCGCCGTCGCCGGGGAAGCCGAACGTGTAGACGTTCCCGGTGGCGAAGCCGCCGGTGTAGTCGTCCATCCGCGGGACGATGTAGCGGGACTTCACGACCTTTCGGACGGGGATGCGGGTCGGCGGGAAGACGAGGAGGAACCCGACGAGGTCCGTGACGAACCCGGGGGTGAGGAGGAACGCGCCGGCGGCGACGAGCAGGCCGCCGTCGACGAGTTCGTCGGTGGGCGGGTCGCCGCGCGCGAGCGAGCGCTGGATGCGCCGCAGGGTGTGCCGGCCCTCGGCCCGAACGGCGAGCATCCCGATGAGGCCGGTGAGGACGACGAGGGCGACGATGAGCCGCCAGTCGATGAACGCGCTAGACGCGACGAGGAGGAGCGCGTCCGCGAGCGGGATGAGGAGCAGTCCTGCGATGAGGCGCTTTGCCATCTCTACGCGGACCTAGGCCGCCCGCGCGTTATGGGTTTTTCGAGGCGCCAGGGGGGTCGCGGCGTCGAGACGCCCGCGCGGGGCGCGCTGGCGGCCGGCGCGACCGCGTGCGGTCGTCGCGGCGGTGTCCGCGTTCGAAGCGTTTTCCCGGACGCCGCGCCGACGTGAGGCATGGACGAGTCCGCGGAACGAACGAAGGTCGAGTGGCGCCCCTGGGGGGCTGACGCGTTCGCGGCGGCGGCGGACGCGGGCAAGCCCGTGCTCCTCTCACTGGTCGCGTCGTGGTCGGCGCGCTGTCGCGAGATGGATCGCGGGACGTTCTCGGAGCCGCGGAACGCGGCGAACGTCAACGAGGAGTTCGTGGCGGTGCGCGCGGACGCCGACCGCCACCCGCGCGTCCGCGAGCGCTACAACATGGGCGGGTTCCCGTCGACGGTCTTCCTCACGCCGTCGGGCGACCTCATCGCGGGCGCGACCTATCTCGACTCGTCGAACTTCCGCGGGGTCCTCGACCGGGTCCGGGAGACGTGGGAGGAGAAGGGCGAGGACGCGGGTCGCGTGCCGCGCGCGCTCCGCGGGCAGGAGCCCCCTGCTGGCGCGGTCACGGAGGAGATAGAACAGCTGATCGCGGGCCAACTCGGCGAGCAGTACGACGAGCGCTTCGGCGGGTGGGGGACGAACGAGAAGTTCCCGCTCGCGCGCACGGTCGAGTTCGCGCTGAAGCGCGAGCGCCAGCAGGCCCTTCGGACGCTGGAGGCGGTCGCGCGGAACCTCGCGGACGACTACGACGGCGGCTTCTATCGGTTCGCGCACGCCCGCGACTGGAGCGACCCGCAGCGCGAGAAGCTCCTGGAGACGAACGCCGGCCTCGTGCGCGCGTTCGCGAACGCCTACCTCTACACGGGCCGGGAGACGTACGAGGGGCCGGCGTCGAACGCCGTGGACTACCTCACGGCGACGCTCTGGACGGGCGCGGCGTTCGGCGGGAGCCAGCACCCCGGCGACTACTTCGAGCGCCCGCCGTCGGAGCGCGCGAGCGACGAGGAGCCGCCGATAGACGCGACGGCGTACGCGGGGAAGAACGCGCGCGCCGCGGACGCCCTCCTCACCTATTCGGCCTACACGGACGACGAGACGGCGCGCCGGTACGCCGAGCGCACCCTCGACTACCTCGCGGAGTCGCTCGTCGCGGACGACGGCGAGGTGGCGCGCTACGACGACCCGGACGCCCCGCGCGGCCTGCTCACCGATCACGCCGCCGTCGCGCGCGCGTTCGCGACGGCCGCGCAGGTCACCGACCCCGACCGTCTCACCGTCGCGCGCTCCGTCGCGGACCACGCCCTCACCGCCCTGCAGGACGGCGCCTTCCGCGACGGCCCGGCGGAACCGGTCGGCCTGCTCGATAGGCCGCTCCACCCCATCGACGACAACGCGACGATGGCGCACGCGCTCGTCGACCTCGCGGAACTCACCGGCGACGACGCCTACCGGGACGCCGCGCGGGACGCCGTCGGCGCGTTCGCGGACGCGGCCGACCGGATGGGCGTCCAGGTCGCGGACTACGCCGCGGCCGCGTCCCGCGTCGTCGCCCGCCCGCTCACCGTGCGCGTCGGCGACGGCGTCGGATCGGACCTGCATCGGGCCGCGCTCCGCGTCGCCGACCACGAGAAGGTCGTCGTGCCCGACGCCGAGGGCGTCGCGGACGGCGTCGCGTTCGTCCGCGTCGGCGGCGAGCGCCACGGGCCGGCGCGCGACCCGGAGGAACTCGCCGCGCTCGTCGCCGAGAACGCGTGACGACCCGAACGTAAACCCGCACGGGGTTTAAGCAGGGTGGCGCCGAACCGGTGGGTATGGCGGACCTCACCGACCTCGGGCTCTCCGAGTACGAATCCAGTGCCTATCGCGCGCTCCTCGACGTCGGCACGGCAACCGCACAGGAGTTGTCCGACGCGTCGGGCGTTCCGATGGGGCGCATCTACGACGTCCTCGGCGGCCTCGAATCCCGGCACCTCGTGCGCTCACAGGCCGCGAGCAAGCCGAAGAAGTACGTCGCCGTCGAACCGGAGTCCGCCCTCGACCACCTGCTCGAAGAGCGACGGCGCGAACTCCGCGCGGAGGCCGAACAGTACGAGGAAGCCGTCGACTCGCTCGTCCGCGAACTCGAAGGACCGCCCAAACCGGAAGCCGGGTTCTGGACGGCCGAAGTCGGCGCCGACGACACCTTCGCGCTCCTCCTCGAACGCATCGGCGCCGCACAGGACAGCGTCTCCGTCGTCTCCGGCGCGTCGTCGAACTTCGACGTCAGAACGGCGTCCGACGACGTCGCCGACGCCATCTCGTCCGTCCTCGACCGCGACGCCGAGGTCCGCATCCTCCTCTCGCCCGCGGCCGTCGAAACCATCCCCGTGGACTTCGACGAGACGCGACTGGACTTCCCCACCCGAGACGGCTTCGAGGCGCGCGTCGGGGACGCCGTCTACGGCGACGTCATCGTCATCGACGGCGTCGAAGTCTGCGTCGGCTTCCCGAACCCGCTCGAACCGGACGAGGCGTTCGCGCTCATCGACCTCACAGACCCCTCCTTCGCCGCCCGCGTCGCCGCGGAGTTCGAGCGCGGGTGGGCGGACGCCGACCGCCTCGAACCGCGCTAGTCCGAGACTTCCTCGCGCAGTTCGCCCATCGGGGCGACGCGCTCCGCGTGCGCGTTGTGCTGGTGGATGGACTCGTCGTTCGACTGGCGCATCGTCACCACCGCGTCGTCGTCGAGGCCGTCGTAGCGCTCGACGACCGACTCCGCCATCGCGCGCACGCAGTCCTCGACGAACCGGGCGTTCGCGTGCGCCTCGAACGTCATGTGATCCTCGTCCGGACGCTTCGCGAGGTTGTAGATGCGCGCGCTCATCGAGTCCTTCGCTATCTCCGCGAGGTCCCGGACGTCCACGCCCGGCGTCCCCGCCGTCTCCACCGTCAGGGTCGCGTGCCCGCGCTGGGAGTGCCCGGCCTGCGGGACCTCCCGCAGGAACTCCTTCACGTCCGCCTCGTCGACGCCGAGCGCTTCGAGTTTCTCCGCGGCGCGCGCGGACATCATCTGCTGACTGCACGGACACACCGTCATCCCGGTGACGCGCGCGCCGATCTCTTCGTGGGTCTCCTCGCCCTCGCGCGCCGTCGCGGACGCGACGAAGTCGAGCGTCCCCTGCGTCGGCCGATCCGACTCCGGCGTGCGCTCCTCCGTCATGTACTTCGCCTCCATCGACACCACGGCGCGCGACGTGTACTCGTGCTTCTCCAGCAGGCGGTCCGCGACCTCCCCGCAGAGGTCCTCGACCTGATAGGTCGGCTGATCGATGGCCGCCTGCAAGGTCTCGTCGATGACCTCCATGTTCCGACTCATGTCGATGCCCTTGCGCTCCTTCGGCAGGTCGACGTACACCTCGAACTCCGCCGTGAGCACGACCGGGCGCGCGTCCTCCCGCTCCAACGTCACCAGTTTCTCGACGCCCGTCACGCCCACGTGACTCAACCCGACCGAGACGTCCGGCGCCGACGCCTGAACGTCCGGTAGCTGTCGGTTCTTCGCCATCGTCCCCCCTTCGCGGGGGCGCCCGTTATGCTTTCGCACATCGAACGCGGCTCGCGGCCCGCCCGCGCCCCCTCACTCCAGTTTGTTCAGCGCCTCGAAGAAGTCGCTCGCCGGCCCCGCGACCCGCGCCGGCTCCGGCGCGCGCGTCACCGTCACGACCTCCGGAATCTCCACGTGGTAGCGGCTCGCGCCGTCCGAGGAGACGACCGCCTCCGCCGCGCCGTCCACGCGAATCGTTATCTCCGCGTCCGTCGGCACCAGAAGCGGCGGCATCCCGTCCGCCGGCGACATATCGTTCAGGACGAACGCGTCCACGCCCGGCTGGACTATCGGGCCGCGCTCGCTCATGTTGTACGCCGTCGACCCCGTCGGCGTCGCGATGAGCACGCCGTCCGCGTGCCCGGACGTGTACTCCGACCCGTTCACTCGCACCTCCATCTCCACGCCCTGCCCGTGCCCGCGCTTCTCGCCCTGCACCACCACCTCGTTCAGCGCCGGCGTCAGCGACCACTCCTGGCCGCCCTCCGCCTGCACGCGCGGCACCTCCCGCGCCCGGACGTGCCCCGTCTCCCCGTAGCGTTCGACCTCCCGTCGGACCGCGTCCACCGCGTCGTCCGGCGCGACGGCGTTCAAGAACCCGACCTCACCGAGGTTCACGCCGACCACCGGCGTCGACCCCGCGCCGCGCGCCGCGTAGAGGAACGTCCCGTCCCCGCCGATGCTCACCACGAGGTCGCAGGCGTCGAACTCCTCGACGGGCGTCCCGTCCGTCCCGAGCGCCGACCCCGTCTCGGTGTCGTACCACGCCTCGACGTCCCGCGCCGCCAGTAACTCCCCGATGTCCGACGCGAGCGAGGACGCCCGCGCGTTCCCGCGCTGGGCGACGATTCCGACACGCATACCGCGAGCCACGCCGCCCGCACGCAAAAAGACCCGTATCTCCGCCGCCCGCCCCCGCGGCCACCCCGCCGCCCGCACGCGGTGGGGAACCTTCTTCACCTCGCCACCACACAGTGAGAGGCATGCGTTTCCGCGCGCCGAGTCGGGTGAGCGCTCGTGGCCGGTGAGGACGACGGCGAGCGGTCCGCCGACGACGCCGAAGCCGAACTCGGAGGGGCCGAGGACGCCGACGGCGCGTCCGACGACACCGACGACCCGTTCGCCGACGCCTTCGGCGGCGACGCGCCCGCCCCCGACGACGCCGACGCGGCCGGCGACGGCGAATTCGGATTCGGAGGCGGTGGCGGCGGCGAGTTCGGATTCGGTGGCGGTGGCGGCGACCCCGACCCGTCCGAGTTCGGCTTCGACGCCGGCGGCGGGGGCGGCGGCGACTTCGAGGACGAGGAGTTCGACTCCGACATCCCCCGCATCCGCTTCGGCGTCGACGGCCTCGACAACATGGTGCAGGGCGGCATCCCCGAACGGAGCCTCCTCGTCACCATCGGCGGCGCCGGCACCGGCAAGACCACCTTCGGACTCCAGTTCCTCGAATCCGGCGTCCAGCAGGACCAGAAGGGCGTCTACATCACCTTAGAGGAGAGCTACGGCCGCATCATTCAGAGCGCGAACGAGAAGGGCTGGGCGTTCGACGAACACGTCGCCAACGACGACCTCGCCGTCGTCGACCTCGACCCCGTCGAGATGGCGAACAGCCTCTCCAGCATCCGCAACGAACTCCCCCGCCTCGTCGAGGAGTTCGGCGCCGAACGCCTCGTCCTCGACTCCGTCAGCCTCCTCGAGATGATGTACGACGACCAGGCCAGACGCCGCACCGAAATCTACGACTTCACCAAATCCCTCAAAGAAGCCGGCGTCACCACCCTCCTCACCAGCGAAGCCAGTGAGGACAACCCCTTCGCCTCACGGCACGGCATCATCGAATACCTCACCGACGGCGTCGTCGTCCTCCGCTACGTCCGCCCCGAGGACTTCCGCGAAACCCGCCTCGCCGTCGAGATACAGAAGATACGCGACGCCAACCACTCCCGGGAGACCAAGCCCTACGAGATAACCAACGACGGAATCTCGGTCTACCGGCAGGCCAACATCTTCTAAACGACCTTTTGCGCTGCGGGGGGTGGCCTCCGGCCACCCCCGCTCGGCAAAAGCTCGGCCGAAAGCCCCGTCGCACTCCCTTCGGGGATGCTCGGGGCCTCGCGCTACCGCGCGAGCGAATCGCGGACCGTCCGGGCTCTTCGAGCCGCTCGGTCCGCGAACGCTGGCCGCGTGGAGCGTTCGATGTAGC
>JBDGUG010000092.1:0-7000 GCA_042216135.1 Halarchaeum sp. | reverse complement strand
CCCTGAACGGGTGGGCTTTCGCCTCGCTACCGCTGTAATCGAGGGGAGCGACGCGAGCGCGCGTTACTGCCGAATCGGTGGGCAGGGCGGTCGTTCGCCGCTGGCGGGGACCGTCGTTCCCCAACCACAAACAATATGTTTAGACGCGTCTAAACTTAGGATATCACATGCCGAATCGGCTCGCACGGCTCCGGGAGCTCGCCACCTATCTCGGACCGGGCTTTCTCATCTCCGTCGCGTACATGGACCCCGGGAACTGGGCGACGAACATCTCCGGCGGCGCGAAGTTCGGGACCGCCCTCCTCTGGGTCATCGTCCTCGCCTCGCTGATGGCGATGGGCATTCAGATCGTCGCCGCGAAACTCGGCATCGCGACCGGGAAGGGCATCGCACAGCTCTGCCGCGAGCGCCTCCCACAGCCCGTCGTCTACGTCCTCTGGGCGGCCGCCGAACTCGCGATGATCGCGACCGACATGGCGGAGATCATCGGCGCCGCCATCGGGTTCAGCCTCGTCCTCGGCCTCCCGCTCTGGGCGGGCGCGGTCCTCGCGGGCGCGTCCAGCTTCGCGCTCCTCGGCGTTCGGAGCGCCTACAAGCGCGGCTTTCGCGCCATCGAATTCACGATCATGGCGCTCGTCGCCGTCATCGCGCTCGCGTTCGTCTTCGAACTCGCGCTCGCGAAACCCGACCCGGCGAACGTCGCGCTCGGCCTCGCGCCCTCGATACCGAGCGCCGACGGGCTCTACGTCGCCATCGGCATCCTCGGCGCGACGGTGATGCCACACTCCGTCTACCTACACCCCTACATCGTGCAAGACAGGAGAGAGCGCCTCGTCGCCGCGTCCGGCGACACCGAGGACGTCCACCGGCGCCACCTCCACTTCGAGTCCATCGACACGGTGCTCGCGCTCGGCGGCGCGATGTTCGTGAACGCCGCGATGCTCGTCGTCGCCGCCGCCGCGCTCACCGGAACCGGTATCGACCGCGTGCAGGACGCCTACGTCACGATAAACGGCGTGTTCGGCGGGCAGGCGAGCCTCGCGTTCGGCGTCGCGCTCATCGCCGCCGGCCTCTCCTCCTCGCTCGTCGCGACGATGGCGGGCCAGACCGTCATGGACGGCTTCCTCGACTGGAACGTCTCCGTCTGGATCCGGCGCTCGGTCACGCTCGTCCCCAGCCTCGTCATCGTCTCCGTCGGCTTCGAACCGACGAGCGTCCTCGTCGCGAGTCAGGTCGCGCTCTCCTTCGAACTCCCGTTCGTCCTCGTCCCGCTCCTCTACTTCACCCGCGAGGAGGGGCTGATGCGGTCGTTCGTCAACCGGCAGAGCACCACGGGCGTCCTCGGCGTCGTCATCGCGCTCATCGTCGCGCTGAACGCGTGGCTCCTCTACACGACCCTCGCGTGAGGTGACCGCACGACGTCGGCGGGGACGGTCGCGCGCGCCGGCGGTGGCGCGTTTCTAAAACCTTAACCGCGTGCGCGTCCGAACTTCCCTCATGTCCGAGAAATCCATCGAGGACCGCCTCCTCGGCAAGCAGATCTGCATGCGCTGCAACGCGCGCAACGCCAAGGAAGCCACGCGGTGTCGCAAGTGCGGCTACGGGAAGCTTCGCCCGAAGGCCCGCGAGCGCCGCGCGACGTAACCGCGCCCCTTCTCACCGTTCAGCCGGTCCGGCGAGCGGCGGCGCTCGCCGGCGTCGATAGCGAGAGCAGAAGCGACGCGTCGAGCGTCACGCGTCGATGCGAGAGAACGACGAAGCGACGGCGGCCCTCAGACCGCCGCCTGGAGGACGCCGCTGGTGCGGACGAAGAAGTAGACGACGAACGCGGCGGCGAGGAGCCACTGGCCGACGCTGACCTCGTCGTACTCGCCGACCGCGCTCTTCACGAGGGGGTAGGAGACGATGCCGGCGGCGATGCCGTACGCGATACTGTAGGTGAAGGGCATCACGAGGATGGTGAGTCCCGCCGGGATGGCGTATGTGAGATCGTTCCAGTCGATCGTCGTGACGTTCCCGAGCATGATGACGCCGATGACGACGAGCGCGATGTGACTGGCGTACTGGGGGATAGCGGCGGCGAGCGGCACGAAGACGAGGGAGACGAGGAAGAGGAGCGCGATGACGAGCGCGGTCATGCCGGTGCGGCCGCCCTCCTCGACGCCGGCGGCGGACTCGATGTAGGCGGTGACGGTGGAGGTGCCGAGGATGCCGCCGACGGTGGTACCCACCGCGTCGGCCATCAGCGGCTTGTCCGCGTCGGGGAGGTTCCCCTCCTCGTCGAGGAAGCCGCCGGCCTGCCCGACGCCGACGAGCGTGCCCGCGGTGTCGAAGAAGTCGACGAAGAAGAACGTGAAGACGATGAGCGCGAAGCTGAACCCTTCGACGTTCCGGAAGCCGGTGAGGAACGCGCCGGCGAGCGGCGTGATGTCGTACTGGGCCTGCGGGAGCGCTCTCGGATCGAAGCCGCCCGCGGTGATGAAGTCCGCCGCGAGGTTTCCGCCGCCGTAGCCGGCGAGTGTGAGGAGCGCGCCCGCGACGGTGGTGGCGAGGATGCCGATGATGATGCTGCCGGTGACGCCGCGCGCGTAGAGCGCGAACGTGAAGAACAGGCCGAGAATCGCGACGATGGCGACGGGGTTCTGCGCGAGATTCCCGAGCGAGACGGCAGTTGCGGAGTCGGCGACGACGACACCCATCGCCTGCAGGCCGATGAGCGCGAGGAACAACCCGATACCGGTGCCGACGGCGAACTTCACGGGTTCGGGGAATAGCTTGATGATGTACTCCCGGGCGCCGACGGCGGTGAGGACGATGAAGATGACGCCCTCGGTGACGACGGCGGCGAGCGCCGTCTGCCAGGGGATGTTGAGCGTGCCGACGACGGTGAACGCGAAGAACGCGTTGAGGCCGAGGCCGGGCGCGAGGCCGAACGGCCGGTTCGCGTAGAACGCCATCACGAGGATGGCGGCGGCGGAGGCGAGTATGGTGACGACGGCGAGCATCTGCACCGTCTGCTCGTACGTGAAGCCGTCGACGACGAATCCGCCGAACTCGTCGCCCTTCTTCGCGAGCGTCGCGGGGTTGACGACGATGATGTACGACATCGCGAGGAACGTCGTGAGTCCCGCGATGACCTCCGTCCGGAGGTCCGTGTCGTGTTCGTCGAACCCGAAGTAGTCCGCGAGCGTGTCTGTGAGCCCCATCGTTGGCGTGGATAGCCCCCGCTGTCGACTTAAGCGTTACCACCTGGGTTGTTCAACCGTGGCGATAAAGTCGCGCCTACCCGAGTATATAATGCACGACTGTGCCCATTATTAGAAGTTTTTTCTGATAGGAAGTCGGTGCTAATCGAGATGCGCGAGCGCGCCCGTCGGCGCGTCCGTCCGCGCCCGCGCCCGCTCGATTCCCTCCTCGCCGGCCGCGATGAGCGCGAAGACGCCCGCGACGGCCGCGTCCGCGGCGTCCGCGATGTCGAGCAGGAGTTCCTGGGTCTCCCCGGAGCGGATGAGGTCGTCCACGACGAGGACGCTCTCGCCCGCGTCCACCGCCGACGCCGGGAGGTAGTACGTGAGTTCGATGCCGGACTGGAGGCGCTGGCGCGCCTCTATGAAGTCGTCCACCGCCGTCTCCTTCGACTTCTTCGCGTACGCGCAGCGCGCGTCGTAGTAGGACGCGAGCGCCGCGGCGAGCGTGATGCCGTCCGTCGCCGCCGTCAGCACGACGTCCGGACGCTCGAACGCGAACGATTCGGCCGCGACGGGTGCGACGAGATCGAGGAAGGACTGATCGAAGACGACGCTCGAGTTGTCCACGTATCCCTCGTCGTCGAGGCGGACGCGGTCCTCCAGCTCCGCGCGGAGGACGCGCTCGCCGACGTCCGAGACGACTTCGCGGGCGCGCTCGGCGCTCGGGAGGACGTGCCCGTTCACGTACCGGTTCAGGTCGCCCGCGGGGAGGCCCGTCTCGGCGGCGAGCTCGTCGTAGGTCCGCGTCTCCTTCAGCGTCCGGAGGACGCTGACGGCCTGCAGCTGGAGGGTCGCCTTCTCAGCGCGGTTCATACGTCTAGTCACTGTTGCAAAACCTTGAATAGTCCGGATTCGTTTCGACGAGAAAGAGCCACAGTTACACAATCGTGCGACCCCGGAGGAAGGCGCGCCGAGCGTCCGCGTGACGCGGCGCCGTGTCGTCCTCGGTTCTCGAAGGCTTACTCCAGCAGGTCGGAGGCCGTCACGAGCGCCTCCATCTCGACGCCGTGCTCCGCGAGCAGGTCCGCGCCGCCCTCCTCCCGGTCCACGACGAGGAGCGCGCGGTTCACTTCGGCGCCCGCGTCCCGCAGCGCCTCCACAGCGTCCACCGCCGACTGCCCCGTCGTCGCGATGTCCTCGACGACCACGACTTCCTCACCCTCGGCGAGGCGGCCCTCGATGCGGTTCGCCGTCCCGTACTCCTTCGCCTTCTTGCGCGCGATGACGTACGGGACGTCCGCCGTGACGGACGTCGCCGCCGCGAGCGGGACGCCGCCGAGCGCCACGCCCCCCAGTTTCGTGTCCGCGTCGATGCGCTCCGCGAACGCCTCCGCGATGAGGCGCAGACACCGCGGGTCCGTCTCGAAGAGGTACTTGTCCACGTAGTACTCCGACGTGCCGCCGTTCGAGAGCTCGAACTCCCCGAACTTGACCGCGTCCGCGTCCGTCAGCGCCGCGATGAGTTCGTCGTCCGTCATTGACACAGATGGGGGGCCAGGGTCCGATAAACGACCCGATTGCGGGGCGCGCGGCGACGCTGTCGCGAGCGTCAGTACGGCTCGTCCTTCAGACCGAGGAGGTAGGCGACGCCGTTCGTGAGGAGGTGGAGAATCGGCGTGAGGACGAGGACGACGGCGACGACGAGGAGGGTGAAGGTGTCCCGGAACCAGCCGGGGGCGGCGAGCGCCGTGAGGAGGAGGGCGACGACGACGAAGTCGAGCTGGTCGAGCAGCGGGAACGCGGCGCCGCGTTCGCGGCCGGTGCGGCGCTTGAGGAAGGACGCGAGGATGTCGCCGAGCATCGCGCCGAGCGGGAGGGCGACGGCGACGACAGGCGGGAAGCCCGGGAGGGGGACGCCGAGCGCGCCCGAAACGGCGGGCTGGGCGGCGTCGAGGAGGAGGGCGAGGGCGGCGCCGGCGAGGACGCCGACGGCGGTGCCGCGCCACGTCTTCCCGTCGCCGAGGACGCGCCGCCCGTGCCAGGTGCGTCCGCCGTCGATGGGTCGGCCGCCGCCCGCGAGGACGGCGGCGTTGTTCGGGACGTACGCGGGGAGCATCGTCCAGAACGCGACGGCGACGGCGACGAGTGCGTTCATGGCGCTCCCGAGGGCGTGCGGTCGCTTAACCGCTGGGTCTCGCGGGCGCCGCCGTTAAGCCCCGTCCGGCGAAAGGATAGGTATGATCCCGCCCATCGCGTCGCGCTTCGTCGCGGGAGAGTCGGCGGCGGAAGCCCTCGAACACGTCGAGTCGTTGAACGACCGGGGGGTCGCGGGCATCCTGAACCTCCTCGGGGAGCACTACGGGGAGCGCGCGGCCGCCGACGCGGACGCGGACGCCTACCGGGCGTTGGTCGGGGACATCGGGGACGCGGACGCGGACGCGTGCGTCTCGGTGAAGCCCTCGCAGGTCGGCCTCGGACTGGGCGCGGACGTCTTCGAGGAGAACCTCGCGCGGATCGTGTCGCGCGCGAGCGAGGACGACGTCTTCGTCTGGGTCGACATGGAGGACCACACGACGACGGACGCGACGCTCGACGCCTACGAGCGCTTCGCGCGCGAGACGGACGGCGGCGTCGGCGTCTGCGTGCAGGCGAACCTGCGTCGCACGCCCGACGACCTGGAGCGACTCGCGGCCCTCCCGGGGAAGGTGCGTCTGGTGAAGGGCGCGTACGACGAGCCCGACGACGTCGCGTACCGGGACGGGGGGCGCGTGGACGCGCAGTACCGCGACTGTCTCGACTACATGTTCCGCGAGTTCGACGGCGGAATCGCGGTCGGGAGCCACGACCCGGCGATGATAGAGCGCGCGCTCGAACTCCACGACGAGCACGGAACCGACTTCGAGTTCCAGATGCTCATGGGGGTGCGCGAGGACGCCCAGTTCGACCTCGCCGACTCGTACGACGTCTACCAGTACGTCCCGTACGGCGGGAAGTGGTTCGCGTACTTCTCGCGGCGCGTGATGGAGCGCGAGGAGAACCTCCGGTTCGCGCTCCGCGCCGTCATCGGACGCTAGACGCTTATCCGGACGCGTACCGATTGGACGACTAATGAGTTCGTGGAAGCGGGACGCGGCGAGCGGCCTCATCGTCGTCATCCCCGTGGTCGTCACGCTCTACATCATCTACTGGGTGTTCGGGAACCTCGCGGGCCTGGCGCTCGCAGCGACCGGCATCGGGAACCCCTATCTCGCGGTGGTGCTGTCGCTCGTCGTCTTCGTCCTCGTCGTCTTCGCCGTCGGCTACCTGATGCGGACGGCCGTCGGGCGCTTCCTCGAAGACCAACTCGACGAAGTAATCAACCACGTGCCGGGTCTGCGCATCATCTACAACGCCTCGAAGATGGCCGTCGAGACGGCGCTGAACGGCACCGAGGAGTTCCAGAAGCCCGTGAAGGTCGAGCCGTGGGAGGGGATGCGGATGACCGCGTTCCGCACGGGCCAGCGCGCCACGGACGGCCGCGAAGTCGTCTTCATCCCCACGTCACCGAACATCACGACCGGGTTCGTCGTCGAAATCGACCAGGACGACGTCATCGAGACGGGAGAGACGGCAGAGGACGCGCTGACGCGCGTGCTCTCCGCCGGCTTCGGGACGAACGAGCGCGGCGACGTCGAGCGGTACGTCGACGAGGACGCGCTCGCCGAACGCGACGACGAGCCGAACTCGGAGCCGAGCGACGCGTAGCGACGACGGTGCGGGACGACCGCTGTCGCGGGGCGGCCACCGCAGGGCGGTCGCGCACGCGAACGCGC
>JBDGUG010000065.1:0-7024 GCA_042216135.1 Halarchaeum sp. | reverse complement strand
GTTTCAGACGAACCCTTGTGGGGTTGAAGCACCGGGACCAGCGAGCGGACTCGGATCCCGGGCCTCCGTCTTTCCGAGCACCTCGCCCGCCGCGTACGCCGGCGACGGAACGTTTTTCCGGCGTACGGCCGTATTCGCGGACAACATGAGCATGGGTTCGGACATGTACCGGCAGCAGATCCTCGACCACTATCGCAACCCGCGCAACTACGGGGAGCTCGAGGAGCCGACGTTCCGCCACGAGGGGTTCAATCCGTCCTGTGGGGACGAACTGGAGTTCGACGTGGTGCTGGCGGACGACGGTGAGACTATCGAGTCGGTGGCGTTCCACGGGGACGGCTGTGCGATCAGTCAGGCGTCGGCGAGCCTGCTCTCGCAGGAGCTTCCGGGGATGACGCTGGACGAGGTGGACGAGTTGGACCGCGAGGACGTGCTGGACCTCCTCGGGGTGGAGGTGACGCCGATGCGGATCAAGTGCGCGGTGCTGGCGGAGAAGGTGGTGCAGGACGGCGCGGACATCTATCGCGGCGAGAAGGAAGCCGAGAAGACGTCCACCGAGGACGACGCGTAACTGGAGCGGCGCGCGAACGCGGCCGGTCGAGCTCTGGTTCTTCCTGTGGGTCGAAACGACCGCAGTCGTTTTGCTCTCGGCGTCGGGACGTTCGGTATGGACGACTTGGACGCCGTCGAGTTCGGGACTGACGGGTGGCGGGCGACGCTGGACGTGTTCACGACGCCGCGAGTGCGCGCGGTGGCGCAGGCGACGGCGGACCACCTCGCGGAGGCGGGACGGGGGGGTGAGCCGGTCGCGGTCGGTTACGACGCGCGGCCGACGTCGCGCGAGTTCGCGGAGGCCATCGCGGACGTCTTGGCGGCGAACGGTCACGACGTCCTCCTGCCCGAGCGGGACTGTCCGACGCCGCTGACGGCGTACGCTATCGTGGACCGTGACCTGGCGGGCGCGCTGGTGGTGACGGCGTCGCACAATCCGCCGGAGTACAACGGCGTGAAGTTCATTCCCGATGACGGGGCGCCGGCGCTCCCGCACGTCACGGAGTCCATCGAGGCGAACCTCCGCGCGCCTCCGGCGGATCCGGACGCGGCGCGCGGCGAGATCCGCGAGGTCGACTTCGCCCCCGCGCACTTCGCGCACGCTCGCGAACTCGTGGACGCGGACCTGGAGGGGTTGGACGTCGTCTACGACGCGATGCACGGGAGCGGGCGCGGGTTCACGGACGCGCTCCTGGAGTCGGCGGGCGCGACCGTCGAGCGCCACCGCTGCGAGCGCTCGGACGACTTCGGCGGGACGCCGCCGGAGCCCGACGAGGCGAACTTGCAGGCGCTCGCGCTCGCGGTGCAGGAGCACGACGCGGACATCGGCATCGCGAACGACGGGGACGCCGACCGCATCGCTATCGTCACGCCGGAGCGGGGGTTCCTCGACGAGAACCTCTTCTTCGCGGCGACCTACGACTACCTCCTGGAGGACGATTCGGGGCCGGCGGTCCGCACCGTCTCGACGACGTTCCTGATCGATCGGATCGCGGACGCGCACGACGAGGAGGTCTACGAGACGGCGGTCGGGTTCAAGTGGGTGGCGGAGGAGATGGGGGCGCGGGACGCGCTGTTCGCGGGCGAGGAGTCGGGCGGGTTCAGCGTCCGCGGCCACATCCGGGAGAAGGACGGCGTGCTGATGGCGCTCCTCGCGTCCGCGGCGGCCGCGGAGGAGTCCTACGACGACCGGGTGGATCGGATCCTCGAGACGTACGGCGAGGTCCACCAGTCGAAGGTCTCTATCGCCTGTCCGGACGACCGGAAGGCCGCCGTCCTCGACGAACTCGCGGACGCGCTCCCCGAGTCGGTGGCGGGCGTCGCCGTGGAGCGCGTGAACGACGCGGACGGCTTCAAGGCGCTGTTCGCGGACGGGTCGTGGCTGCTCGTCCGGGCCTCGGGCACGGAACCGAAGATGCGGGTGTACGCGGAGGCCGACAGCGAGTCGCGCGTCGCGGAACTCCTGGAGGCGGGCCGGGACCTCGTCGAACCGCTCGTCTAGTCCGGCGTGCCGGGCCGGTCGGGTGCGCCGTCGAGGCGGCCGCGGAGGCGGCCGTCATCGCGTTCGCGCACGTCGAACCCCAGTTTCTCGTAGAACGCGCCGACGCGCGGGGCGAAGTCGGCGGTGAGCGGCCGCCAGCGCTCGGCGGCCGCGGCGACGAGCGCGGTGCCGATGCCGCGGGCGCGCCGGGCGCGCCGGACTGCGATTGCGACGACGTGCCCGCCTTCTAGCGGGTCGCACTGTCCGCTGGCAGTCGGTCCGTGCTGCTCGCGGTCGGTCGCGTCCTGTGCCCCGTCGTGCCGTTCGGTCCCGTCCGCGACGACGATAGCGCCGAGAATCGCGTCTCCGTCGTCGCGGACGGCGACGAGCACGCGGCCGGCGGCGGCGAGGGCGTGGAGGCGGTCGCGTTCGACGTCGAGCATCGCCGCGTCGAGGACGGCGAGGGCGTCGTCGGCCTCGTCCGGGGCGGCGGGCCGGACTGTCGGCTCCGACGCCACGCTAGCCGCCCTGGACGAGGCGCAGAACGGTCACGCGGTCCGTCTCGACCGGCTGATCTTCGGGGACGGGGCGACCGTCGACCATCACGGACACCTCGTGCGGGCTGAGGTCCACCCGTTCCAGGAGGTCGGCGTACGTCGCCTCCTCGACGTCGAACTCGTGGGTGTCGCGGCCGACCACGTCGACGGTGACTCGCATACGCGAGCCGTCGCGGGCCACGCGTATCAGCGCATCGCTCACGGCCGCGCGCCCCGCCACCGCCGCCGTCGCGCGCCGCACGCGACGCATCGTGGCGGTTATGGACCACGGCCGCGTTCGTCCGGTATGGCAGACGCGGGGCGACAGGAGATCTGGGTTGAGAAGTACCGGCCGGACAGTCTCGCGGACGTCGTCGGCCACGAGAACGTCGTCTCGCGTCTCCAGAGCTACGTCGCGGAGGACGACGTGCCGAACCTCCTCTTCGCGGGCCCGGCGGGCACGGGGAAGACGACGGCGGCGACGGCCATCGCGAAGGAACTGTACGGCGACGACTGGCGGGAGAACTTCCTCGAACTGAACGCGTCCGACGAGCGCGGTATCGACGTGGTGCGCGACCGCATCAAGAACTTCGCGCGCGCCTCGTTCGGCGGCTACGACTACCGCATCATCTTCCTCGACGAGGCGGACGCGCTGACCTCTGACGCGCAGTCCGCGCTCCGCCGGACGATGGAGCAGTTCTCGAACAACGTCCGCTTCGTCCTCTCCTGTAACTACTCCTCGCAGATCATCGACCCGATCCAGTCCCGTTGTGCGGTCTTCCGCTTCGCCGGCATCGACGACGACGCCGTCGCCGCGCGCGTCCGAGAGGTCGCGGAGGCGGAGGGCGTCGACTACACGGAGGACGGCGTGGACGCGCTCGTCTATGCTGCGGACGGCGACATGCGACGCGCCATCAACGCGCTGCAGGCCGCCGCCGCGACCGGCGAGTCCGTCACGGAAGAGTCCGTCTACGCTATCACGAGCACCGCGCGACCCGAGGAGATAGAGTCGATGGTGACGGACGCCATCGGCGGCGACTTCGTCGCGGCGCGCGCCACCCTCGACGACCTCGTCTCGGACCGCGGCCTCGCGGGCGGCGACATCATCGACCAACTCCACCGCTCCGTCTGGGAGTTCGACCTCGCGGAGCGCCAGGCCGTCCGCCTGATGGACCGCATCGGCGAGGCCGACTATCGGATCGCGGAGGGCGCGAACGAACAGGTGCAGTTGGAGGCGCTGCTGGCGTCGGTGGCGCTAGAGTCCGAATAGCGGTTTTTTCGTGCGGGGTTTTGCGACTCAGTTCAGCTGGTAGAACGCGTAGTTGAGGTAGGTGGCGAAGGACACCCACGCGAGGTAGGGGAGGAGGAGGAGCGCGGCGGCCCGGTCTACTCGCGCGAAGGCGGCGATGGTGGCGGCGATGAGCACCCAGAGCGCGGCGATGACGGCGAGGCCGCCGGCGATGGATTCGCTCCCGAAGAAGACGAGCGTCCACGCGACGTTGAGGGCGTACTGGGCGACGAACAGGCCGAAGGCGACCTGTCGCTCGCGGCCGCGGCCGTCGCGGAGGACGAGGTAGGCGGCGACGCCGAGCAGGGCGAAGAGCGTCGTCCAGACGGGGCCGAACACCCAGTTCGGGGGCGCGAGCGCGGGCCGGGCGAGGGTCGCGTACCACGATCCGCTGCCGGTGGCGGTGACGAGCGCCGGCGCGGCGCCGACGACTTCGCAGACGATTATCGCGAGCGCGAGTCCGGGGACGTCTTCGCGTGAGAACATACGGTCTCTGAGGCGGTCGACGACCCTAAGTTACGGGGCGAGCGCGCTCGGCAGGTCGGCGGGGAGGTGGTCGCGTTCGTGGGGCGCGAAGAAGTCGGGGTCGGGGCCGACGGGGACGCGCTTGGTGGGGTTGATGTCGGGGTGGGTGCGGTAGTAGTGGTCCTTGACGTGGTCCATGCGGAGGGTGTCTTCGACGCCGGGGAGCTGGCAGAGTTCGCGGAGGTAGCCCCAGAGGTGTTCGTAGTCGGTGATCTGCCGGTGGTTGCACTTGAAGTGGGTGTGGTAGACTTCGTCGAAGCGGTAGAGGGTGGTGAACATCGCGACGTCGGCTTCGGTGAGTCGGTCGCCGGCGAGGTAGCGCTGGTCGGCGAGGACGTCGTTCCAGCGTTCGAGCGCGTCGAAGACGTCGGCGACGGCGTCGTCGTAGGCGTCCTGGGAGGTGGCGAAGCCGGCGCGATAGACGCCGTTGTTGATCGCGGGGTAGATGTCGTCGATTGCGTCGTCGACGTCCTCGCGGTAGCCCTCGGGGTAGAGGTCGACGTCGTTCTCGGCGTGCTCGTCGAAGGCGGTGTCGAGCATCCGCATGATCTCCTCGGACTCGTTGTTCACGATGGTCTCCTCCTCGGTGTCCCAGAGGACGGGGACGGAGACGCGCCCGGTGTAGTCGCTCGCGGCCTCGCGGTAGATGTCGCGGAGGTAGTCGTGGCCGTAGTGGCGTTCGTCGGTGCAGCCGTCCTTCTCGGGGGTGAACCGCCAGCCGTCGTCCTGCCGGATTGGGTCGACGACGTCCACCGAAATCGCGTCTTCGAGGCCCTTGAGCGCGCGCGTGACGAGCGTGCGGTGCGCCCACGGGCACGCGTAGGAGACGTAGAGGTGGTAGCGTCCCGCCTCGGGTTCGGGGCCGTCGGCGACGACGTCGTCGGGTCCGCGGCGCGTCCCGCGAATCCAGTCGCGGAAGGACGTCGTGGTGCGCGTGAACTCACCGGACGACTCGTCGGTCTGTATCTGCGTCACGTCGTAGCGCCACCGGCCGTTCACCATTCGTCCCATGCGAGACGCGACGCTCGCTCGCGGGAAAAGCGCGGTGGCGCCGGCGACCCTCGCGGGTGTGGCGGCGTTGCGGTCGGACGATCGGGATGATCGAATTCACTCACAGAGCCGGCTACTGTTTTGATCCCGTTCATGTCGATCACGGCGGGAACACCTCTAGATTAGGCCGTAGGTGGTCCTAGAAGGGGAATAATCGTATATGGTCTCGAATCAGTCGGATGAACGTATACGAAAAATCATCCAAATAATTTATTACCCTCCGTCTCAAGTGCTCGTTTGTATGCAAAACGATCATCGAACGCACCGTCGCTTCCTGGCCGGTGCGGGCGCCACTGGCGCCGTCGCACTCGCTGGCTGTAACTCCAACTCCGGTTCGGGCTCTAGCTCGAACAGTTCGACGAGCACCGCGACTAGTTCCTCCTCCGGGTACGCCGACAAGATCGTCTTCTACAATTCGGGGAGTCTGAAGTACGACCCCGGTACGAAGGCGAACATCGAGCGCTTCGAGGACGAGACCGGCGTCACGGTCGAGGTCAACGAGGTCCCGTGGAAGAACCTCAAGACCAGCCTCACCACCATCTGGCGGAACGAGAACGCGACCGTCGACGCGTTCAACGGCCCGACGTGGTGGCTCGCCGACTTCGTCGCGTCCGACTGGCTCGAACCGCTCGGCCTCGGCGACGACCACATGTCGAACTACCCGAGCAACCTCCGGGACCTCGTCACCTTCGACGGGTCGCCCTACATGGCGCCGCAGCTCGGCAAGTGGGGGACGTACCTCTACGACACGCAGCACTTCGAGAAGCAGGGCGTCAGCGAGCCGCCCAGCACGTGGGACGAAGTCGTCTCGAAGGGCAAGCAGCTCAAGACGGACGACACCGCGCCGTTCGCGTTCACGTGGTCCGATAAGGCCGTCTTCACGTTCAAGCAGTTCCTCTACCAGGCCGGCGGCCAGCTCTTCGACGGCAACGAGCCGGTGTTCGTCGAGGACGGGACGACGGTCCTGGAGTTCTTCGAGCGCCTGCGCACGAACGACCTCATCCCGGACGGCGCCTCCAGCATGGGCGAGGGCGGCGTCGGCGACACGTTCATCGCCGGACAGCTCGCCTCGGTCGAATCGTGGACGCCGCTCGGTGCGCGCGCCCTCGACGCGGACGGCTGGGGGAAAGAGCGCGTCGCCAGCGCGAAACCCCCGAAGGGGCCCGCCTCGCGTGCGACGTTCCAGGACACGAACGGCATCAGCGTCTCCGCGTTCTCCGAGAAGAAGAAGACCGCCAAGGAGTTCGCGCGGTTCATGACGACCCCCGAATCGTGCAAGACCGACATGAAGGTCGAGGGGAACCCCGCCGTCGTTCCGTCCGTCTACGACGACTCCGAGATCCGCAGCAAGTACCCGTCGTGGCTGCTCGAGGACATGAAGTACAACCTCCAGCACGCCAAGAGCGAGACGTATCTCGCCCAGCCGAAGGTCGACGACTACCTCACCGAACAGCTCACGCCCGCGCTCCTCGGGAAGAAAGACCCCGAGGCCGCGCTCAAGGACGCCGAGAGCAACATCCGTTCGTTCTACGAGAAGGCCGGCCTGCTCTGAGCGTCCGTCGAAGCACCCCCATTCGGCTCCGATAATCACTC
>JBDGUG010000035.1:0-7176 GCA_042216135.1 Halarchaeum sp. | reverse complement strand
GCGATACCGCGTGCCGCGCTAGCGCCCGTACGTGAGGCGTCGCCCGAGGCCGTTCCGTCACGCCGTCGAGCGGCCGGACGCGCGCCGCGCGCCCCGGACCCGCGTCGCGCCGTGCCAACGCGTGACAGCACGTATTTAGGCCGCGACGTCCTCACCCCCTCCGTGAGCTACCACGTCGTCGACCCGGACGAACTCGACCCGACCCCCGACCGACCCTGCGACCGGCGCCCCGTCGGCGAGGCCGCCGGCCTCGAGAACTTCGCGCTGAACGTCTACACCGCCGAACCCGGCGAGACCATCCCGCTCGCCTACCACTATCACGACGAACAGGAGGAGGCGTTCGTGGTACTCGACGGGACGCTCACCGTCGAGACGCCCGACCGAGACTACGCCGTCGAATCGGGCGAGACGTTCGTCGCCGACCCCGGAAGCCCGCACCGCGCGCACGTCCCCGAGGACGCCCCGGCCGCCGCGCGAGTCGTCGCCGTCGGCGCGCCCGCCGTCGACGACGCGCACCCGTACGAGGACGCCTGAACGCCCGGTCGCGCCCGCCGACCGTCGAACGGCCGCGTATCGGTAAGTTAACCCCGTCCGCGGCCCGCACTCTCGGCTATGCCCATCGAGGACCGAGACGAAGCGCACGTCATCACGCACGCGCTCGCGAAGGACACGCTCTCGACCCTGCGGGACAAGCACACCGAGCAGGTCGCCTTCCGCAAGGGACTCGTCAAACTCGGCCGCATCGCCGGCTACGAGATCATCGACGGCGCGATGGACACCGAGTACGTCTCCATCGAGACGCCGCTCGCCGAGACGACGGGCGAGCGCGTGAAGGGCCTGGAGGAGGTCGTCATCATCAACGTCCTGCGCGCCGCGACGCCGTTCGTCGAGGGCCTGCTGAAGGCGTTCCCGCGCGCGAAACAGGGCGTCATCTCCGCGGGCCGCGACGAGGAGGCCGGGATGAACGACGCGGGCGAGTTCCCCATCACCGTCGACTACGTGAAACTCCCGGACATCCACGAGGACGACACCGTCATCGTCGCCGACCCGATGCTCGCCACCGGATCGACGATGACCACCGTCCTCGACGCCGTCCTCGACGACCAACCGGACCCGGAGAACCTCTTCGTCCTCTCCGCCGTCTCCGCCCCGGACGGCCTCCTGCGGGTCGCGGACGCCTGCCCCGAGGCCGACCTCCTCACCGTCTCCATCGACGACCACCTCGACGAGAACGGCTACATCGTCCCCGGCCTCGGGGACGCCGGCGACCGCGCGTTCCGCACGCAGTAACCGCCCCTCACCGACCCCCTCGCTTCCGCTCGAAACCCCACGACTGCGGGCCGACTCTCGCGTCTCGCTCCGGACGAAACGCACCCCCGGAGCGATCCTGTGAGAACTGTTCTCACCGCCGGATCGTCCCCACCGGGCCGATCCCGGTCGCCGCCGTACTGGCCCGACCGAACCCCCTCACTTCACCTCGAAACCGCCCGATTGCGACGCCTCGACGCGCGCGCTCTCCGAACGAAACACACCCCCACTCCTCCTCCAGTGAGGACTGTTCTCACTCCAACTCGACCCGGCCCGACGTCGCGCTCAGCAGGCGCTCCCGCAGGGCCTCCGCGCCCGCTCTATCGCACGTCACGTCGAACGCCACCCGCTCCTCGTAGGCCGCCTCGAACTCGCAGTCCGCCGACTCCAGGATTCCGCGCACCGTCCCCGAGTCGTCGTAGTCCACCGTCGCCCCGAACCGCGCCTTCGGACGCTCCGTGACGACGCCCGCGTCGTCGACGGCCTCCTTCACCGCCCGCGAGTACGCCCGCGCGAGACCGCCGACGCCCAACTCCGTCCCGCCGAAGTAGCGCGTGACGACCACGACGGCGTTCTCGACGTCGCGCTGCTGGAGGACGTTCAGCGCCGGCTTCCCCGACGACCCCGTCGGCTCCCCGTCGTCGCTCTGGTACTCGCGGAGCATGTAGCCCCCGTGGGACCGACCGGTCCCACGCGCGTCCGACTCGCGGCCGTCCCCTCGGGGACCGCCGGACTCGACGCGGACGCGATAGCACGGCACGTTGTGCGTCGCGTCCGCGAAGCGCTCCCGGACCGACTCGACGAACGCCTCCGCGTCCGCGACGGTGCGCGCCGGTCGTGCGCGCCCGACGAACTCGGAGCCCCGAATCTCGAAGCGCGCCTCCCCCGGACCAGCGAGCGTCTCGTAGCCCGCGTCGTCCTCGTTCGCCACGCTAGGAGAGTTCGACCGAGCGCACGAACGGCAGCGCCATCAGCTCCGTCACGACCTCCCCGGGCAGGTCGTCCGCGACGACGAGGTAGAGGCGCGGTTCGTCCGTGAACTCGGGATCCTCGCTGATCGTCTGCCGGATGCTGATCCCGTGCTCCGCGAGGAGGCTCGTCACCCGCGCGACGAGACCGGGTTCGTCCGCGTCGTGGACCGCGACGGTCACGACCGTCAGATCGAGCACGGGCGCGAGATCCATCAGGCTCGGGATCTGGCTGATGTTCCGGAAGATGCGCGTCAGCTCCTCGTCCGCGAGGATGGCGTCCGTCGTCGAATCCACCACCCGCCGATCCACGCCGACCTCCTGGGCGAGCTGGGTGTCCGCGATCTCGATGCCGCCCGAGACCACGCGCCCGTCCTCGTTCACGGAGAACCCGCGCTCGAGGAGGAGGCGGACGACCGCCTGCTGGCCCGGACTCCCCTCGAACTTCCGCATGATGTCCTCGAACACGCACGCGGGTACGCGGCGCGCGATAAAGTCCCCTGGGGTCGCGTCCGACCACGAGCCTTTTTCGCCCCGCCGCCGATAGCGGGGGTATGACCGAAGACGACGCGCCGGCGGGGGCCGGCGCCGACGCCCCCTTCGACATCGTCCCCGTCGACGCCATCCGCGACGGCCGGGCGACCGACGCCTACTTCCACCGGACCGTCGCGACGCTCGAACACGCCGGGAAGAACCCTCGCGTCGTCGCCGAAGTCACCGCCGACCAGTTCCCCACCGGCGAGTTCGAGGTGTTCGCGGGCGTGAAGGACGCCGCGCACCTCCTCGAAGGGCTCCCCGTGGACGTCGACGCGATGCGGGAAGGCCGGCTGTTCGACGGCGGCCCCGTCCTCCGCATCGAGGGCGACTACCTCGACTTCGCGCGCTACGAGACGAGCCTCCTCGGGTTCCTCTCGCACGCCAGCGGCTGTGCGACGAACGCCATGCTGGCGCGACGCGCCGCCCCGGACAGTCAGGTCCTGAGCTTCGGCGCGCGCCACGTCCACCCGAGCATCGCCGCGATGGTGGAGCGTTCCGCGTTCGTCGCCGGCCTCGACGGCGTCAGCCACGTCGCCGGCGCCGAGGTGCTGGGTCGGGAGGCGAGCGGGACGATGCCGCACGCGCTCCTCATCGCGTTCGGCCGCGGGAACCAGGAGGCCGCGTGGGCGGCGTTCGACGAGGCCGTCGGCGAGGACGTGCCGCGCGTCGCGCTCTGCGACACCTACTCGGACGAGAAGGACGAGACGCTGCGCGCCGCCACCGTCCTCGGGGACGCCCTCGACAGCGTTCGTCTCGACACCACGTCGTCGCGGCGCGGCGACTTCCGCCACATCGTCCGCGAGGTCCGGTGGGAGCTCGACCTGCGCGGCTACGAGCACGTCGGCGTCTTCGTCAGCGGCGGCCTCGGCCCTGACGACCTGCGCGAACTCCGCGACGACGTCGCGGGGTTCGGCGTCGGCGGGTTCGTCTCGAACGCCGACCCGGTGGACTTCGCGCTCGACATCGTCGAACGGGACGGCGAGCCCTGTGCGAAGCGCGGGAAGCTCTCCGGCGCGAAGCAGGTGTATCGGACGCGCGACGGCGCCCACCACGTCGGCCTCGCTGACCGGCCGGGTCCGACCGACGGCGAGCGACTCCTGGAGCCGCTGCTCCGCGACGGCGAGCTAGTGCGGGAGTTCGACATCGACGATGCGGCGCGGCGCGCGGCGGCGGACGCAGAACAGGTGGACTTCTAGCGCCGGACGAGTTCGCCTTCCGGCTCCTGCTCCTCGAAGACCTGTCCCTCGAAGAGCGTGACCATCACGTCGTCGTCCTCCCACGCGCCGTTCGGGAGGCCGGCCTTCCGGCAGGTGCGATCCAGATACTCGAAGACGGACCAGTCGTTCTCCACGGGAATCGTCGGATACATCCAGCCGTGCTTGCCGTGGCCGTCGACGGCGACGCCGTGCGTGCCGAGTTCGATGTCGGCGACGGGGTCGTCCGTGAGAACGAGGTTGGAGACGGTGCAGACCGAGACCTTGATGTGGTCCAGTTCGGCGGGCTCTACTTCCGACCCACAGGACGTCTCGCTCGCGGCCTTGATGGCCGCTTCGACGATGGCGTGTCCCAGCTGTTTCGACTCGTTCCCCAGTTCCCGGACCGTCTCGTGTGCGCCGGCGCAGCCGCGCAGTCGCCCTCGGCCCCGTGTGGACTGGAGGCGGACGAACGCGCCGGTGCGGTTGTAGAAGGCGTCGCGCATGCTGCCGGGCTGCTCTCGCTGTCCGTTTCGAACGAACGCCTCGACAGAATCACGCGCGAGTTCGACGGCCCGAGCGCCGTCGTCGTCGGTGAGGTGGATCGACTGGGCCTCGGACATTACGCATACATATAGGGCCACTTCGGCCTTCAATCCTTCCATTACGGTTCGGAATCGTGATAGATACGAATCTCGGCGCCGTCTGGCGTTTCGCGGGAGTACCTCGCGAAGACGCGCCGTGTCGCCGCGTCCGGGGCCACAAGGTACTTACGCAGTGTTTGGTAGATATTACCACGCCACCGCACCGAACCGCTTAACCGACCCAATCGCTTACGACGCGACGAGTAGCGGGAGACCGGCCCCCGTGCGCGAGACGCGCATGAGGAAAGTCCCCCCACCCGTCGGGCAGGCGACCGGACACACGTCCGGGGCGGGAGACCGCCGGCCATGGAACAGAGACGACACGTCTCCGTCCGACCGATGCGGTGCGCGAACCCGCGCCGAGCAAAGGCGCGGGGAGTGAACCCACCGAGGGACGACGACGGAGGAGCGATGGAACGGCCACCCTCGCCGGTGCAAGTCCGCGCACAGGAAGGTAGCCCGACAGACCGCGCGGACGCTCAGCCGAATGCCGGAAGAACAGAAGGGGGCTTACTCCCCGCAACTCGACTCCACGCCACCGAGCGACCGCGCCGAATTATTAACTCACTACTCGCGCATACCAATCTCTGCCACTCTACGCCGGATCTATGGCAGGGGAGTTAATAAGACAGGGTCGGCTAGGGCTCGACATCGGATGAGCGAGCACGGCCACGACCACGCGGACCACGACCACGACGAGACCGGCCACGGCCACTCCCACGACCACGGCGGGAACCGTCGCGCCCTCCTCATCGCACTCGCCATCAACACCGTCTTCTTCGTCGTCGAACTCGCCGGCGCGCTCTACGCGAACTCCCTCACCCTCCTCGCGGACGCCGCGCACATGCTCACCGACAGCGGCAGCCTCGCGCTCGCGCTCCTCGCCGCCTACCTCGCCACGCGCGCCGCCGACCGCCGCCGAACCTACGGCTATCAGCGCGTCGAAATCCTCGGCGCCCTCGCGAACGGCGTCGCCCTCGTCGCAATCGTCGTCTACGTCGCCTACGAAGCGCTCGTCCGCTACGGCGACCCTCAGCCGGTGAAGGCCGTCCCCACCGTCGTCGTCGGCGTCGTCGGCCTCGCCGCGAACCTCGCCGGCGCGTACGTCCTCCACGGCGGCCAGGAGAACCTCAACGTCCGCGGCGCCTACCTCCACCTGCTCGCCGACGCCGCCGGTAGCCTCGCCGCCGTCGCCCTCGGCGTCGCCCTCCTCTTCGGCGACTACTACGTCCTCGACCTGCTCTTCTCGCTCGTCATCGCCGGTCTCGTCCTCTACTCCGCCAAGGACCTCCTCCGCGACAGCCTCAACGTCCTCCTCCAGGGCGCCCCGCGCGACGTCGAAGTCGACGACGTCGCCGCCGCGCTCACCGACATCGACGGCGTCACCGACGCCCACGACGTCCACGTCTGGGCGCTCGCCTCACAGCAGTACGCGTGCAGCGCGCACGTCGTCGTCGCCACCGACGCCGACCGCGACGCCGTCCTCGAACGCTGCCGGCACGTCCTCGGCGAATCCTTCGACATCTCGCACGCCACGGTCCAAATCGAGACCACCGGCGGCGTCTGCGAGAGCGCCGAACTCGACTGCTATCCCGCCGGCGACGACTGACGCCGCCGCACACCGGCCGCCCTCGCTCGCGCGGTCACGACTCGAACCCGGATTCGAACCAGAACCGGCCGTTCTCCTGTATCGTCTCGCCGTCCACTTCGATGCGCGAGTCCTCGCTCATATCGACGATGAGGTCGACGTGGACCGCGGAGTCGTTCGCCTCGTCCTCGCGGCCCGCGGGGAAGTTCGACTCGTACGCCCGGCCGAGCGCCAGGTGGACGGTGTCGCCCATCTTCTCGTCGAAGAGGATGTTGTCCGTCACGCGGTCGATGCCGCGGTTCATCCCGACGCCGAGCTCGCCGAGGCGCTTCGCGCCGTCGTCCGTCTCCACGACCTCCCGGATGGCGTCCTCGCCCTGCTCGGCCTCGTACTCGACCACGGCGCCGTCCTCGAAGACGAGGCGCACGTCCCGCACGCGCTTCCCGTTCACCGTCATCGGCACGTCGAAGACCACCTCGCCCTCGGTGTCCGCGGGCGCCGTGAACACCTCTCCCGACGGGAGGTTGTGCGAGTCGTACGCGACGCTCGCCGCCGAGTTCACCGCGACCCTGTCCTCGATGGACATCGTCAGATCGGTCCCGTCGGAGACGAGACGCACCTCGCTCGCGCCGTCCAGCGCGTCCTTCACCTTCGCCTGTTGCTCCGCCTGCGCCTCCCAGTCCCGGTCGATGGCGTCGTAGACGAACGACTGGTACGCCTCGTAGCTCATCCCCGCCTGCTGGGCGAGCGAGCGCGTCGGATGCTCGGTCAGCACCCACTTCGCGTCGAGGCGCGCCTCCCTGATGCCGCGTCGCGCCCGGTCGTACGCTTGGCGCTTCTCGCTCGGGACGTCCGCCGTCGCCGCCGTGTTCCGCCCGCCGCCGAGCGTCAACACCGCGTCCGCGCGCTCCAGCATCGCCAACTCGAAGTCGGGGTCC
>JBDGUG010000086.1:0-7253 GCA_042216135.1 Halarchaeum sp. | reverse complement strand
GCGGGCGGCGCGCGCTTCGAGTTCGCGGCGAACCCGTAGCGCTTTCCCGCGCGCCTCACGCACGGGCGGATATGGAGACGAATCCGGCTCTCGGGGACGTGACGTGTACGGCGTGCGGGGCGCGCTTCGATCCGGACGGGGCGCCGGGGCGCTGTCCGGACTGCGGGGGCGTGCTGGACGCGACGTACGAGCGGGACGCGCTCGCGCCGTCGGCGCTCGCGGGCCGGCCGCGTTCGATGTGGCGCTACCGCGAGCTCCTGCCGTTCGCGCCGGCCGACGCGGTGTCGATGATGGAGGGCGGGACGCCGCTGGTGCCGGCGCCGTCGCTGGCCGAGGAACTCGGCGTCGACTCCGTGTACGTGAAGGACGAGGGGCGGAACCCGACCGGCACCATCGACGACCGCGCGGCGTCGGCGGCGGTGACGGCGGCCGTCGCGGCGGACGCGACGGACGTGGCGCTGTCGACGACGGGCGAGGACGGGCAGTCCGCGGCGGCCTACGCGGCGCGCGCGGGGCTGGCGAGTCACTCGTTCATGCCGACGCGCGCGAGCTTCACGAGCAAGGCGATGGTGAACGTCCACGGGGGCGACATGTCGGTGGTGGAGGGCCGTATCGGGGACGCGGACGCCGCGTTCGCGGACGCCGTGACCGAGGAGGAGGACTGGCATCCCGTGCAGGCGTTCGCGACGCCGTACGCGCACGACGGCCTCGGGACGGCGTACGCCGAAGTCGCGGAGGACCTCGGCTGGACGACGCCGGACCGCGTGATACACGCGACGGGGCGCGGCGCGGGCCTCTACGGCTTCTACAAGGCGGCGCGGGCCCTCCGCGACCTCGGTCTCGTCGACGCGTTGCCGCGCGTCTACGCGGCGCAGGCGGAGGGGTGTGCGCCGATCGTGCGCGCGTTCGAGGAGGGGCGGGAGTCCCACGAACCGTGGGAGCGCCCGGACACCATCTGCGGGCGCATCGAGATTCCGGACCCGGCCGGGTCGTCGCTCGCGCTGGACGCGCTCCGGGGGACGGACGGCGGCGCGGTCGCGGTGCCGGACGCGGACGCCCTGGAGGGCGCGACGTCGCTCGCCGAAACGGCGGGTCTCGAACTCGGCGCGTCGAGCGGCGCGGCGGTCGCGGCGGCGCGCGAACTCGCCGACCGGGGCGAGTTCGACGCGGACGACACCGTCGTGCTCGTGAACGCGGGCGCGGGGAGCAAGGACGACGACATCCTGCGCTCGCACCTCATGAGCAAGGGGATCTGACCCCGGCAAAACTAAGTTTTAGAGGCGTCTAACTCGGACAGTGATGCTGAGCGACGTGATGGAGGACTACCTGAAGGCGATCTACGTCCTCCAGCGCGAGACGGGCCCGCCCGTTCGGACGTCCGCGCTCGCGGACTACCTGGACGTCACCCCGCCGACGGTGACGAGCATGCTCGAGAAACTCGACGAGCGCGGCCTCATCAGTCGCGAGAAGTACAAGGGCGTCGAGCTGACCCCCGAGGGGGAGACGGTGGCGCTCGAAGTGCTGCGCCACCACCGCCTCCTCGAGTCCTACCTCGCCGAACACCTCGACTACACGTGGAGCGAGGTCCACGACGAGGCGGACGCGCTCGAACACCACATCAGCGAGGAGTTCGAGCGCCGCGTCGCCGCCGCGCTCGGCGAGCCGCGCGTCGACCCGCACGGCGACCCCATCCCCTCGGAAGACCTCGCGCCGCTCGAAGCCGACGACACCGTCGCGCTCGCGGACGTCGCCGAGGGCGAGACTGTCACCGTCGCGCGCGTCAGCGACCGCGACGAGGAGGAACTCGCCTACCTCGCCGACCACGGCGTCGAACCCGGCGTCGAACTCGCCGTCGTCGAGGTCACGCCCATCGACACCGTCGTCGTGCTCGTCGACGACGACGACGTCCACCTGCCGACGCGGGTCGCGACGGGCATTCGCGTGCGGCCGGAATCGGAGGTCCGCGCGTAGTGGGCGTTCCGGTCGCCGCGAGCGGCGTCACCGGGCTCGACCAGTACCACCACTACGGGCCGGCGCTCGCCGCGTTCATCACGAACTTCCTCGCGACGTTCGGCGACAAGGGCCAACTCGCCGTCATCACGCTCGCGACGGTATACGACTCGACGCGCGTCTTCCTCGGCGCGGTGAGCGCGTTCGCCGTCTGGAACGCCGTCGAGGTCACGGTCGGCACCGCGATATTCGGCGTCGTCCCCGCGGGCGCGATGGGAGCGATCACGGGCGCGCTCTTCGTCGCGTTCGGCGCGTGGGCGTGCTATCAGGCCTACGACCTCTACGCGCACACCGACGGGGACGCGGACGGCGAGGACGTCCTCACGAGCGTCCTCCCGGACGGCGTCTACGAGCGCGTGCGGGGGTCGGGCGCGTTCGCCGTCGCGTTCGCCACCATCGCCGTCGCGGAAGTCGGCGACAAGACCCAACTCCTCACTATCAATCTCGCCGCGGCGTTCCCGGCGTCGCCGTGGCAGGTGTTCCTCGGCGCGTGGTGCGGGCTGGCGCTCCGCACCGGCCTCGACGCGTTCGTCGGGGAGGCCGCCGAACGCCACCTCCCCACCGTCGCCATCCAGGCCGCGGCGGCCGTCGTCTTCGTCGCCGTCGGCCTCTTCGAGTGGGACGTCCTCTCCGGGCCGGCCGTCGTCGCGTGCGCCGCGCTCGCCGTCGCCGGCGTCGCCGCCAGCGCGGGCTATCGACGCTGGCGGGCGAGCGCGGGCGTCTGAGCGCTGCAGGACCGCAGGACTGCGGCGGCCTTCGACGGGCTTTTCGCGCGACGGCGCCACGTTCGAGTATGCTCTCCGCCGCCGTCTCCCTCGCGGCCGGGGTAGCGCTCGGCCTCTCGCTCGCCGCGCCGCCCGGCCCGATGAACGCGCTCATCGCCACCGAGTCCGTGACGCGCGGGTGGAAGGCCGGCTTCCGCGCCGGCCTCGGCGCGATGACCGCCGACGCGTGCTTCTTCGTGCTCGCGTACCTCGGCGTCGTCGCCTTCCTCCAGCACGCCCCGACCCTACAGGCCGCGATGAAGGCCGTCGGCGGCGTCCTCCTCTGCTACTTCGCGTACGGCGCCGTGCGGAGCACCGCCGCCGCGGGCGAGCGAGCGCCGAGCGGTGCGGGCTTCCGGAAGACGTTCCTCGCGGCGCTCACCAATCCCGTCCAGATTATCTGGTGGCTGACGGCCGGCGTCGCCCTGCTCGACCCCGGCGCGGTCAGCGCGTTCGGGCACACCGTCGTCGTCGCGAACGGCACGCTCACCGTCGTCGGGTTCTTCTGCGGTATCCTCGTCTGGGTCACCGCGTTCCCGGCGGCGCTCCGCGCGGCCGGCGACCGACTCGCCGCCGTCGAACGCGCCGTCGGCTACGGGAGCGCCGTCGTGCTCGTCGCCTTCGGCGTGCTGTTCGTCGCTGACGCCGTGCGCACGCTCACGTAGGCCGCTCGTCGGGGTCTTCGGGGGCGTCCGCGTCGTGGTCCATCCGCGGCACCTCGCTCTCCAGCCACTCGCGGAACCAGCGCACGCGCTTCAGACGCTGGTGGACGAGGGAGTCCGCGGCGTCGCTCTCCACCCGGTCCTCGACGTCGCGGCCGCGTTCGAGGACGCGCTCGACCATCTCCGCGGCGTCCATGTGCGTGCGCGCCTCGTAGCCCATCCGGAGGAGCATCAGCGCCGTCCCGTTCGCGCCGACCTTATCGAGCATGTCCGCCTCGACGAGACAGCGCGTCTCCAAATCGAGGTCCGAGAGGTCGTCCGTGTAGGAGTGGTGTTCGACCGCCCGACAGACCCGGTCGACGAAGGACGCCGGGAAGTCCCCGTGCGTCTCCAGGTACTGGCGCGCGACGTTCGCGCCCTCCTCCGCGTGGACCTCCTGGTCCGCGTCGAGTTTCGCGATGTCGTGGAAGAGCGCGGCGACCCGCACCACGTCCACGTCCGCGCCCTCCCGTTCCGCGATGTCGGCGGCGAGTTCGCGGACGTTCAGGATGTGGTTGAACCGGTAGTCGGCGGAGTGCCACGGGTACCAGCGCATCCGCCCGCCGTCCTCCTCGTTCTCGACGCTGGCGGCGAGATAGTCGTAGACGAACGTCTCCATCGCGTCGAGTTCGTCGGCGGAGACGGCGCTGTCCTTTATCTCGACGTCCATGCCGTCACCTCCGGCGGGGGGGTGTGTCGCGTACTCATTGTTGTCTCAATAGAGGCTAGTTTCGCTCTTTAGCCTTTTGCAGGGAAACGCGCGCCGAGCGCGCGCTCAACGCGCGTTGTCGGCGCGCTCGCCCGGCTTCAGCGCGTCCTCGACCGCCGCCTCACATGCCATCATCGCCTCCGTGCGGTCCTCTCCCTCGACGTCGACGCTCTCCACGACCCGCCACCCGTCGTCCTCGTGGACCGCGCCCTTCACCCACGAGGACGCCGCGAGCACGAGCGACTCCGTGACGACGACCGGTTCGTTGTCCTCGGCGCGCACCGCCTCCTCGCGTTCGACGGGCACGACCAGATCGAACGCGTCGGCGTCGTTCAGCGCGGCGACCTCGTCGGTGGTCAGCGGGCGGTCCGGGAGCGAGGAGAGCGCACTCATAGCTACCGGGAGACGCTTGAACCGGTAAACGGTTTCGCGACTACTCCAGGGAGAGTTCGGGCGGTTCGCCGTTCCAGCCGTAGGAGAGCACGACGAACGCGACGGCGAGCAGGCCGACGACCGCGAGGGCGGCGCGCGCGAGCTTCCAGAGGGTGCCGAGCATACCCGAGACGACGGCCACGGACACCATCAGTCGTGCGGTCCCGGCGGACGCGGCCGGCCGGGACGATACGGCTATGCTCGTCGAGCGCCGACCTCTCGCATGGACGACGCGGAACGAGAACTCTCGGAGCGCGTGCAGGCGTTCCTCGCGCGGAACTTCCCCCAGATCAGCGCGCACGGCGGCACCGCCGGCGTCGAGGGCGTCGACGCCGAGCGCGGCGAAGTGTGGCTCGCGCTCGGCGGCGCGTGCTCCGGCTGTGGCATCTCCCCGATGACCGTGCAGGCCATCCGGGCCCGCCTCCCCGAGGACGTCCCCGGCGTCGAGACGGTTCACGTCGACGCCGGCGGCGTCGGCATGCACTTCTAGGTCGAGCGATAGTTTCACGGGGGACAGTCGCATCACCACAGCCATGCGATCCGACGCGCGGGGTCGGCGATGAGCGAGGCGACGCCGGGGTTCCGGAAGGACCTCGGATTCTACTCGCTGCTCGCGATGAGCCTCGGCACCGTCATCGGCTCCGGGTGGCTCCTCCTCCCCGGCATCGTCGCCGCGGAGGCGGGGCCGGCCGCCGTCGTCTCCTGGGTGCTCGGCGGGGCCGCCATCCTCGTCATCGCGCTCGTCTACGCCGAACTCGGGGCGGCGTGGCCCGCGCCCGGTGCCGTCGCGAAGTACCCCTACCTCTCGCACGGCTCGTTCGCGGGCCACATGGCCGGCTGGGCGGCGTTCGTCGCGTACGCCATCATCCCGCCCGCGGAGGCCGTCGCCGTCGTCCGATACGCGAGCGCGCTCGCCCCCGGCCTCGCGGACGGGAACGACCTCTCCGCGTTCGGCCTGCTCGTCGCCGCCGCCATCCTCGTGCTCGTCGCCGCGCTGAACTACGCGGGCGTGAAGTACCTCGCCGTCTTCGAGAACTACGTCACCGCGCTCAAGTACGTCCCCATCGCCCTCTTCGTCGTCCTCGTCGGCCTGTTCGCGTTCCACCCGGAGAACTTCACCGCGTTCGGCGGGTTCGCGCCGAACGGCGCGTCCGGCGTGCTCGTCGGTACCGCCACCACCGTCTTCGCCTACCTCGGCTTCCGGCAAGCGCTCGACTTCGGCTCCGAGGCGAAGAACCCCCAGCGGGACCTGCCGCGCGCCGTCGTCGCCACCGTCCTCCTCGCCACCGTCACGTACGCGCTCATCAGCGTCGTCTTCGTCGGCGCGCTCGACTGGAGCGCGCTCGCCGCCGACGGCGTCGTGCGCGGGGACTGGGCGACGCTCGCCGGTCTCTCCGCGCCCGTCTACGGCGTCGTCTCCGCCGCCGGCCTCACCCTCGTCGCCTACCTCCTCCTCGCCGACGGCATCGTCTCCCCGAACGGCCCGAACGCCACGAACGGCGGCGCCGTCCCGCGCCTCGCGTACGCGATGGCGGAGGACGGCACGATGCCTCAGTTCTTCCGCCGCCTCGACCCGAAGCGCGGGACGCCCGGCGTCGGCCTCCTCGCCTGCCTCGCCCTCGAACTCGCCTTCCTCCTCGTCACCGTCGGGGGCTACTCCGAACTCGTCTCCGCCGTCAACGTCGGCTTCATGGTCTCCTACGCCATCGGGCCCGTCGCGCTCGGCGCCCTCCGACGGACCGCCCCCGACGTCGAGCGGCCGTTCCGCCTGCGGGGCGCCGTCGTCCTCGCCCCGCTCGCGTTCGTCCTCTCCTCGCTCCTCCTACTCTGGACGTCCTGGCCGCTCACCGGCGAGATGCTCGGCGTCCTCCTCGTCGGCGTCCTCGTCTACGCGTACTACGTCCGCCGGGGCCGCGCCGGCACGTACAGCGCCCGCCACGGCGTCTGGCTGGTCGCGTACCTGCTCGCGATGGCCGCCGTCTCCTACCTCGGCGCCCCCCGTTTCGGCGGCGTCGGCGTCCTCCCGTTCGGCTGGGACGCCGCCACCAGCGCCGCGCTCGCGCTCTGCTTCTACTACTGGGGCGTCCGGCGCGCCATCCCCTACGATCCGGCGCGCGGCCCCGCGACGACGGCGGGCGAGGCGGCGCCAGGCGCGGCCGAAGATAGCTAGGCGTGGGCATCCCCGAGATCGCGCTCCTCGTCGGCGCGCTCTGGTGGTGGCTCCGCGGCTGAACGCGCTCGGACGAGGGCGGACGGAGCCGCGACCCGAAAAACGTAAAATATTTGTTATAGTCCCGGGCGGATTCGAACCGCCGTCCTGGGCTCCAAAGGCCCAGATGATTGGCCGCTACACCACGGGACTGCAATCTCAAGTACGCCCGATCACCTCGTCTGTCGAGCGGGTCAATGGGCCGAATCTGCGTACGGTGATCGCGCGATTCAGAGTCGCCGTTGGAGGAACATAGGCGTTGCGAGACTCTATGAATCCGACGACGTGACCAAACGCGCCTCTGCCTGAGTGTGGCAGGACTTGCAGAGCACAATGAGGTTATCTAAGGTGTGTGCATCCTGTGGGTCGTTGAACGTGCGGACAGGTTTGACGTGGTGTACGTCAGGCTCCTGTTCCAACGCGCTCCG
>JBDGUG010000093.1:0-7431 GCA_042216135.1 Halarchaeum sp. | reverse complement strand
GAACGGCCTCGGGCGACGCCTCACGTACGGGCGCTAGCGCGGCACGCGGTATCGCGTGGCCGACAAGACGTAAGGGGGCCCGCGTCGTAGACGGGGGCGAGAGCGATGGACGAGAGCATCTCGGGGTTCCGCGTGCGCGGGACCTGGGGCGACGTCGTCGAGCACGGGGAGCGGATCACTGCGGCGCTCCGGGAGGTGGACGCCGACGACCCGTTCCGCGACGAGTACGAGGAGTGGGACGACTGGCGGCCGAAGACCCACGAGCGCCTCACCACCGACGTGAACGAGAAGACGGCGGCGCAGGCGAGCGTCGCGGAGGGCGAGGGCGAGAAGGCGGGCGAGGACGTCGACGACGACCTCTCCACGGCGGGCGAACGCCTCAGCGAATCCTACGAGCGCCTGGACGAGGACGACGCGGAGGGCGCGGTGGCGAAGTGGGGGGAGTCCATCGACCACGTCGCGCGCGCCGCCGACACCGCGGGTCGCAAGGCCCTCCGAAAGGTCGAGAACACCGTCTACAAGCGCGTGATGACGCAGGTGGCGCCCTACTACTTCGACAACGACCTGGTCTCGGCGAACATCCAGCGCGTCCGGGGCGAGGACGACGCGTTCGCCTTCGAGGTGCAGGTGAACGACGACGGCCTGCGCGACGACGTCCGCGACGTCCTCCACGACTACGAGGAGCACGTCTCGCGCTGGCACGTCGACACCGAGAAGTCGACGGACGCGGCGACGGCCGCGGAGGGCGTCGAGGTGCCGAACGAGGGCGGCGAGGCGAAACACACGACGAACTAGCTTCGACAGCCCTTTCTTGACGCCCCCTCAGAAACTCGCATGGTAACGGTCGCCGCGGCCGCGACGCTCCTGATCGCGGCGTTCGCGAGCATGTTCATGGCGTGGACCATCGGCGCCGGGTCGAGCGGGTCCACGCCGTTCGCGCCCGCGGTCGGCGCGAACGCCATTCCCGTGATGCGCGCGGGCTTCTACGTCGGCATCCTCGGCTTCGCCGGCGCCGTCCTCCAGGGCGCCAACGTCTCCCAGACCGTCGGGAAGGGCCTCGTCGCCGGCTCGACGCTCACGCCCGTCGCGGTGATCGTCGCGCTCCTGACGGCCGCGACGCTCGTCGCCGTCGGCGTCTTCACGGGCTACCCCATCGCCACGGCGTTCACCGTCACCGGCGCCGTCGTCGGCACCGGCCTCGCCATGGGCGGCGACCCCGCGTGGGCGAAGTACACCCAGATCGCCACCCTCTGGGTCCTCGTCCCCTTCGTCGGCGCGGGCGCGTCCTTCATCACCGCGTACGCCCTCCGCGAACTCGACCGGGACGCGGTGCTCGTTCCGCTCCTCGCCGCGGTCGTGGGCGCGCTCGTCGCGAACGTCGGGTTCGCGCTCCTCGGGCCCGCGGGCGCGAGTCGGTCCATCGCCACCGCCGTCTCCGTCGCCGCGCTCGGCCACGCCGAACTCGCGGGCGTCGTCGCCGTCAGCCTCGTCCTCGCCGCACTCGTCGCCGCGCTCGTCCGCTGGGACGTCGCCGCGAACGGCGAAGGAGGCACGCGTCGCTTCCTGCTGGCGCTCGGCGCGCTCGTCGCGTTCTCGGCGGGCGGGAGTCAGGTCGGATTGGCCGTCGGCCCGCTCCTCCCGCTGGTCGGCGGGGACGTGCCGACTGTCTACGTCCTCGTCGGCGGCGGCCTCGGTCTGTTGATCGGGTCGTGGACTGGCGCGCCGCGGATGATCAAGGCGCTCGCGCAGGACTACTCCAGCCTCGGCCCCCGCCGGTCGATTGCGGCGCTCATCCCGAGTTTCGCCATCGCGCAGGCCGCCGTCTTCTTCGGCATCCCCGTCTCCTTCAACGAAATCATCGTCTCCGCCATCGTCGGCGGCGCCGCCGGCGCCACAAGTGGCGGCACCGTCAGCCGCGAAAAAATGCTCAAAACCGCCGCCGCCTGGGTCGGCTCCCTCGCGCTCGCGCTCGCCGCCGGCTACGGGGCGTTCGCCGCGCTCGCACTCGTCGGTATCGCCTAGGATTCGAGGTCCTCGTCCGCCTCCGTCTCCTCCGCGACCGCGTCGTCGAGTTTCGTCACGCGCGCCTTCATGATGCGCGTGTTCTCCACCTGCTCTGCGCGGAGTTCGACGTTCTCGTAGCGGAACGTCTCGCCGACCTCGACGAGGCGGCCCGCGCGATTGAAGATGAAGCCCGCGATGGTCTCGAACTCCTCGCCCTCCGGGAGGTCGATGCCGAGCGCCTCGTTCACCTCGTCGACGTTCACCTCGCCGCGCACGATGAGCGTGTCGTCGTCCACGAACGTCACGGGGCGCTCCTCCTCGCCTTCGAGGATCTCGCCGACGATCTCCTCGACGAGGTCCTCGGTCGTGATGAGGCCCTCCGTCGTCCCGAACTCGTCGAGGACGACGACCATGCCGACGCGCTCGTCCTGCATCTCCTGGAGGAGTTCGTCGACGTTCTTCGACTCGGGGACGTGGAGCGTCGGCTCCATCAGGTCGGGGAGCGAGACGGCGGTGTCGCCGCCGTAGTGGTGCTGGCGGACGAGGTCACGGAGGCTGACGATGCCGACGACGTTGTCGAGGCTCCCCTCGTAGACGGGGAGGAGTTCGTGGCCGGACTGGACGCACGACTCGATGGCCTCGTCGAGCGTGGCGTCCGTCGGGACGGCGTCGACGTCGAGGCGCGGCGTCATCACCTCCTTCGCGATGGTGTTGTTGAACCGGAAGATGCGCTGGAGCATCTCGCGCTCGTCCTCCTCGATGACGCCCTCGCGCTCGCCGGTGCGGATCATCTGCTGTATCTCGTCGCGCGAGACGTACGAGGACTCGATGGCGGCGCGCCCGCCGGTGATCTGGTTCACGACGCGCGTGAGGTAGTCGAAGGTGACGACGAGCGGGAGGAGGAGGCGCTCGCACCACTTGAGCGGGCCGGCGATGCGGAGCGCCCACGATTCGGCGTTCTCGACGGCGTACGACTTCGGCGCGCTCTCCCCGAACAGGAGGACGAGCGCGGTGATGCCGAACGTCGCCGCGACGACGGACTCGCCGCGGGAGAGGTAGTAGCCGAGCAGGCCCGTGGCGATGGAGGACATCGCGATGTTCACGAGGTTGTTCCCGACGAGGATGGTGATGAGGAGGCGGTGCGGGTCCTCCTTCAGCGCCGCGACGGCGCCCGCGCCCGGCACGCCGTCGTCGACGAGCGCCTCGACGCGGTGGCGCGCGAGCGAGAACATCGCGAGCTCCGAGGACGAGAAGAACGCCGAGAGTCCCATGAGGACGACGAGCGCGAGCACGCCCGCGACTGTTACCGTCGAACGGTCGAGCGCGATCGCGGCCGACGTCACGAGCGAGAGAGCTGCTGCCATTCGCTACTCTGCGTTCCGGCGCGCGACGATTAAGCGTTTCTCCACCGGTTTGCGCCGCGGGCGAAGCGTTTACCCGCGGTTCGGCCGATGGAACGAGTATGAGCGCGACGAGCGCACCGCCGAATCCGGCGAGTCGGGACGCACCGCTGACCCTCTACCGACTCCAGGCCTGTCCGTACTGCGAGCGCGTCGTGCGCGTGCTCGACGACCTCGGCCTCGACTATCACTCGCGGTTCGTCGAGCCGATGCACGGCGAGCGGGACGTCGTCAAGCGCCTCGTCGGCACGCGCACCGTGCCCGCAATCGTCGACGAGGAGACGGGCGTCGCGATGGCCGAGTCGGAGAACATCGTCCGGTATCTGGAGAACACGTACGGGGGTGGTGCGGAGTGAACGCCACCGCACCGTGCGGTCGCGAAGCGACCGCGCGCACGGGACTATCGCGTTCGATAGTCGTCCGGTATCTGGAGAACACGTACGTCGACGGAGGTGATGCGTGATGCCGGACTTCGACGTCACCGACCTCCCCGCGGCGAACAATCCCGAGGTGGGCGAGGAGGCACCGGACTTCACGCGCCCGCTCGTGAACGGCGAGTTCTGGGAGGACGCGTCGCTCGCCGACCTGCTCGACGACGGCCCAGTCCTCCTCGTCTTCCACCCGATGGACGGCGCGTTCCCGACGACGTACGTCTGGAACGAACTCGTCGAGCGCGACCTCTCGGGCGCGCAGGTCGTCGGCGTCTCCATCTCGACGCCCTACGAGCACGCCACGACCATCGACGAGCGCGGCCTCGACGAGGCCGGGTATCGGCTGTTCAGCGACCCCGCGAACGGCGTCGCGGAGGCGTACGGAATCAGCCACGACCTCGGCGGGATGACCGGCGTCGAGGAGCCCCGGCCCGCCGTCTTCCTCGTCGAGGAGGACCGCACCGTCGCGTACGCGTGGGTGGCCGCGGAGTGGCCGGACTTCCCGGACTACGACGCGGTGGAGGCGGCCGTCGCGGACCTGTGAACGTCACCACCACCGACCTCGACGCGGCCGCGGACGCGATCCGCGCGGGCGAACTCGTTGTCTACCCGACGGAGACTGTGTACGGCCTCGGCGCGGACGCGCTCGACCCCGACGCGATAGAGCGCGCGTTCGCGGCGAAGGGCCGCGAGCGCTCGAAGCCGATGAGCCTCGGCGTCCCGTCCGTGAACGCCGCGACCGACTACGTCGTCGCGGGCGACCGCGAGCGCGCGTTCATGCGCGAGTTCCTGCCGGGCCCCGTCACCGTGGTCTGCGAGAAGCGCGACGTCGTCCCGGACGCCCTCACGGGCGGGCGCGAGCGCGTCGGCGTGCGCGTCCCCGATCACGACGTCGCGCTCGCGCTCTTAGAGCGCGTCGCGCCGGTCACGGCGACGTCCGCGAACGTCAGCGGACACCCGAGCGTGCGCGAGATCTCGGACCTCGACGAGGGGTTCCGCGAGCAGGTCGCGGTCGTGCTGGACGGCGGGCGGACCGGGGGGACGGAGAGCACCGTCGTGGACGTCGCGCGCGGCGAGATAATCCGCCGCGGCGCGAACGCGGACGCCATCGCGGACTGGCTCGACTAGAGGAGCGAGGCGAGCGAGCGCGTCCGCACCCCGCACTGCTCGCGGTACCGGCAGGTCCGACAGCGCGAGTCGGAGCGGCGCGCGGGCGGGCCGTCCATCGCGCGGACGGTGCGGAGGACGCGCCGGTACGCGGCCTTCGCGCGCGTCGACACGCGGACCTCCCGAACGACGCCGTGGCGCGGATACTCGACGTACGCGCGTCCGACCGACGCTTCTTCGCGCCACGCGAGCGCCTTCGCGGCCGCGACGGCGCGCACCTTCTGTGGTTCCCAGACGCCCGATTCGGGGGGTTCGCCGGGCGAGACGAGCGTGGGCGCGAGCGGGTCGGCGAGGACTTTCGCGACCCGGCCGCGGCAGTCCTTCCCGGTGAGCAGGACGTCGGTCTCCGCGGGGTCGGCGAGCGCGGGCCACCGGGTGAGCGCGGCGCCGAGGCGCGCGCGATAGGTCGCGGGGTCGACGGCGGCGAGTCCGTCGAGCGCGGTGTCGCTCGCCTCGACGAGCGTCGGGTACCGGTCGGCGAGTTCGCGGACGCGCTCGACGGACTCCGGGAGGCCGCGCGCGTTCTCGATGCGCCGATAGTATAGCTGTCGCGGGCAGTACGCGGCGGTGGCGAGGTCGGAGAAGGCGACGTGGTCGGGCACGGCCCGGGGTGGGCCCGGCATCGGAGAAGAAGTCTCGGGTCGGGGCGCAGAGCGGCCGGAGTCGGAACCGGGCTAGAGGCTGGTGTTCGTCTCTTGGCCTTCGGTGGCTTCGTCGAGGCCGTCCTCGCGGGCGGCGGTGGTGAGGCGTTCGGAGAGGTCGCGGTCCTGGAGGACTGCTTCGAACTCGCTCCGGTAGCGGTCGTTGACGGTTCGGATCTCCGCTTGGACGCGGGCGACGCGGCGGTAGGTGCGGGCGTCGGCGGGGGAGACGTCGAAGCGCGCGGCGAGTTCGTCTGGGTCGTCGTCGCCGGCGTCGATGGCGCGGCGGACGGCGGCGAGGTCGATGGGGGCGTCGGCGACGTCGTCCTGCACGAGGTGGAGGTCGCGGCGGGCGTCGGCGACGGTTTCGTCGTCGACGTCGAGGCGGTCGGCGAGCGTGGCGTCGTCGTCGCCGGCGTAGAAGCCCCGAACGATGGCGACGAGGTCGGCGGTGGGGAGGTCGGTGCGGAAGTCGAGTCGGTCGCGCATCTCGGCGACGGCGTCGCGGAGGCGTTCGTCGACCTCGGCGTCGGTGGCGAGCGATCCGTGCCCCGCCTCCTGTCGTTCGGTGACGGACTCCGCGTCGGTGACGTCGACGAAGATGTCGCGGAGTTCCTCGGTCTTCTCGTCCATACACACCGGGACCCCCCGATACGTATAGGCCTGTTGGGAGTTCCGTCAACCTAGGTTTTCATAGTGGTTGACGAGAGAGGGTGGGGCGTGAGCACGAACGCGGAATCCGTCGCCCTCGTCGGCGACGAGACGGTCGGAAACGTCGCCCGGTCGGCGCTCTTCGCCGCGCTGACCGGCGTCCTCGCCTACGTGAGCTTCCAACTCCCGGTGAGTCCCGTCCCCTACACCCTCCAGGTGCTCGGGGTGTTCCTCGCCGGCGTCTTCCTCGGCCCCCGGTGGGGAGCGGCGTCGATGGTCCTCTACGTCGTCGCGGGCGCCGTCGGCGCGCCGATATTCGCCTACGGCGCGAGCGGCGTCGGCACCCTCCTGAGCCAGTGGGGCGGCTACCTCTGGTCGTACCCGTTCGCCGCGGGCCTCCTCGGCTACGTCGCGCACGGCCGCGACGGCCTCACCCCGACGGGCGACATCCCGCTCTCGCGCCTCGCGCTCGGACTGACCCTCGCGACGCTCGTCATCTACGCGCTCGGGACGCTCGGCTACGCGATATTCGGGAACGTCGGCCTCGTCGCCGCCCTCCTCGCCGCCGCCGTCCCGTTCGTCCCCGGCGAGGTCCTGAAGGGCGTCGTCGCGGTGCTCGTCGCCCGCAGCGACCGCCTCCGCGCGACCTGAGATGATCGAGACGCGCGGCCTCGTCCACCGCTACGGCGACAGCGTCGCGCTCGACGGGGTCACACTCGACGTCGCGGACGGCGAGTTCGTCGTCCTCGCGGGCGCGAACGGCTCCGGGAAGACCACGCTCGTCCGCCACTGGAACGGCCTCCTCACCCCCGACACGGGCGCCGTCCGAGTGAACGGCACGCCCGTCCGCGAGGACCTCGTGGGCGCGCGCACCGCCGTCGGGATGGTCTTCCAGGACCCCCGGGACGGCTTCGTCGCCGCCACCGTCGGGGAGGACGTGGCGTTCGGCCCGTCGAACCTCGGCCTCTCGCGCGACGAGATAGACGCGCGCGTCGCCGACGCCCTCGACGCGGTGAACATGGCGAACAGGCGAGACGCGCGCATCGACGCGCTCTCCGGCGGGGAGCGGGCGCGCGTCGCTATCGCGGGCGCGCTCGCGATGCGCCCCGACCACCTCGTCCTCGACGAACCGTTCAC
>JBDGUG010000029.1:3562-7492 GCA_042216135.1 Halarchaeum sp. | reverse complement strand
TGGACGAGTCCATCGGCTACCTCGACGGCGTCCCCGTGGACGACGAGACGGCCGCCGACCTCGCCGCGTTCGCCGAGTACGTCGTCGAGCGCGACGTCTGACCGCACCTCCGGTTTTTATACGCGGGCGGGCCGACGAGGGGCGTATGAACGCGGACTTCGCGCTGTTGGAGGAACTGACCGAGGCGCACGGCGCGCCCGGGCACGAGGAGCGGATTCGCGGGATCGTTCGGCGCGAACTCGACGCCGTCGCGGACGAGATACGGACGGACGCGATGGGGAACGTCGTCGCGACCGTCGAAGGCGCCGAGAACCCCGCGTACGAGGTGGCGGTCGCGGCGCACATGGACGAGATCGGATTCATGGTGCGTCACGTCACCGAGGACGGATTCCTCCAGTTGGACGCGCTCGGCGGGTGGGACCCGCGCGTGCTGCGCGCCCAGCGCGTCACCGTCCACGCGAGCGAGGGCGACCTCGACGGCGTCATCGGATCGCCGCCGCCGCACACGATGGGCGAGGAGGAGCGCGAGAAGGAGGACGACGTCGAGGACGTCTACGTCGACCTCGGCCTCGACGGGGAGACGGTGGCGGAGCGCGTCTCCGTCGGGGACGTCGTGACGATGGATCAGGACACTCGGCTGCTCGGAGAGACGGTGACCGGGAAGTCGATGGACGACCGCGTCTGCCTCTTCGCGATGCTCGAAGCCGCGAAGCGCGTCACCCCCGACGTCACGGTTCACTTCGCCGCGACGGTGCAGGAAGAAGTCGGCCTGCGCGGGGCGCGCGCGCTCGGCGTGGACCTCGACCCCGACCTCGCGGTGGCGCTCGACGTCACCGTCGCGAACGACATCCCGCAGATCGGCGACGAGTCGAAAGCCGTCACCGAACTCGGCGAAGGCGCCGCGATAAAGCTGAAAGACGGGAGCGTCATCACGAACCCGAAGGTCAGGAAGCGCATGCAGTCCGTCGCGGAAGCCGACGATATCCCCTACCAGCTAGAGGTACTCCCCGCGGGCGGAACCGACACGGCCGGCTTCCAGAACACGCACGGCGCGAAGCCAGTGGGCGCCATCAGCGTCCCGTTGCGCTACATGCACACCGTCACCGAAACCGCCCACGCGGACGACGTCGACGCCACCGTCGACCTGCTCGCCGCGTTCCTCGACACCGAGACCGGCGAGCACGACTATCGGCTGTGAGCTAATACACCGAAACGTCGATGTCGACGGGGCGGCGTTCGCCTTCGAGGTCGGCGACGACGCGTTCGACGACGCGTTCGCCTTCTGCGACGACGAGGTCCATGATCTTCTCGATGACGCGGTCGAGGGAGACGAAGAGGGGGAGGTCGAGGACGCCGTGGGCGGAGTCGGGGTCGTAGGTGACGACGAGGCGGACGCGACAGCCGCTGCCGTGGTCGAGCGGGTCGACGAGCCATCGGCCGGACGCGTCGATGTCCCGAGTGATCTCCCAGTCGATGGCGGTCGGTGGGTCGACGGCGGTGACCTTCGAGTGGGCGGTGTAGTCGAGCTTCCACCACGCGAACGTGAGGTGGTATTCGGTTCCGGGGCCGCCGTCGCCGTCGGCGGTGACGGACTCGAGGTGTTTCGAGTAGTCGGCGTAGCCGGGGAAGTCGAGCAGGAAGTCGTAGACGTCGTCCGGGGGCGCGCGGACGGTCGTGCTGACCTCGACGGTCTTCACTTCTCGGAGTGCGCGCGCGGGGGGTTTAGTCGTGTCGTCCGCGCTCGGCCGCATCCGAGAGGCGGATAAGGGCGGGACGCGAACCGGACGCGTATGAGCGAAGACGCACCGCGGGTCGTCGTCGGTGGCGGCGTCGCGGGTCTGAACGCCGCGCTCTACACGGCGCGGGCGGGCGTGGAGACGACGGTCGTGAACGACGGGGAGCCGATTCTCGCGCGGAACGCACACCTGGAGAACGTGCCGGGGTTCCCGCTCGGCGTGAACGCGCGAACGTTCCTCGGCCTGCTGCGCGAGCAGGTCGAGGAGGCGGGCGCGACGCGCGTCGACGGCGAGGTGGTTTCGGTCGGACGTGACGGCGACGGCTTCGCCGTCGAACTGGCTGACGGGAGCGCGCACGAGAGCGAGTACGTGGTCGCGGCGACGAAGTCGAACCCCGCCTATCTCGACGGCCTCGACGTCGAGCGCCTCCAGCGGGGGTCGAAGACGTACGTGGACGCGGACGACCGCGGGCGAACGGCCGTGGACGGCCTCTACGTCGCGGGACGGCTCGCCGCCGAACCGCACCAGACGAGCGTCGTCGCCGGGCACGGCGCGAAGGTCGGTCTCACGCTCGTCGAGGACTCCGCGGTGCCCATCTACCACGACTGGGTCGCCCCCGAGGGCTACTTCACGGGCCGGGACCGGGACGTCCCGCCGGGCGTCGAGGAGATAGACGAGGACGAGCGCGCCGAGCGCGAGCGCGCGTCGATGGAGCGGATGCGCGAGGCGTTCGCGGAACGCCACCCGGACGGGCCGACGATGCACCCGAGCGTGCGAGACGGCGAGTAGGAGAGGTGACGGCGGACGCCGGAAGGCGGACGCTTTTTCTTCCGGGGACACGCACGTAGAGCCGAATGTTGGAGGGTGTGAACGTCGCGCTCGGCGTCACGGGGAGTATCGCCGCGGTGAAAGTCGTGGAACTCGCCCACGAACTGCGGCGGCGCGGGGCGTCGGTGCGCGCGGTGATGAGCGAGAGCGCGACCGGTATCGTCCACCCGTGGGCGGTCGAGTTCGCGACCGAGCACGACGTCGTGACTGAGATCACGGGCGACGTCGAGCACGTCGAACTCTGCGGGCGAGACGGCTGGGCGGACGTCCTCCTCGTCGCGCCCGCGACGGCGAACACCGTGGGGAAGATGGCGGCCGCGGTGGACGACACGCCGGTGACGACGACGGCGACGACGGCGCTCGGCGCGGGCGTCCCAGTCGTGGTCGCGCCCGCGATGCACGAGCCGATGTACGACCATCCGGGCGTCCTCGACAGCATCGAGCGCGTCGAGTCGTGGGGTGTGGACTTCGTCGACCCGCGCGTCGAGGAGGGGAAGGCGAAGATAGCGACGGAGGACGCTATCTGTCTGGACATCGCGCGCGCCGCGGGCGACCGACCGCTCGCGGGCCGGCGCGTCGTCGTGACGTCCGGCGCGACGAGCGAACGCATCGACCCCGTGCGCGTGCTGACGAACCGATCGTCCGGCCGGACGGGTCGCGCGGTTGCGCGCGCGTGCTACGCCCGCGGCGCGGACGTGACGCTCGTGCACGACGGCGGCGACGTCCCGTACGCCGACGTCCGCCGCGTCGAGTCGGCCGCGGAAATGCTGGACGCGACGCTCGACGCCTGCGCGGACGCGGACGCGCTCGTCTCCGTCGCCGCCATCTCGGACTACACCGTCGAGCCCGTCGACGAGAAGATACGGAGCGGCGGCGAACTCGTCCTCGAACTCGAACCGACGCCGAAGCTCCTCGACTCGGTCCGGGAGGCCTACCCCGGGTTGACGCTCGTAGGATTCAAGGCGGAGACGAGCGGCGACGACGACGCGATGGTCGACGCGGCGCGCCGCATCCGCGAGCGCGCGGGGCTGGCGTTCGTCGTCGCGAACGACGCGAGCGTGATGGGCGCGGACGAGACGCGCGCGCTCCTCGTGCGGGACGGCTACGAGGAGTACGCGGGGTCGAAGGGCGGCCTCGGCCTGCGCGTCGCCGACGAACTCGCCGACGAACTCTGACGCGGCCGACGGCCGCGTTCGGGTGTTCGGTCGCGCGTAGCGCGACCTATTCCTCGCGCCTCGCTTCGCTCAGCGCTCGGCAGGTCGCGGTTCCTGCGGAACCGCGTTATTCCTCACGCATCGCGCCGTCGGCGCTCCGCGTTCGGGTGTTCGGTCGCGCGTAGCGCGACCTATTCCTCGCGCCTCGCTTC
>JBDGUG010000029.1:0-3462 GCA_042216135.1 Halarchaeum sp. | reverse complement strand
CCGCGTTCGGGTGTTCGGTCGCGCGTAGCGCGACCTATTCCTCGCGCCTCGCTTCGCTCAGCGCTCGGCAGGTCGCGGTTCCTGCGGAACCGCGTTATTCCTCACGCATCGCGCCGTCGGCGCTCCGCGTTCGGGTGTTCGGTCGCGCGTAGCGCGACCTATTCCCCCGGACTGTAGTTCGGGGCTTCGTCGGTGATCATGACGTCGTGGGCGTGGCCCTCGGTCTGGCCGGCGGAGGAGACGCGCACGAACTCGGCGCTCGATTTGAACTCGGGGATGGTGCCGGCGCCGACGTAGCCCATGCCGGACTGGATGCCGCCGACGAGCTGGTGGAGTTCGCCCGCGAGCGGGCCCTTGTACGGCGTCGCGGCCTCGACGCCCTCGGGGACGTACTCCTCGTCCTCGGGGTCGTCCTTCATGTAGCGCTCGCCGCCGCCGGACTGCATCGCGCCGACGGATCCCATTCCCCTATATTGCTTGTACTTCTTGCCGTTCATCGTGATGACGCGGCCCGGGGCCTCGTCGGTGCCGGCGAAGTAGGAGCCGAGCATCACGGCGTCCGCGCCCGCGGCGAACGCCTTCGCGGCGTCGCCGGAGTAGCGGATGCCGCCGTCGGCGATGACGGGGACGTCGTATTCGGCGGCGACGTCGGCGACCTGCGAGACGGCGGTGATCTGTGGCATCCCGGCGCCGGAGACGACGCGCGTCGTGCAGATGGATCCGGGTCCGATGCCGACCTTGATGCCGTCCGCGAAGTCGACGATGTCCTCAGCGGCTTCGGCGGTGCCGACGTTCCCGACGACGACGTCCGCGTCGATCTCCGCCTTGATCTCGCGCGCGGAGTCGATGACGTTGAGGTTGTGCGCGTGCGCGCAGTCGATGAAGACGACGTCCGCGCCCGCCTCGGCAGCGGCCTTCGCGCGGTCGGTGTCGAACGGGCCGACGGCGACGCCGACGCGGAGCGCGCCGTTCTCGTCGCGCGCGGCGTTCTCGTGTTCGCGGCGCGCGAGCACGCCCTGCATCGTGACGAGGCCGACGAGGCGCTCGGCGTCGTCGACGATGGGGACGCGCTCTATCTTGTGGTCGTACATGAGTTCGAGCGCGTCGCGCGCGTCGACGTCCTCGGTGGCGGTGATGACCTCGTCCGTCATCGCCTCGCGGACGGTGTCCTCCTCGCCGACTTCGAGGTAGGGGCGGATGTCCGTCCCGGAGATGATGCCGAGGACGGTGTCGTCGTCGTCGACGACGGGCGCACCGGAGACGCCCTCGTGCTCCATCATCGAGTCCACGGCCTCGATGGTCTGGTCGGGCGCGGCGGTGACGACGTCGTCGCGCTGGATGACGAGTTCGTCCGCGCGCTTCACGCGCTCGACTTCCGCGACGACCTGATCGTCGTCGAGGTTCTGGTGGAGGACGCCGAGGCCGCCCTCGCGCGCCATCGCGATGGCGAGGTCGCTCTCCGTGACGGTGTCCATCGCCGCGGAGAGGATGGGGACGTTGATCTCCACGTTCTTCGAGACGCGCGTGGAGACGTCCGCCTCGTCCGGTTCGACGCGGCTCTCGGCGGGGCGGAGCAGCACGTCGTCGAACGTGAGCGCTTCGGGGACGTCGAGTTTCTCTGAGAATCGGGTGCGTGATCGCTCGTCGTTCGCCATGTAAACCGTGGTCGGCCGATACGCAAAAACGTTGCGTCATTCGCTCGTTCGAGCGCCGAATACGGCACGGTCGTGCACACTTTCGGGCGGGCGCGGCGTCGCCCGCTCGCCCGACGACGGCGCGCCATGCCGCCGGGCGCGACGGCCGCCGATCCATACCGCTGGTGTACGATCCCGCACGCTACCGGGCAGAACTGGACATCACGTGGTTTATCTCTCCGGTTCCGAACGCCCGTGTCCTTTTGCGCCGGTCGGCGTGGCGAACCGGCCGTCGCGTGCCCACGCGTCCCACACAACGCTTATGTCCCTGAGTCGGGAAGAAACTATCATGGACTCCCACGGTCCCATCGCAGTCCGTATCGCCGGTGACCAGCGTCAGCGCTCCGGCGACTTTACAAAATTCTGCGATCTCTTTACCGCGGGAGCCACCACCGGGAACTGGCAGACGGCAGCGCCGTCGTCGCCGCATCGCCCCGGATACCGCCGCTCGGCCGGTGGTCACGGCCCGCTAGCCTGACGCGATGAGTATCTCCCGACACCCGGTCGCCCTCCGCCTCGAGCGACAGGTCGGCGGCGCCAGCCGACTGCTCGCCACCGTGATGCTCCTCCCGCTCGTGGACGGCATCTTCGCCGCGCTCGTCCTCAGCGGCGCGCTCACCGCCACGACGCGCGTCGGCCCCGTCGTCGTCCCCACTGGCGTCCTCCAGGTCGGTCTGCTCGTCTTCGGCGGGAGCGCCACCGTCGCCGTCGTCCTCGCCGAGATGCAGGGCAGTCGCGCCGAGAAGGTCCGCGCCGTCCTCACCGTCGGCGTCCCCCTCGTCGTCGGCGCCGCCGCCGTCGCCGCGCTCGCGCCCACCATCGAGAGCGTCCTCGACGCCGCCGTCTTCGAGCGCTTCGCCGCGTTCGTCGTGCTCACCATCGCCGCGAAGACGGCGAGCACGCGCCTCGGCGACTACCTCCCGCGGCCCGGCGTCATCGTCGGCCTCGGCCTCCTCGCGAGCGTCCGCCCGACGTCGCTCGCCCTCCACGTCCAGGTGGACTACGCCGTCATCGCCGCCGCCCTCGGCGCCGGCGCCGTCGCCGTCGCGTTCGGCCTGAGCGTCGCGCTCCTCGAACCCCACCTCCGGCACCTGCTCGACATCGACCGCTTCCGCTTCGGGAGCGCCGTCGCGCTCGGCACCCTCGCGCTCTCCCTGTTCGGCGTCGTCCCCGCGGGCGCCGCGCTCCCCGTCTTCGCGCTCGCCGGCGTCCTCGCCATCGATCCCGGACAGGCCGGGTCGGACGCCCTCGCCGGCGACGCCGTCGCCGAGAACGCCGCCACGGACGGCGGCGAGGACGACGAACCCCAGTCCGAGGACGCCCCGCGCTCGCCGTTCGAACACGGCGACGAACGCGCCCCCTGGCTCTGAGCCCCCGCACCGGAAGCGTTTACCCGCCGCCACCGCGACTACGCGTATGCCCGAGAACCGCGTCGTCCAGGGGCGAATGGTCACCCCGAAGAAACTCGCCGAACTCGTCGAAGGCGGCGACGTCATGGAAGCCGAGAACATCGAGGACGCCGACAGAACGTGCCCCGAGTGCGGCGGCGACGTCCTCTCCGTGACCTACATGCCGTCCGTCACCGAACTCGTCACCGGCTACAAGTGCCAGGACTGCGACTGGGCCGAAGCCGACAGACAGTAGCGCGAATCGAAACCCATTTAGGCCGAATCGCCATACGGGACGATGCGTGGGGCTGTGGCCAAGCCAGGGATGGCGACTGACTCCAGAGGCCCGCGCCCGGGACGAAATTCCAGACTGGTATACC
>JBDGUG010000091.1:0-7628 GCA_042216135.1 Halarchaeum sp. | reverse complement strand
ACGGCGTCTTCCACGCCGACCCACACCCCGGCAACCTCGCCGTGCGCGACGACGGCACCGTCGTCTTCTACGACTTCGGGATGAGCGGGCGCGTCGACGAGTCCGTCCAGCGCCACATCGTCGACTTCTACGTCGGCGTCGCCAACCAGGACATCGAAGCCATCCTCGACACGCTCGTCGAGATGGGGACCCTCAGCCCGGACGCCGACCGCGCCGTCATGGCCGACGTGATGGAACTCGCTATCGCAGACGCGCGCGGCGAGGACATCGAACAGTACCGCGTCCAACAGATCGTCTCCAGGGTCGAGGACACCATCTACGAGTTCCCCCTCAGGCTCCCGCCGAACCTCGCGCTCGTCCTCCGCGTCGCCACCGTCGTCGAGGGCGTCTGCGTCACCCTCGACCCCGACTTCGACTTCGTCAGCGTCGCAACCACCTACCTCGGCGAACGGGGCTACTACGAGCGCGGCGCCCGCGAGTTCGTCGAGGAGACCGCCGGACGGCTCACCGACGCCGCGCGCGCGTCCGCCGCCCTCGCGCCGAAACTCGAACGCGTCCTCGACCGCGTCGATCGGAACGACGTCCACGTCAACGCGACCGTTCAGGACGACGCCGGCACGCTCGACGCGCTGGCGCGCCGCCTCGTCACCGCGTCGCTCTTCGGCGCCGGCGTCGTCGCCACTGCGCTCGTCTACGCGAACGCCGACACGTACGCGACGTGGGCGCTCGGCGCGTTCACCGTCGCCGCCGGCCTGCTCTGCTGGCGGTCGTTCCGCGGCCGCCGCGGGACGCGCGCCACCCCCCAGTTCACCCGGCAGTCGCTGCGCGAACGCGACCGCTGAGAGCGCTTGCGGGCGCGTTCCAAACCGTTTATACCCGACAGGCGAGAAGCCGCGGGCATGGCGAAAGAGCAGAAGGAAGTTCGCGACCTCCAGGAAGGAAACTACGTCATCATCGAGGACGCCGCGTGTAAGATCGACGGCTACTCCACCGCGAAGCCGGGCAAGCACGGCAGCGCGAAGGCCCGCATCGAGGCCCGAGGCGTCTTCGACGGGAAGCGACGCTCGCTGAGCCAGCCGGTCGACGCGAAGATCTGGGTGCCGATCATCGACCGAAAGGGCGGCCAGATCGTCTCCAAGGAGTCCGACACCGTCGTGCAGGTCATGGACCTCGAGACCTACGAGACCGTCACGATGGAGATTCCCGAGGACGTCGAGGTCAGCCCCGACGACGAGATCGAGTACCTCGAGTGGGAAGGCAAGCGCAAGGTCCTCCAGTAATCGGATGTTCCCCGGCGCGACGACCGACCGCTCCGCTTCGTCCTACGTGGTCGTCGGCGCGCCGCTCGACGTCTCCACGTCCTTCCGACCGGGAGCGCGCTTCGGGCCGGAGCGCGTCCGCCGGTTCGCGGGAACGTTCGAGGATTACGACCGCGCCACCGACCAATCCTTTTCCGATCTCGGCGTCGCCGACCACGGCGACGTCCACGCGTGGAACGACGCCGCGGAGTACTGCGAGTATCTCGCGAGCGTCTGCCGGGACGTCGTCCGCGACGGCGCTATCCCGCTCACTATCGGCGGCGAGCACACCGTCTCGGTGGGCGCCGTGCGGGCCGTCGATCCGGACGTGTTCGTCGTCTGCGACGCGCACCTCGACCTGCGCGAGGCGTACGACGGCGACCCGTGGAGTCACTCGACGGTCACGCGCCACGCCCTCGACGTCGCGGACGAGGCCGTGGTCCTCGGCGCGCGCTCGGGCTGTGAGGCCGAGTGGGCGCACGCCGCCGACGCGGACGTCACCGTCGTCGAACCCGAGGCCGTCGGGGACTGGACGCCGCCCGCGGAGTTCGCGGAGCGCGACGTCTACCTCTCCGTGGACGTGGACGCCGCGGACCCGGCGTACGCGCCGGGGACGGGGACGCCGGAGCCGTTCGGGCTGACGTCCCGGGAGCTACGGAACGTCGTGCGAGCGGTCGCGCCGCACGCGGCGGGCTTCGACGTCGTGGAGGTGAACGACCGCGACGACGGGCAGGCCGCGGTGCTGGCGGCGAAGCTCCTCCGCGCGTTCGTCTTCGCGCACGCGGACGCGAACGCGACCACTGGCGAGTAGGGCGAGCAGGTGGCGCGTCTCGGGGCCGCCGGGGCCGCGCCACCGGATTTCGCGGCGGCCGCCGACGGGCGATGCTCAACGCATACGCCGACGTGGGCGCGTCTTCCGGTTTGAACCCTCGTCCGCACCCTTCTTGTCGCGGGCCGCCCTGCACCCGATATGGAGATCTCCGAACTCGCCGCTCGATACGACGAGCGCCTTCGAACCGCCGACTTCGCGGACGTGGACGCGTCGGCGAACGGCCTGCAGGTCGGGCCGGACGAGGCCGACGTCGAGCACGTCGCGTTCGCGGTGGACGCGGTGGCGGAGACGGCCGAGCGCGCCGTCGCGGCCGGCGCGGACGCCCTCGTCACCCATCACGGCGTCTCGTGGAGCGGTATCGAGCGCGTGACCGGCCGCCAGTACGGACGCATCGACCCCCTGCTCTCGAACGACGTCGCGCTCTACGTCTCCCACCTCCCGCTGGACGGCCACCCCGAACTCGGGAACGCGGCGGGTGTCGCGGACCTGCTCGACCTCTCCGCGCGCGAGGGCGTCGGGCACGTCGGCGCGGAGACCATCGGCGTCCGGGGGGCCACTGGAGGGATGGACCGGGACGACGTCCACGAGACGCTCGAATCCGAACTCGACCACGGCGGCGCGGGCGTGCGCGTACTCGACTTCGGGCCGGAGCGCATCGAGGACGTGGCTATCGTGACGGGCGCGGGCGCGGACTTCCTCGACGAGGCCGTCGCGGCGGGCGCGGACACGCTGATACTCGGCGAGGCGAAGGGGAAGACGTACCACGAGTCGAAGGAAGCCGGCCTGAACGTCTTCGTCGGCACGCACTACGGGACGGAGACGTTCGGCGTGCGCTCGCTGATGGGGCTGGCGGACGACTGGGGACTGGAGACGACGTACCTGGACGCGCCGACGGGGCTGTAGCCGGCGACGCGCGGCGGTGTCGGCCGTCGCGAACCCGCGCCCTTGAAAGCGCTGCCGGCCCGAGTCGTCGGTATGAGCGACGACGAGCACGGCGGGCACGGCGAGCACGAGGAACCCGAGCGCGAGGAGTTCGACCACGACCCGCTCGGGCACGCGGAGGTGCGCGCGGGGATGACCGTGGGCGAACTCGTCGAGCAGTACGGGCACGCGGGCATCGGCGCGGCGGACGTCTCGCACGCGGTGGACGTCTACGCGGAGATGCTCGGGAGCGAGGACGTGACGAACTTCTTCGGCCTCGCGGGCGCGATGGTGCCGACGGGGATGCGTCAGGTCGTCGTGGAACTCATCCGGGACGGCCACATCGACGCGCTGGTGACGACGGGCGCGAACCTGACGCACGACGCCATCGAGGCGGTCGGCGGGAAGCACCACCACGGGCACGCGGGCCCGCACGACCACCGGATGAGCGGGGACGACGAGCACGCGGGGATGGACCCCACCGAGTACGACGAGCGCCTGCGCGAGGAGGAGGTGGACCGCATCTACAACGTCTACCTCCCGCAGGAGCACTTCGCGCTCTTCGAGGCGCACCTGCGCGAGCACGTCTTCCCGACGGTGGAGCGAACCGTCTCCATCCAGGAGTTCACGGAGGCGCTCGGGAAGGCGAACCTCGAAGTGAACGAGACGGACGACATCGCGGAGGACGCGGGTATCGCGGCGGCGGCGTACGAGCACGACGTCCCCGTCTACGTGCCGGCGATTCAGGACTCCGTGCTGGGCCTGCAGGCGTGGATGTACTCGCAGACGTCCGAGTTCACGCTGGACGCCCTGAAGGACATGACGCACATCACGGACCTCGCGTTCGACGCGGAGCGCGCGGGCGCGATGGTGGTGGGCGGCGGCGTCCCGAAGAACTACGTCCTGCAGACGATGCTGGTGGTGCCGGAGGCGTACGACTACGCCGTGCAGTTGACGATGGACCCCGAGCACACGGGCGGGCTCTCGGGGGCGACGCTCGACGAGGCGCGCTCGTGGGGGAAGCTGAAGCCGACGGCGGAGAACGCGACGGTGGTCGGGGACGCGACCATCACGCTCCCGCTGGTCGTGGCGGCGACGCGCGAGCGCCTCTCGTAGCTCGGGTTCGACGCGCGAGCGAACCCGTTTCTGGATCGTGTTACCACGGTGTGCGGTGGCGCGGTGTCGAATCGGGCGAGGAACCGACGCGTCGCGGTGGATTCGACACGTCCGCGACGGGGAATAACGTGTATGGTCGGACGAACACAGTATCCCCGAAGAATCAGACATTGTAACGCTATACGCGCCATTTCTAAAACGAATACGAAATACTTAACCGTATACCGGGCATTCGTCTATTTGCAATGGCATCCGGTAAGGTTGACTTCTTCAACGACACGGGCGGTTACGGTTTCATCGAGACTGACGATTCTGACGAGGACGTTTTCTTCCACATGGAGGACGTCGGCGGTGAGGATCTCACGGAAGGCACCGAGATCGACTTCGAGATCGAGGACGCCCCGAAGGGCCCGCGCGCGACGAACGTCGTCCGCGCATAATCGGATTTCACGCCGCGTCCTAGCGACGTAGTGTACATCCGCTTCTTCGAAAACAACTCCCGACGAGCGACGGCGCCGTCTTGCCCGTCGAGCTAGTGGGACGCGAGGCGTCCCACGCCGTTCTACGGGGCACCCAGGCACCCCCCGAAAGTTACACGTCCGTCGAACTGCCGTTTCGACGGACGTCGGGCGCTGACGCGCCGATAAAACATGAGTTAAGCGGGTGGAGCGACTTCGCCACGGTAGCCCAATCCATGTCCGGAGAGTACGACCTAGTCATCGTCGGCGGCGGCATCAGCGGCGCGTCCCTGCTCTACACCGTGGCGAAGTTCACGGACGTGGAGTCCGTCGCGCTCATCGAGAAGGAAGACGAGATCGCGGCGATCAACTCACACCACACGAACAACTCCCAGACGCTCCACTTCGGCGACATCGAGACGAACTACACCCTCGAGAAGGCCGAGGAAGTGAAGGAGGGCGCCGAACTCCTCGCCGGCTACCTCGAGAACCACGACGCCGACCGCGAGATGCACGCCAAGCGCTCGAAGATGGTGCTCGGCGTCGGCGACGAGGAGGTCTCGAAGCTCGAATCCCGCTACCACGAGGAGGGCTTCGGCGACCTCTTCCCGAAACTCCGCCCGATCGAGCGCGACGAGATCGGCGAGGTCGAACCGAAGGTCGTCGAGGGCCGCGACCCCGACGAGGACCTGCTCGCCCTGCAGACGCCGGACGGCTACGTCGTCGACTACGGTGAGACCGCGAAGTCGTTCGTCGACGCCGCCGAAGAGGAGGACGGCGTCGACGTCTTCACCGGCACGAAAGTCGAGGACGTCACCGAGACGACGCGCGGCTACACGCTCAGCACCGACGACGGCCCGTTCGACTGCGACGTCGCAGTCGTCGCCGCCGGCTCGCACAGCCTCCAGATCGCCAAGGAGATGGGGTACGGCGACGACATGGTCCTCCTGCCCGTCGCGGGCAGCTTCTTCCTCGCGGAGTCCGGCCCGCTCAACGGGAAGGTCTACACCCTCCAGATGAAGAAGCTCCCGTTCGCCGCCGTCCACGGGGACGCCGACGTCTACGACGACTCCATCACGCGCTTCGGGCCGACCGCGAAACTCGTCCCCGAACTCGAACGCGGCCGGCTCAGCACCGTCGAGGACTTCCTCGACGTCTTCGGACTGAACCTCCCGTCGTTCCTCAGCTACGGGAACATCCTCGCCGACCGCATCCTCTTCCCGTTCGTCGTCCGCAACCTCGTCTACGACCTGCCCGCGGCCGGCCGTCGCGCGTTCCTCCCGGACGCCCAGAAGGTCGTCCCCACGCTCGAACTCGACGACATCGAGCGCGCGAAGGGGTACGGCGGCGTCCGCCCGCAGATCGTGAACACGAAGAAGAAGAGCCTCGACATGGGCGAGGCGAAGATCGTCGGCGACGACGTCATCTTCAACATCACGCCCTCCCCGGGCGCCTCGACCTGCCTGAAGAACGCCATGCGCGACACCCACACCGTCATGGACTTCTTCGACGGCGAGTACGAGTTCGACGAGGAGGCGTTCGGCGAGGACACCATCGACCAGTTCCCGCGCGCCGACGACCCCGCCGAACCCGGCGTCGCCGCGACGCCCGACGACGAGTAACTACGCGCCCAGTTCGTCCGCGAGCGTCGGCACGAACGTCCCGACGTCCGTGACGAGACCGACCGCCTGCGCGCTCCCCCGGTCGAGCAGTTGGGTGACGGTCGCGGGATTGATGTCCACGCAGACGACGCGCGTCGTCGACGGCAGACAGTTCCCCACCGCGACCGAGTGCAACAGCGTGGAGAGCATCACGACCATGTCCGCCTCGTGTGCCTGCCGGCGGATCTCGTTCTGCGCCTCCACCGCGTCCGTGATCGTGTCCGGGAGCGGGCCGTCGTCCCGAATCGATCCCGCGAGCACGTAGTCGACGTCGTTCTCGACGCACTCGTACATCACGCCCTCCGTGACGACGCCGTCCTCCACGGCCGCCGCGATGCTCCCGGCGCGCACGATCTCGCTGATCGCGTAGATGTGGTGCTTGTGGCCCTTCCGCGGGTGCTCCAAGGTCTCGATGTTCATCCCGAGACTCGTCCCGTAGAGCCCGCGCTCGATGTCGTGCGTCGCGAAGCCGTTCCCCGCGGAGAGCGCGTCCACGTACCCGTCCCGGACGAGTTCGGCGAGCGCGTCCCCCGCCCCCGAGTGGATGACCGCGGGACCGGCGACGACGAGGACGTTCCCCCCGTCGGCCTTCACGTCCTCGATGGCGTCCGCGACCTTCCGAATACGCGACTCCGACGGGCGCTCCGCCGACACGCCGCCGCGCATGAACCCGAACGGACCCGACGAATCGCGCGGACGCTCCGGCGGCCGCACCCGAATCCCCGCCTCACCTGTCACGACCGAATCGCCCGCCTCGATACCGTTCAGAACTTGCGTGCGCGCCGTCACCTCCTCGCCGTCGTCCTCCACGACGATGGCGCAGTCCATCTCGATGTCCGCCACCGCCACCCACTCCCCGTCCACGCGCACGTCCGTCGGATGGTTCGTCGTCGAGTAGAACCCCGTCGGCACCACGCGGTCCGCCGGCGCCGGCGTCAACTCCGCGTCCTCCGGATCCGTCGGATTCACCCCCGTCTGGTGGAGTTCGTGCACGATGGACTGCAGGGTCGCCTCGTCCGGCGCCGTCACGCAGAGGCGCGCGTAGGACTCCTCGTCCTTGTGCCGCCCGACGTCGAAGCGCTCCACGTCGAAGTCCCCGCCGAGGTCCATGATCACCTCGAAGCAGCGCTGCATCGTCCCCGAATCGATGATGTGCCCCTCCAGTTCGACGGTCCGCGACGCGGTCATACCCGAACGGTTGCGGCCCCCGCCAATCAGGGTTGCGCCGGACGGAGGCGTTATACGCGCCCCCGCGATAGGGTCGCGTGGGCCGATGACGAACGCACCGGGCCGAGACCGGGGTGGCACCCGGACTATGAGGAGCCCTATGAGTGCCGAGGCC
>JBDGUG010000010.1:0-7764 GCA_042216135.1 Halarchaeum sp. | reverse complement strand
CGCTCCCGTTCGCCCGCGAGAGCGTCCGCCATCGCCTCGTCGACCGCCCGAACTCGGTCGTAGTTCATGTGTAGTGTGGCCGCCGCGGCCAGCATAAACCCACCTGACTCCGGCCGATACCGCCTCCGAGAGGATGACACACACACGGCGCGAGACGCCGCCCGTCCGACGTTCCGTTCACTGCTAATCTGATAAAATTATATACGCCGAGACGGACTAGAAGACGTACCGCATGCCCTCGGATCCACTCGGAACCACGATCGAGGACGTCCTCGCGTCGGTGTTCGGCGCGACCCCCGACACGCTGTTCGTCGTCAACCCGTCAGTCCGGGTCGTCGAACAGTACGTCGCCGCCGCCAGCGACGAGGCCGGCGCGCTCCCACGCACGCGACTGCTCGCCGACGACGGCGTCCTCAAGGGCGCCACCGCCGACTTCCTCGTCGCGAGCCCGCTCGCCGGCCTCGTCGCCGACGACGTCCTCTCCCTCCGCACCGCCGACGACCTCCCGCGCGCATCCCTGCTCGTGACCGCCGACCGCGTCGTCTCCCTCGTCGACCTCGACGACCACACCGGCGGCATCGCCACCACCGACCCCGGCTTCGTGGACGACGTCCTCGCCGCCTGCGAGCGCGACTGGCGCGACGCGGCCCCCTACGGCCTCCGCACTCCGCCGCTCGCACGCGTCCGCGAGACCCTCGCCGACGACCTCGGCGACGACGTCGCCGCCGACTTCGACGCGCTCCTCGCCGCCGACGACGGCCTCGACGAAGTGGAAGCCGCGCTCCTCGCCGCCGCGAAGAACAGCGTCCTCCTCTACGACGTCTCCCGCTGGGGCGAGGACGTCGGCCTCGCCTCGAAGGCGACGTTCAGCCGAACCAAGACCCGCCTCGAAGACGCCGGCCTCCTCACCACCGAGAAAGTCCCCATCGACGTCGGCCGCCCCCGCCTCCGTCTCCTCCTGGCCGACGACGCCCTCACCGGCGCCGACGCCGCCGCCCTCGCCGAGACGGCGCGGCGCGCGCTCGCCTGATCCGACCGATTTTTGCGCGCCCGCCCCGTCGACCGCGACTATGTCACGCACGTACGCGCTCGCCGGTGACGGCGCCGCCGCCGACGCCGTCCGGGCCGCGTTCGCCGACGCGGACGTCGAGCGCGCCGGAACCGGCCTCGACGCGTTCGACGCCGCCGACGTCGCCGTCGTCGTCGGCCTCGCCGGCCGCGACGGTTTCGCCACCGCGAACGAGCGAGCGCGCGACGCCGACGTCCCGTGGATCGCCTGCGAAATCGGCGGCGTCGGCGGACACGCCGTCACCGACGTCGACGCCGCGGTCTCCGCGTTCGCGCCGGACACCGGCTGTTTCGCCTGCCTCCACCGGCGCGTCGCCGCGACCGACCCCGACGTCGCCGACGGCCCGCGCGCCGACCGCGCGACCGTGCGCTACGCCGGCGCGCTCGCCGGAAAGCGCGCGCTCGACCTGCTCTCCGGCGGCGGCGCCGGAACCGTCGTCGAAGTCCCGCACGCCGAACACGCGTTCGCGCGCGCCCCGTTCTGCGACGCCTGCGGCGCGAGCGACCGCTACGGCGACCCCGGCCGCGAGACAGTCGACGCCACCCTCGACGACGCCGTCGCGAAAGCCGACAGCGCCGTCGACCCCCGCGCCGGCCTCGTCACCGACGTCGGCGAACGCGAGACCTACCCCGCGCCCTACTATCTCGCGCGGACCTGCGACACCGCCGCCCTCGGCGAACAGTCCAGTCAGGGCCTCGCCGCCGGCGTCGGCACCGACTGGGACGACGCCTTCGTGAAAGCCGTCGGCGAGGGCTTAGAGCGCTACTGCGCCGCCGTCTACCGCAGCGCGGACTTCACGCTCTCCAAACCCACCCACCCGGACGCCGTCGCGCCCACCGAGTTCGTCCGCCCCGCCGACGCCCCGACGCCCGCGCCCGACGACACCCTCCAGTGGGTCCCCGGCACCGAACTCGGAACCGGCGCCGACGTCCGCCTCCCCGCCGAGTTCGTCCACTTCCCGCCGCCAGAGGAGACCCATCGCCCCGCGCTCACCACCGGCCTCGGCCTCGGGAACGACCCCGTCGAAGCGCTCCTCTCCGGCCTCTACGAGACCGTCGAACGGGACGCGACGATGCTCGCGTGGTACTCCACCTTCGAACCGCTCGAACTCACCGTAGACGACCCCGCCTACGAGACGCTCGCGCGCCGCGCGCGCGCCGACGGCCTCGACGTCACCGCCGTCCTCTGCACGCAGGACGTCGACGTCCCCGTCGTCGCCGTCGCCGTCCACCGAGACGAGTGGCCGCGCCTCGCGTTCGGGAGCGCCGCCGGCCTCGACACCGCCGACGCCGCCCGGGGCGCGCTCTGCGAGGCCGTGCAGAACTGGATCGAACTCCGCGACATGGGCCGCGACGACGCGCGCGCCGCCGACGGCGCCATCGGCGACTACGCCACCGACCCCGGCGCCGCCCGCGACTTCCTCGACGCCGACGCCACCGTCCCCCTCGCCGACGTCGGCCCCGACGACCCCCCGACGGACGTCGCCGAACTCGACGCCGTCCTCGAACGCCTCGCCGACGCGGGTATCGACGCCTACGCCACCGACCTCACCACCCGCGACGTCGCCGACGTCGGCTTCCGCGCCGTCCGCGTCCTCGCACCCGACGCCCAACCGCTCTTCTTCGACGACCCCTACTTCGGTGACCGCGCCCGCACCGTCCCCGACGAACTCGGGTTCGACGCGCGACTCGACGAACCACACCATCCCTTCCCGTGACCGGCGCCCCGAAACGGGTCGCTCGAAGTCCCGTCGCTCGCTCCTCCGAACCGGCCGCATCGCTCGCGCCTCGCTCACTCCGTTTCGCTCCGCTCACGGTTCGCACCGTTCGCGCGTTCCGCAGTCCCTGCGGGACCGCGTGGCGCTCGCCCGTTCGTCCGACCCGACGCTGCCGGGTCGGACTACACTCCGAAGGTCGCCCGGAGCATATCCCGCGTGCCGGGGCCGAGGCCGACGGCGAGGATGGCGACGAGCATCAGGACGGTGTAGCGCGGGCTCTCCTCGTATAGCTGTTCGTCGAAGAGGGCGACGACGAGCGTCGCGGCGACGAGTTTCACGACGAGGAACGGCCACGCGTCCCCGGTCACCTGGAGGAGCGACTCGGGGAGGAAGCGGTGCGCGAGGTCGATGACGAGGCGGTTCGCCGGATGCTTCGGCGTGAGGTCGACGTAGCCGAGTTCCGCGCCGAAGTCGAGGCCGAGGACGTTCGACGCGCCGTCGACGGCGTGCCCGAAGACGACGAGCACGCCCGCGAACCCGGTGCCGGCGAAGACGCCCGGGGCGTAGCGCGTCATGAGCCAGTAGTCCCCCGCGGTGACGGCGGCGGCGACGACGTACGTCAGTATCGTGAAGAGCGGGTGGAACGCGACGTTCTGATCCACGACGACGAGCGCGCAGAGGTACGCGAGCGTCAACACCAGCAGGCCCGTCCCGAACGCGAACAGCGGGCGCTGGTAGTCCCGAGTGCGGCCCGTGCGCGCCAGCCACACCGCGAGCAGGAGCGCCGCGACGGTGAGCGCGAACACCGTGACGTAGATGACCGGGCTGATGATGAGCGCGTTCACCGGATAGTGGATCACGGAGGACGCCACGGTGTCGTTCGCGTCCTCGACGACGCGCAGCGCACCGCCGAACAGCATGAACGGGAAGAGCGCGTACAGCAGCGAGTAGTCCTCGCCGACGTCGAGCCTGTCGAGGAGGAAGACGACGCCCGCGAGCATGAACAGGAGCGTGAGCGCGTAGCCCGCCTCGGAGACGAGCGTGTATCCGGGTTCCGCGACGATGCCCGAGCGGGCCGCACACGTCGCGCTATCGTAGAGCAGCGTCCCCGCGCCGCCGTCCCAGACCGCGCACGCGGCGCTGTGCGCGTCCGCGTACACCGGTCCCCAGAAGTAGTGCCAGACGAACCCGCCGTAGACGCGATCCGGGAAGATCAGCGACCCGCCGACGAGCGCCAGCGCGCCGACCGCGAGCACCGCCGTCCAGATACGTTCCGTCCGCGATTCCGGGAACCCCATGCGCGAGTACACGCACGAGACGACCCTTACTAATTCCGGTCCGCGCCGCCCGCGTCGGGCCCGCCGTGCGACCCGCCGACCGTCTCGCGCACCACCGAGACGAGTTCGTCGTGCGCGTTCCCGTTCGACGCGATCAGGCCGGTCGCGTCCGGCGTCCAGCGCTCGCCCTCGACGTCCGTCACCGTTCCGCCCGCCGCGCGCACCATCGAGACGCCCGCGACCGTATCCCACGGATGGCTCGGCCCCCCGGAGACCGTCGCGTCCAACTGGCCCGCCGCGACCATCGAGAGCGACGCCTGCGCGCTCCCGTAGCGCCGCACGTCACCGAACTCCGTGACGAGCGACGCGACGAGGTCACCGATCCGGTCCGCGTCGCGGCGCGACCAGTAGAGGTTCGGCGCGACCGTGAACGTCTCCGGGTCCGCCGTCGCGCTCACCGACACCGTCTCGCCGTTCAGCGTCGTCTCCGCGCCGTCCGTCACGTAGACGTCGTCCACCGCCGGCATCGCGTTCACCGCCGCGAGCACCTCGCCGTCCTCGACGGCCGCGACGCTCGTCGCCCACAGCGACACGCCCTGCACGAAGTTGCTCGTGCCGTCGATCGGGTCGACCACCCAGCACGGCCCCGACGCGGGTATCTCCTTCAGTTCGTCCTCCTCCTCGCCCACGATAGCGTCCTCCGCGCGCGACTCCCGGATCACCTCGATGACCGCGCGCTGTGCGCTCACGTCGAACGACGTCACCACGTCCGTCTTCGACGACTTCGTCTCCACGTCCATCGCCGTCCGGAACCCCGCCATCGCGACTTCCGCGCCCGCCGTCGCCGCCGTCTCCGCGACGCGCACAGGACTCTCCATACCCGAGGGTCGCCCGCGCGCCGGAAAGCCGTTCGGATACGCGGTCCGTCACGATACCACAGGAAGTGTTGTGCGAGGGAAGTCCGTCCCGGACTTCCGCACGCTCGGCGCCTCTCGGCGCCAGCACGTGCGAGGGAAGGGATTCGAACCCTTGAACCTCTACAGGAACGGGTCTTGAGTCCGTCGCCGTTGGCCGCTTGGCTACCCTCGCGCGCACTCGGAGAGTGCGGACGGGCGAGGTTAAACGACGCGGTTTCTCGGCCCCCGTGCGCCGTCCCGGTCACTCCAGGCGCGCGGCGTAGTCGTGGTCGCGCTCCGACGCGGTGGGCGTCTCGCCGTCGAGGGTGACGCGCCAGTCGTCGAGGACGCGCGGGTCGTCCAGCGCGGCGACGACGGTGTCACGAACGTCCTCGACGTCCACGCCGTAGTAGTCGTCGGGGGTGGCGCCGAGGTAGCCGCGCGCCGTCTCGAGGAGCGAGCGCATCCCGTCGTCGTCGCCGAAGTCCGCGTGCTTGTGCGCGCCCGCTGCGACCTGCACCATCCCGTGGCAGAACGCGCTCTCCGTCGTCCCGCTGCCGTAGTTGTACCACTCGTCCTCGAAGACGTCGTGGGCGTCGTGGTAGGCGCGGGCGTTGTAGAGGCGGACGCCGTGGACGACGGCGCGCCGGAGCGTCCCGTGCTCCCACCCGTTCGAGGCGCGGCGCGTTCGCCGCCACCCCGTCGGGCTTCCGCTCGTCGGCGGGGCGACGGCGTCGTCGCGGGTGTGCTCGTCCACGAGGGGGACGTGGGGCGCGGGCCACCTAACCCCATCGACGCGACGGGACGAGTGCGCCCGACGGGGTGCCGAAGGCGACTTGAGCGTGCGCGTCCAACGGGGGAACGAATGCGAACAGTCCACCTGGGTGAGGGGACGCCGGAGGTGTGCGTCGTCGGCGGCGTCCACGGCGACGAGCCGTGCGGCGTGCGCGCCGTCGAGCGCCTCGCGGCGGACGACCCCGCGGTGCAGCGGCCCGTGAAGCTCGTCGTCGCGAACGAGCGCGCGCTCGAACGCGGCGTGCGCTACGTCGACGCGGACCTGAACCGGTCGTTCGGGACGGACGTGCCGGCGGACGCCCACGAGCGCGAACTCGCCGAACGGCTCGCCGAGGAAGTCGAGGGACTGCCGACGCTCTCCATCCACTCGACGCAGAGCCACGCCGCGCCGTTCGCGGTGGCGGACGGCCGCGGCCGGCACGTCGAGGAGTACGTCCCGCAGCTATCGGTGACGGCGCTCGTGACGACGCGCGAGTTCGGCGGCGGCCGGCTGTTCGCCGCGAACGCCGACATCGTCGAAGTCGAGGCCGGCCTCCAAGGCACGGAGACGGCCGCGGAGAACGCGTACACGCTCGCCCGCGAGTTCCTCACCGCGACGGGCGCGCTCCCCGGCGACACCGTCGTGCGCGAACTCCCGGCGTTCCGGATGGGCGACCCGATCCCGAAACCCCCTGCCGACGAGTACGAGGTGTTCGTCGAGAACTTCACCGAAGTCGAGGCGGGCGAGACGTTCGCCGCGGCGGACGGCGACCCCATCGTCGCCGAGGAGGACTTCTGGCCGGTGCTCGTCTCCCCGTACGGCTACGCCGACCAGTTCGGCTACCACGGCGAACCGGCCCCGCCGGTCGGTCAGTCGCCCTCGGAGGGCGCGAACTCCACGAGCGTCAGCTCTCGGTTCAGCGCGCAGTAGTCCTGGGGCGGATCGCCGACGATTTCGGTTATCTTCCGCTCCTCGTCGACGTCCATCCCCTTCGGCTCGCAGTACTCGTGGCCGGGACAGTCGACGTGCGGGCACGTCCCCGCGAGCGATCCCTTGCTGCCCGCGTACGCGCCCTTCGAGTGGACCTGCGCGGTGATAGACGCGGGTTCGACCTCCACCGCGCGCACGCCGTCGTCGTGCACCGCGCAGTCGAGCGTCTGCCCGCCGTCCCGCACGTCGGTCACCTCGTAGCGGACGCCCTCGGTCAGCGTCAGACACTGCTTCCGGTAGGGACAGCCCTCGCAGGCGTCCGATTCGCCGCGATAGACGAACTCGGCGCCCTCCGAGGCGAGGCGCGTGCCGAGGAGCGTGATCATGGCCGGGAGTTCGGGCCGCACCGGGTTAAGGAATGCGCCCGAGTATAGCGAGGGCGCACACAGGCGAGCGGGAGCGACCAGCGGGAGCGACACGTGAGCAGCGCGGCTCCGAGCGCAGCGAGGAGCCGCGGGAGACGCGAGCGCTGAACGCAGTGAGGCGTGAGCAGACGCGCCCTCGCTACACTCGGGCGCACACAGCGCGAGCAAACGCGATTAGTCGCCGCCGGTCAGGTCGGCGAGCCGTTCGAGGTAGGCGGTCGGCGGGTTCGCGGCGTAGACGTCGTCGAGTGCGACGTCGCCGGCGGCGAAGCGGCGCGCGGCCTCGGAGGCGGCGTCGACGGCCGCGGCGCGCGTCTCGTGGCTGGATTCGAGCGCGCGGACGTGCACGTCGGGTTCGAGCGTGCAGGCGACGTGCCACTCGTCGTCGAGTTCGTCCCCGCGGCGGAGCGGGACGTCGGGCGCGCGCGTGGAGACGTAGAGCGTCGGGATGCGCGCCGGGTCGAACGCGTCGCCCTCGAAGACGTCCGGGCGGAAGACGAGGACGGCGCGCCCGCCGTCGTCGTGCCAGACCGTCCACGCGTCCGGGAGGGCGTCGAAGCTCATGCGTCCGGGTGGACGGCGCGCGCGCTAAGGCGTGTCGATGCCGTGCCGTCGACGAACCCGTGACTGCTCGCGTGGGTTCTCTGAGGAAGTGGATGCTCGGTCAGGGATTTG
>JBDGUG010000011.1:0-7854 GCA_042216135.1 Halarchaeum sp. | reverse complement strand
CCCACGACGAGGACGTATCACCTAAAGGGTATTTTCCGAACTCTCACCCAAATTCGTTCCGAGTCGAACCAGATTTCGCAGTTTCGACGCACGTGGAGGCGCTGCTACCGAATAGCCAGTCCGCTACCTATCGAGTTCGATCGAACGCACGCAGAGAACGTATCAGAGAACGGTCAGTCGTACGTCGCCCACGTCAGCACCCCGAGTCCGACCGTCTCACAGACCGCGAGCGCGGTCAGGAACCGCCAGACCAGCACGGGCACCGCCGTCGCGAACCAGTCGGAGAGCGTCGGGTTCAGGATGTAGATGTAGAGCGTGACGGCGTTGTGCGCGAGCAAGAACAGCGCGAACAGCGCCAGCGCGAACGTGTGCTTCGAGCGGAACCGAACGAAGTTCCGCCCCCAGACCGCCAGCAGCGCCGCTAACAGCAGTACGTTCGCTCCGGTCGCGGCCTTCGCGACGGTCGCCCAGAGGCTCATCTGTCCCACCGTTCGACGTACCCGCGTATATGCACTTTCCCAAATTCGTCCATACTCACTCCACCTTCTCCAGGACGTCCTCGACGGTCGACCAGTGGTCGCGGGCGCGATCAGACGGCAGGTAGACCGCGCCGTAGTCGTCCCCGCTCTTCCGCACCACGTCGTTGTCCGTCAGGACGTCGAGGTGGTGGCGGATCGTCTTGTAGTCCAGTTCCAGGTCCTCCGCGAGTTGGTTGGCGTTCCGCGGTCGCTCGTCCACGGCGCGCAGGATGCGGGCGCGATTCGGCCCGCCGCGCGTCCCCGTGAGCACGTACCACAGAACCCCCTCCATCGTACGCACCGACACCCGGCGCGCACGTAAGACCATCGCCCCGGCGTCGGAGGGCGCGTTCCGCGGTCCCTGCGGGACCGCGTGCCGCTCGCTCGTTCGACCACCCCTACGGGTCGGTCTGCTCACGGCGTTCGCCGTTCGCGCGTTCGGTCGAGCCTACGGCTCGACCTGCGGCCCCGAGAGCAGCTCCTCGCGCAGGTCCACGGTGTCGACGCGCGGCGGGACGTAGTCGAGCGCGTCCGCCGGCCAGCTCTCGTGCGCGAGCGTGAAGTCGGCGTCCGGGTGTTCGCCGGCGAGGCGCGCGACGGCCTTCGCCGCCATCTCGTAGCCCGCGTCGTCCATCCGGTCCGGGGTCTCCGCGGTGAGCGGGTACGTCTCCGAGAGCTCGCGCGGATACGGACCGAACGGGGGTTTGACGTGCCAGCAGTCGTCGTAGCCGCGGTGGCGCGGCCCCTCCGTGAGGAGGACGTGGCCCTCGGGCGAGAGCCTATCGAGGCGCTCGCGGTGCCGGAGGACTTCGGGGCGGCGCGCGGACTCGCTCGACGTGTAGAAGAACGTGTCCTTGCTCGCCGGGTCGCTCGCCTCGTACTGTCGGACGTGGTCGAGGAACGCACGGTAGCCGTCGAGCGTGCGCGGATGGGCGTGGGCGCGCGCCTCCACGAGTTCGAGCAGGTCGCCGTCCCGAATCGCCTGCTTCACGCGGCGGAGTTCGGTGAAGGAGACGTGGAGGTTGTGCTCCGCGAGCAGTTCCTCGCGCGCCGGGTCGGCGAGTCGTCGGACCTCCTCGGGGTCGTGTTCGACGCAGATCGGACACGAGCACGGGAAGTGTTCGAGGTCCGCGAGCGACTCGGTGCCGTGGACGGTGAGGTAGCGGTCGTCGCGCGCGTAGAGCGCGTACGCCGCGGAGTCGAAGAGGTCACAGCCGAGCGCGACGGCGAGCGCGAACATCATCGGGTGGCCCGCGCCGAACAGGTGGACGGGCGCGTCCGCGCCGAGGCCGCGCTTCGCCGCGGCGACGGCGTGCGCCATGTCGTCGTAGCGATAGTCGTTCATCATCGGCACCACCGCACCCACCGGGAAGACGTCGAGGTCCGTCGCGTACGCGTGCTCGCCCGCCGCCTCGCGGAGGTCCGGGTAGGTCGAGCCCTGCACGGGCGCGTTCACGAGCATCTCGCCCACCTCCACCGACTCCGCGAGTTCGAGGCGGGACTGGGTCTCGGCGAGTTCCTCCTCGGCGCGCTCGCGCGGCACGTCCGGCGGCGTCGGGATGTCCACGGGCGTCCCGACGTCGCTCCCGATGTCGTACTGGAACTCGAGTATCTCCTCGGTGTCCGTCTCTATCTCGCCGTACTCGGCGAGTTGGAACGACCCGGAGTCGGTCATGATGGCGCCGTCGAACCCGAGGAGGTCGTGGAGGCCCTGCTCGCGCGCTCGCGCCGCGAGGTCGTCGTCCTGCTTGATGATGTAGGAGTTCGTGATGAGCATCTCCGCGCCGAACTCCGGGAAGCGCGCCGGGTCGACGGTGATGACGTTCGGGTTGACGACGGGGAGGAGCGCCGGCGTCTCCACCGTCACGTCCGCGCGCGGGACGCGCAGGTCGCCGATTCGGCCGCCGGCGTCCTGCGCGCGGATCTCGAAGACGTCTCGCATTACCCGAAGTGGGCGGGGCGGACGGCTAAGCGTTGTGTTCCGGCGCGCCGAACGCGCCGTAGTAGAGGACGGCGAGCGCCGCGCGGGCGTCGCGCAGGCCGCCGTCGCGCAGGGCGTCCCTGAGGGCGTCGAGCGTCGTCTCGCCGACGCGGATGCTCTCGTTGAAGTCGAGGTTCCGGTCCGCGTCCGGCGTGCAGTCGCGCGCGACGAAGTAGTGGTGGAGCGCGTCCGTGATGCCGTTCGCGGGTTCGAGCGAAACGAGGTGCGCGACCGAGTCGGCGACGTGGCCCGTCTCCTCCGCGAGTTCGCGGCGAGCGGCCGCGGCGAGGTCCGCGTCGTCGTCCTCGACGCCGCCCGCGGGGAGGCCGTAGTTGACGCGGCCGACGGCCTGACGCCACTCCTCGATGACGACGACGTCCCCGGCGGGCGTGAACGGGAGGACGACGACGGCGGGGTCGTCCACGAGGTAGTCGAAGTCCGTCTCGGTGCCGTCCGGGAGGACCACGTCGTCGTGTCGGATCGAGAACCCGGGGCAGTCGTAGGCGATTCGGCTGTCCGTAGTCTCCCACGCGAGTTCGTCGGCCGCATCGGAGTCGTCGCGGCCGTCCACGCGCGCGTCGGCGTCGGCGTCGTCGCTCACGGGCGGAGGGTCACGCCCGCGCACCGTCGCCGTTTCGGAACCGCGCTAGAGTTCGACGCCGTCGAGCGAGTCGCCGAGTTCGGCTATCTCGTCGTTGAACGCGTCGACGAACCCCGCGAATCGAGGGGCGTACTCGCGGACGTCGCCGGGCGCGGGCGGGGCGTACTGGGAGACGAGGTAGACGCCGCCCTCGCCGCCGACGCGGAGGTAGGAAACCGTGTCGACGTCGCGTTTCAGCTCCCAGCGCGTCCCATCGACGGTGGCGCTGAACGTCCCGTAGTCGGTCGGTTCGACGCGGTGGAGTTCGGCGGCCATCCGGTCCGCCGTCTCGCGGATCCGCGCGACGATCCGGTCGCGCTCCGCGGCGATGTCGCCAGTGGAGGCGACGGGCGGGAACTCGTCGGGGACGCCGTCGAGGACGTCCTCGCGCGCGGCGACGTACTCCGCGAACGCGTCGACGAGGGCGGGATAGTGCGCCATCGCGGCCGCGAGGTCGTCCGGGTCCGGCGCGGCCTTCGAGGAGACGACGTAGACGTCGAGGCCGGAGCGACCCTCGAAGCGCAGGAAGTCGACGTCGCCCGCCTCGTACTTCAGCGTCCACTCGCCGCCGTCCACGCGGAACGTCCGCCGGCCGTAGTCGCCGCCCTGCAGGCGCGCGAGTTCGCGCGCGAGACGGCCCGCGTGCTCGCGCACTCGCGCCGCGACGTCGTCCCGCGCCGCCGCGGCGTCGTCGGCGCTCGGCGGGTCGCGTTCGAGTCCGTCGGTCATACCGGAGGGAGGGCGCGCCGGGGGATACGCGTCACGGCTCAGAGCTCCCGGCGGAGTACGCGGCGACGTCCTCGACGAGCGATTCGTCGCTCGTCCAGAACCCCGACCACGTCGTCGGCGCCGTCTGATAGGCGAGCAGGAGCGACCCGCCGCCGCCGGGGAGGCGGTGCAGGACGAACCAGCTCTTGCGGAAGTCGTCGCCGTAGCCCGCGTGGGCGGTGACGTCGAACCCGGAGTCGGGGACCCAGTCGGCGACGCCGTAGACGTGGACGTCGAGGTCCGAGTCCGCGAGCGTCTCGTAGACGGCGCGCGTCCCGGACTCGTCGTTCATCCGGGAGAGCCGCTGGAAGGCCGAGCGGACCTTCCCCTCGTCGGCGAGCCACGCCTCGCGCTCGATGGCGCGCGAGACGGCGATGAGCAGGAGTTTCTCCTTCTCAGCCTCCGGGTAGCCGCGCACGTCGAAGCGCGTGTCTTCGAGTTCGTCGAGCACCGCGGGGAGTTCGGCGTCCGCGAGGTCACGCGATCCCGTGATGAACAGATCGGAGTTCACGAGCAGGACGGCGTCCATCACCGCGGAGAGCGGGGAGGACGCGACGACTTCGCCGCCGCGCACGAGGAGAACGGCGTCCTCCTCGCCGGGGATGTCGGACTCCTCGACGGCGACCGGCTGACCGTCGAAGAGCTTCTCGAGCATCCGCTGAACCGGGAGCGGCTGGTTCCGGTTCACCACCACGAGCGACGACGTCGTGTCGCCGGCTCGATCCAGGAACTGATCGAGGGACACCGATGAAGGTACGCGGAGCGACACTTAACCGTTTTGTTGGGGCGTCGACGCGTTTCGAGGCGCGTCGCCGGCCGTCGCGCGCGCCGAGACGACGAGGGAGACGACGTCGCCGGCGTCGTCCGTGACCGGCCGGATCGTACCGTCCACCCGGTAGGGGTCGCCGTTCGCGTCCGTGAGCGCGGCGTCGTACGTCACGTACTCGCCGCTCGCGGCGCGCTCGACCCACTCGCGGACGTCCCCGCGGCGCTCGGCCGGCCACCACGGCGTCTCCCAGAAGCGGTCGCCGACCACCGCGTCCTCGTCGGCCTCGACGAACTCGAGCGACGTCCGGTTCGTCCGCTGGACGCGCCCGGCGGGCGAGAGGATGCCGACGAGCATTCCCGGGTCCTCGAAGACGGCCTCGAAGCGGCGCACCGAGCGCTCGCGCTCGCGGCGCGCGCGACGACTCCGAACGGCGTTTCGCACGCGGTTCGCGAGCAGCGTGTACTGGCTGACGCCCGCCTCCTTCTGGAGGTAGTCGGTGACGCCCGCGGAGATGGCCTCGCTCGCCACCTCCTCAGACCCCTTCCCCGTGAAGAGCACGAACGGGAGGTCCGGGTGGTCCGCGCGGACGGCTTCGAGGAACTCGATGCCGTCCATCCCCGGCATCTCGTAGTCCGAGACGACGCAGTCCACGTCGCGTTCGGCGAGCGCGTCGCAGGCCGCGTCGACGGACGTCGCGGTGTGGACGACGAAGTCGTCGTTCTCCCGTTCGAGGTACGCCGCGACGAGCTCCGCGAAGTCCCGCTCGTCGTCGACGTGCAGCACGTAAATCCCCGTCATCGTCCCGTCCCTCGCGGGTCGCGGGCGAGAGCGCAAAAGAGTGCCGTCGAATACGACTCGCGAGCCGCTCACTCCCGATAGCCGAGCAGGCGGAGGCCGTTCAGCGAGACGAGGACGGTGGAGCCCTCGTGGCCGACGACAGCGAGCGGGAGCGGGATGCCGCCGAGGAGGATCGTACTCACCATCACCGCGATGGCGCCGAAGGCGATGGCGAAGTTCGAGAGGAGGACGCGCCGGGTCTTCCGGCCGAGACCGAGGACGTACGGTATCTTCGCGAGGTCGTCCCCCATCAGCACGACGTCCGCCGTCTCCAGGGCGACGTCCGTACCCGCAGCCCCCATCGCCACGCCGAGTGACGCCGTCGCCAGCGCGGGCGCGTCGTTCACGCCGTCCCCCACCATCGCCACGCCGTCGTAGCGTTCCACGAGCCCCTCCACCCGCTCGACTTTCTCCTCCGGCAGGAGCGCGGCGTGCACCTCGTCGATTCCCACCGACTCCGCGATGCGGGCCGCGACCCGCTCGTTGTCCCCGGTGAGCATCACGACGTGCTCGACGCCGAGTTCGCGCAGGCGCGCGACGACGTCCGCCGCGCCCTCCCGGACCGTGTCCGTGTACGCGAGCCATCCGACGACGCGCGCCCCCGCGTCGTCCTCCGCGACGGCGAGCACGCTCGTCTTCCCGTCCGCCTCCAGCGACGCGAGCGCGTCCACGCCCTCGTCGAGGCCGTCGACGTCACCGCCGAGCACCGTCTCGACGTAGCTCCGATTCCCGACGTGGAGGGTGTAGCCGTCCACCGTCGCGCGCACCCCCTTCCCCGCGACTGCGCGGAAGTCGCTCGCGTCCGGGACGGCGAGGCCGCGCTCCGCGGCCGCGTCGACCGTCGCGCGCGCCAAGTGGTGTTCCGAGCGCCGCTGGACCGCCGCGACGTCCGCGAGCAGGGCGTCCGCGTCCGACTCGTCGCGAGACCGGACGTCCGTCAGGCGCGTGTTCCCCTCCGTGAGCGTCCCCGTCTTGTCGAACGCGACCGCGGAGACCGTCGCCGCCGTCTCGACGTGCTCCCCGCCCTTGAACAGGACGCCCTGCCGGCCGCCGGACGCGATAGCCGACAGCACCGCCGCGGGCGTCGAAATGACCACCGCACAGGGCGACGCCGCCACCATCAGCGTCATCGCCCGATAGAACGTCGGGTCGAACGGCGCGCCGAGCACCGTCGGCACCGCCACCGCGAGCGCCGTCATCGCGAACACCGCGAGCACGTACGGCTGCTCGAAGCGGTCGATGAGTCGCTGCGTCGGCGCCTTCCGGCCCTGCGCGTGCTCGACCATGTCGATGAGGCGCGCGATGGCCGACTCGCGCGCGCGCCGCGTCACCGTCACCTCCAGCGACCCGCCCTCGACGATGGTGCCGCCGAACACCTCGTCGCCCGGCGACTTCGCCACCGGCATCGACTCGCCCGTCAGCGACGCCTGATCGACCGAACTCTCCCCCGACGCCACCACGCCGTCCAGCGGGATGCGGTCGCCCGGCCCGACCACGAAGACGTCACCGACCGCCACCTCGTCCACCGGCACCGACACCTCCTCGCCGTCCCGCCGGACCAGCGCCGTCTCCGGCCGCATCGACACCAGCGAGCGGATCGCGCGCCGCGAGCGCCCGATGGCGTAGTGCTGGAGGACGTTCGAGAGCGAAAACAGGAAGAGCAACATCGCCCCCTCGAACGGCGCGCCGATGGAGAGCGCGCCCGCCGCCGCGACGATCATCAGCAGGTCGATGTCCACCGCGCCGTGTCGAAGCGCCTCCAGCGCACCGCGAAGCCCGTACCAGCCCCCGAACGCGTACGCGAACGCGTAGCACGCCCACATCACCGGCGTCGGCCACCCGAGCCACCCCGCCGCCAGGCCGCCGAGCATCCCCGCGAGCGTCACCGCGACGAACGCCGCCTCCCGGCGGAGCGACCCCCGCGTCGACACCTCGTCCTCCTCGGCATCGCCGTCATCAGCGTCCGACGCGACGCCTTCCGCCGTAGCTTCGTCGACAGTCGCGGCGTCGCCGGCCTCCGACGCGAGCGCCCCCGACGAATCGCCGCCCGCGTCGGCCGACGACGGCGCGCGCACCTCTCGCACGTCGATTCCGCGCGCCCGAATCGTCCGCTCGATGCCGTCGCGCGAAACGACGGCCGGATCGTACGTGACCGCGATCCGGCCCGTGCGAAACGAGACCGACGCCTCGCCCACCCCCTCCAAGTCGGCGAGCGCCTCCTCCAGCGACCGCGCCGCCCCGTCCCCCCGGCCGCCGCGGCGCTCCACCGTGAACGTACAGGTCGACGCGCCCGCAAGTGTCATATCGCCCCAAGCGTCACGGAGGATAACGTAGCTATCGG
>JBDGUG010000003.1:0-8032 GCA_042216135.1 Halarchaeum sp. | reverse complement strand
CGATTCAGCCGATGTAGCGCAGGTCCTCGTCGCCGCCCGCGCTCGGGCCCTGCTCCATCTGCTGCATCTGCTCGACGACGTCCTCCATCTCGTCCGCGCGCTCGTCCAGCGCCTCGAAGTCCACCGCGAAGTCGAGGAGGTTCTCCAGCACTTCGAGGACGGCGCGCGCGCTCTTCGGGTCCACGAGGTAGCCGGACGTCTCGCCCATCAGGCACGCCGCGGACAGGCCGCGACGGCCCCCGAGGCCGACGAGCATCCCGGAGGTGCCGACGATGCCGCCCGCCGGCTCCTCCGCGCGGAACTCCACGCCGACGTCCTCCAGGCGCTCTATGTCGTCCGCGTTCCCGACGGCGCCGACGACGGCGTGGTCGTCGACGAGTTCGCCCGTCGGGACGCCGCCGAGCGCGTACACTTCCGCGACGTCGAACTCGTCCGCGACGTCGAGGAACGCCTCCGTCACCCGATAGTGGCCGGCGTTCTCCGTCGCCTGATGGTCGCCCGTCAGCACGAGCAGGTCGCGGCCCTCCGTCTCGATGGCGTGGAACTCGGCGTCCGCGAGCGACGCGACGCCGTCCTCGTCCACCGTCACCTGCGGCGGGAAGAACTCCGAGTAGACGCGACGCACCAGCGTCGCCTCGCACTCGCTGATGAGGTGTTCCGCGACCAGCTTTCCGACGTGGCCGACGCCGGGCAGTCCCTCGATGAGGACCGGGTCGTCGAGTTCGACGTCAGCGACCGCCTCGATGTCGACTTCGTCCATACCCGCTAGTCGCGGACGCGCCGCTTAAGTTTACGTCGGTACTCGCCGTACGGGTCCGCCGGATCGAACGGCGCCGGCGCGCTGTTCTCCGTCGGCTCACCGCACTCCGGACACCGATCAGAAAGCGTGTACACCGGGCGGTCGTGCTCGCGACACACCCGGATGTCCGCGTGCATCTACGCGTCGTCTTCGAGCTGGCGCTCGCGGTGGAACTCCCCGGTCCCGCCCGCCGACGCGACGCTCTCGGTGGCGCGCGCCGCCGCGGTCTCCAGTTCGTCCTCCGCGGTCTTGTACGTCGGCGCCTCCACGCGGATGCGGTACTCGGGCGCGCCCACGTACGTCACTTCCAGGTCGGCCTCGTCGGGCACCTCGTCCTCGCCCTCCGCCGCGCGGAGCGCGTCCTTGATGTCGTCCACGCCGTCCGGCGCGGGGGACTCCAGGTGGACGTAGCCGGTCACGGTGACGTACGGGACGGAGACGTTCTCGCGCGCCGTCGACACGATGGTCTCGACCTCGTCGTCGTCGATGTCGAGGCCGTCGAGGGCGTCCGCGCCGTGGATCGCCGCCTGCTCGAACCCCTCGTAGAGCGATCCGAACTCGTTCACGAGCGCGGTCGCGACGTCGCGGAACTGCTCGTCCGAGACGTCCTCGCCGAACGCGATCTCCATCCACTTGTCCGCCTTCTGCTCGTTCTTCCAGTCCTGGATCGCGTCGGAGCGCTGGTGGTCGTTGACGTCCTTGATCGAGAGGTCGATCTGCTGGGAGGAGCGATCGACGTCCAGCACCTTCGCGACGACCGTCTGGTCCTCGCGGACGTGATCGCGGACGTTCTTGATCCAGCCGGACGCGACCTCGCTGATGTGGACCAGCCCGCGCTTATCGCGGTACTCCTCGAGGTCGACGAAGACCCCGAAGTCCTCGATCTCGTCGACCTTGCCGACGACGAGTTCGCCCTGCTCGGGCCAGCCCTCGTACTTCATCGGGCCTCGACGACCTCGGTGACCTCGGCTTCGAGGTCGGCCTTCCCGCCGGTGGGTCGCGCGAGCGTCGTGCCGCAGACGGCGCACGCGACCGGCGAGGACGCCTTCTCGAAGACGACCTGTTCGTTCTCACAGTCCGGACAGCGAACGCGGAAGAAGTTCCCGGACATAGTTACTCCTGGAACTCCAGCTTACCCGCGCGCCATCCCTCGCGGAGGTGGGCCTTCCCACACTCGCTGCAGCGGTACTTCAGGTCGGTCTTCTTCGTCGGCTTGTCCCCACCCGGCACCTTCGAGAACTTACCCGCGTTCCCGATGCGGGAGGTCTGTCGCTTGCGCTGGCGGCCCTGGACCTTCGTCATGCCGGACGTGCGGCCCGAACGGACCTTCTCGACCTCGTGTTCGTGATGTTCGTTACAGTGCGGGCAGTAGGTGTTGAATCGTCGTGGCATCTGCATAGCGAATCAGCTCTGTTGTGCGTCGATTCGACGCCGACGCTTAAAATGCACACGGTTCGGACCCGCCCGCCCCCGCCGCCGTGCCACGCACGCACACCCACGGAGCCCGACCGCCTCGCGCGTGTGTGAAGCGAGCGCTTCACCGGGCCCCGCCTATACGGACGCCGCGCCCGTTCTCTCCCCATGGCCCGCGCCCGCACCGTCCTCCTCGCACTCCTCGTCGTCGCCGCGCTCGCCGCCCCAGCGGCCGCGCGCGCCCCGCCCCGGCCCGCCTGCGGCGTCTGCACTGACGCTCTCGACGAGGCCGCCGCCACCCACGGCGTCACCGTCGAACGCGCGCACAGCACCCTCGACGTCGAGGCCGCCGCGAACGGCACCTCCACGTGGACCGCGCGCGTCCGACTCGAACGCGGCGCCGACGCCCTCCGCGCGAACGACACGCTCCGCGCCGCCGTCGTCGCCGACGCGCGCCGCTGGACCGTCGTCGACTCGCCGCGCGCGCTCGCGAGCCGCGTCGACGGCGACACGCTCGTCGTCACCTATCGCGCCCCGAACACCTCCCACGTCTCGCTCGGCGTCGTCCGCTTCGACGCCTTCCGCGCCGAGGACCCCCACTCGCTCCTCCCCGTCGCCGGCGGCGAAGGCACCGTCTACCCCGGCGCCGACCGCCTCGTCCTCCGCGCGCCCGACGGCTATCGCGTCCACGGCGCCTACGGCGACCGGTCGAACGCGAGCGCCGTCGTCTGGAACGGAACCGGCAGCATCGACCGCGACACCGTCGTCTCCTTCACCCGCGCCGCCGACCCGCTCGCCGGCGTTCGCGCGTTCCTCGTGCGCTGGCTCCCGTGACGCGAGTGCGAAGCGTTTAATCGCCTGTCCGCGGAAGCCACGTGCATGAAGCGGCTCATCATCCACGGGGACCCCGGCGTGCGCAACGGCGCCGTCATCGAGCACGACGGCGCCGAGAAGGTCCTCTTCGGCATCTCCCGGAACGGCGACTGGCACGGCCCCGACCGCGTCCAGCTCTGGTGCGTGATGGGCGACCGGGACGAACTCCGCGACTACGAGGAGCGCAACTACGTCCCGCACTGGCTCGACGTCGAAACCGTCGACGCCGAGGACGTCACCGTCCTCCAGAAGTCCGAATCCTCGCTCACCGTCGAGTAAGCCGCCTCCTCTCGCTCGCGTCGAGAGACGCGTCTGTGTGTAGTCTACTTCGTCGAAGAAACGCCTCGCTCGTCACGAAGTGGCGTCGAGAGAAACGATGGTGGCAGGAGAGTAGCGGGAGGTGGATTTGAACTATCGTCAGACTCCTCCCTCGTCTGACTGAGTTCAGAATCGACCTCGTGCTATCTCACTCGCACACGAGTGTCGTGACGACGAGCGTCACGACGAATAGTTGCAGGAGAGTAGCGGGAGGTAGATTTGAACTACCGATCTCCGGGTTATGAGCCCGGCGGAATCTCCTGGCTATCCCATCCCGCTACCATCTCGTAGTCCGGTTCGCTAGTTAAGACTTGCGAAGCGCGGAGCCGTGTGGGGATTCCTACCTCGATCCGGCCGCGATCAGAGGCCGAGTTCGTCCGCGAACGTCTCCGCCGCCGCGGCGGACGATCCGGGGCCGCGGGCCGTGACCAGGTCGCCGTCGACCGTGACCGAGACGTCCGCGTCGAGTTCGGCGTCCCAGTTCGCGCCCGCCGCGACGACTTCGTCCTCCACCCAGTACGGGAGCTTTCGGCCGTCCGGCATGCGGTCGTACTCGTCCACGATGCCCTCCTCCCACGCGTTCGGGAAGCCCGTGACGTCGCGTCCGTCGACGAGGAACCCCCCATCGGCGTCGCGGGTGAACGCGAGGACGCCGACCGCGTGACAGACCACGAGAGCCTTCCCGTCGTCGCCAGCGACCGTCTCGCGCAGGAGACGCCGCGCGTCCCGGTCCTGGTTCACGTCCCACTCGGTGCCGTGACCGCCCGGGAAGACCACCGCGTCGTAGTCGCTCGCGTCCGCCGTCGCGATCGGATCCGGGTCGTTCAGACGCTCGTCCGTCTCGGCGACCTCGCGGACGCGCGCCGCCGTCTCCTCGCCGACCTCATCCGGGTCGACGGAGCGCTCGTCCACCACCGGCGGGTCGCCGGTCGGCGTCGCCACCGTCACGTCCGCCTCGCGATCCGAGAGCGTCGTGAGCGGCTCCACGCACTCCTCGCCCCAGTACCCCTCCTCGCTGACCACGAACAGGATGTCGGTCATACCGGCCTCTCCTACGGCCCCGTCCCGAAAAACAGCCCGCTCCGTCGAAGCGCTCGCCGCTATCGGACGCGCACGTCGCTCTCGTCCGCCCGCGTGCGCGTCTCAGTCGTCGCCGTGCTCGTCGGTGATGACGACTTCGCCGTCCACGACGTCCACGTTGATGAGCGTCTTCACGTTCACGTCCGTCTCGTCCAAGTCGTTCGGGCCGTCCTTCTTGATGACCGCGACCACGTCCGAGACGTCCGCGCCGATGTGCGCCAGCGCGTCCGTGATGGCGCGCAGCGTCCCGCCCGTCGAGAGCACGTCGTCCAGCACGAGCACGCGGTCGCCCTCGAAGACGTCGTTGATGTACATCTCCGACTCCGAGTACCCCGTCTGCTGGGTGAGCGACACCTCGCCGTCGAGGCCGTACTGGCGCTTGCGGATGACGACCAGCGGGATGTCCGTCATCAGCGACACCGCCGTCGAGATGTGGATGCCCATCGCCGCCGGCGTCACGATCTTGTCGACGTTCTCGATCTCCGCCTTCCGAATGATGCGGATGACGATCTCCCGCAGCAGCTCCGGTTCGAGCATCGGGACGCCGTCGCTGATCGGGTGGACGAAGTAGTGATAGCCGTCCTTCTCGATGATCGGCGCATCGAGCAGCGACTGCTTCAGTCGATCCATGCGTCCAGTACTCGCGCCAGCAATAAAGCCTGACGAAACCGATGGAGCCGATTCGCGCCCGGTGCGAAGACGCTCAACGGCTATACGCCGCCCTCCCGAGGGTGGGGACGAATGCGCTCCGACTGGTATCGGCGCTCGGCCGACGAGGCGGCAGCCGAACTCGACACGGACCCCGTGACGGGGCTGTCGGCCGACGAGGCGGCGAGCCGTCTCGCCGAGCGCGGGCCGAACCGGATAGAGCTCTCGCCGCCGCCGTCGTGGCTCTCGCTCTTTTGGACGCACCTCACCGAGTTCGTCTCCCTGCTCTTGGTAGCCGTCGCCGCCGTCTCGTTCGGCGCGTACCTCCTCGCCCCGAACGCGCCGATAGAGCGCCTCGCGACCGCGCTCATCATCGTCGGCATCGTCCTGATCAACGCCTCCGTCGGCACCTATCAGGAGCATCGCTCCGTCCACACCGCCCAGAAGCTCCGGGAGATGATGCAGACGACGGTGACCGTTCGGCGCGGCGGTGACCGCGTCGAAATCGACTCCGAGGACGTCGTCCCCGGGGACGTCGTCCTCCTGCGCGCGGGCGATAAGGTCCCCGCGGACTGTCGCCTCGTCGCCGTCGACGACCTCGAACTGCAGGAGTCCGTCCTCACGGGCGAGAGCACCACGGTGCGCAAGTCCGCGGCCGTCATCGGCGAGGACCGCCCGCTCGCCGAACGCGCGAACATGGCGTACGCGAACACGCACGTGACCCGCGGCGAGGGCGTCGGACTCGTGGTCGCGACCGGACGCGACACCGAGAGGGGCGCTATCGCGGAGAGCGGGGCGTCCATCGAGGAGCGCGCGCCCTTCGTCGACGAAGTGCGGGACACCGCGATGCGAATCGCACAGCTCGCCGTCGCGCTCGTCGCCGTCGCGTCCGCCGTCTTCTGGTGGCACGGCCAGGACGTCTTCTCCATCTTCCTGCTCGCCGCCGCGCTGATCGTCGGCGCGATTCCAGCGGCCCTCCCCGTCACCGTCACGTACGCGCTGACGACCGCGATGCGCAAGATGGCCGACGAGAACGCGCTCGTGAAGAACCTCGCGCTCCTGGAGACGGTCGGCGGCGTCGACGTCGTCTGCACCGACAAGACCGGCACCCTCACCGAGAACCGGATGAGCGTCCGCCAGCTCCTCGTCCCCTCGGACGCCGACGGCGACGGCGTCGCCACCGTCGAGCGCGACGCGTTCGACCCCGAGAGCGGCACCGAACTCCTCCGTTGTGCCGTCCTCGCCAACGAGGCCGAGCGGACCGAGACCGGCGACGATGCGGACGGCGTCAGCGAGGCCGATTCTGACGACCGCACGACCGGCCCGCCGTACGTCGGCGACCCCGAGGACGTCGGCCTCCTCGCGTTCGCGACGGACCGCGGCGTCGACGCGGACGCCGTCCGCGCGGACGCGACGCGCGAGGACTTCCTGCCGTTCTCCTCGGAGAACGAGATGGCCCAATCGCTCGTCCGCACCGACGACGGAACCGTGCGGTACACGAAGGGCGCGCCCGAGGTCGTCCTCGCGCGATGCGATAGGGTGCTCGTCGACGGCGAGACCCGGCCGTTCGACGACGACTGGAAGGCGCGCGTGACCGACGCGCTCGACGAGTTCTCCGCGGACGCCCTGCGGAACCTCGCGTTCTCCTATCGGCCCGACGCCGACGCCGTCGGCCCCGACACCGACGGCGACGTCTTCCTCGGAGCGGTCGGGATGTGGGACCCGCCCCGCGAGGGCGTCGGTGACGCGATTCGGACGATGTACGACGCCGGCATCGACGTGAAGATGATCACCGGCGACGCGAAACCCACCGCGGTCGCAATCGCCCAGAAGTGCGGGTTTCGAGACGTCTCCGCGGTGGCGTGGGAGGACGTCGAAGGCGCCAGCGACGAAGAATTAGAGGTCCTCGTCACCGAGCACAACGTCTTCGCGCGCATGGACCCGTCGCTGAAGATGCGGATGGTGGACGCGCTGCACCGTCTCGACCAGCGCGTCGCCATCACGGGCGACGGCGTCAACGACGTCCCGCCCATCGAAGCGGCCGAAGTCGGCATCGCGATGGGCCAGCGCGGCAGCGACATCACGCGCGACGCCGCGGACATCATCCTGCTCGACGACGCCTTCCCCACCATCGTCAGCGCGATCAGATACGGCCGAACGGTGCTCGGGAACGTGCGCAAGACCGTGAACTACCTGCTCACGGCGAACGTCTTCGAGGTCGCGCTCGTCTTCCTCTCCTCGCTGTTGGGGTTCACGCCGCTCCGCGCGCTCCAGTTGCTCTGGGTGAACTTCGCCACGGACGTCTTCCCCGCGATGGCCCTCGGCAGCGACCCCCCGCACGCGGACGTGATGGAGAAGAAGCCCACGGGCCGTCACGAGAGCATCCTGACGCGACGCATCTGGTACCTCCTGGGCGGTATCGGCGCGGTGAAAGTCGCCACGGCCTTCGTCACCTTCTTCGCCGTGCTCGCGCTCTCCTCGGGCCCGTCCACCGTCGTCGGGGTCACCGGCGACCTCGCGCTCGCGCAGACCGCGATATTCGTCTGGCTCGGCCTCTCGCACGCCATCCGGATCGTCACGATCCGATGGGACGAAGGGTGGCGTTGGGCGAGCGTGTTCGTCAACCCGCTCGTGAACTACTCGCTCCTCTGGCCGCTCGTCGCCTTCCTCGCCACCCTCTACACGCCGCTCGCGCGCTTCTTCGGCGCGGTCCCGCTCCCCCTCTGGACGTGGGGCGTCGTCGTCGCCTCCGTCGCGGTTGGCGCCGTCCTCGCCGTCGCCGTGACCGACGCCATCGACCGACACCTCGGCGAACGCGGGGAGACCGAGTACTGACCGCGTCAGGCCCGCTCGAACGCGTCGATTCCGCTCCGGTACGTTCGCATTACGGCCGCGCATCCC
>JBDGUG010000056.1:1760-8127 GCA_042216135.1 Halarchaeum sp. | reverse complement strand
ATGGGGTATTTGACGGTCTCTCCGTCGAGCGCGCGCATCGATAATATTGCTTATATACTACTATTCTAATGCCGGTCAAGCGCGACGTCCACGACGGCGGGGGTGCCGTCGCGCGTCGCGTCGAGCGCCTCGCGGAGCGTCCCTTCGAGGTCGGCGTACGCCGTGACGCGGCGCGTGAACGCGCCCGCCGCGCTCGCGGGCGCGGAGAGGTCGAGCGGCGTTCGGAACTGGCTCTCCGGCACGCCCTCGGCGACCGCGCGCCCCTCGGGGTGCTGGCGCGTCGTCGCGCGCTTCACGGCGTTCCACGACCGGTTGTTGTAGACGACGGTGAGCGTCGGCGCGCCCGCGTCCGCCGCCATCCACGCCGACGCGGTCGGGTTCGAGAAGACGTACGAGCCGTCGCCGACGGCGGCGACGACGTCGCGTTCGGGCCGCGCGAGCTTCACGCCGACGGCCGCGGGCGGCGCCCACCCGAGCCCCGCGCCGCCGCGGCCGAGCTGGCTCGCCGGCCGGTCGAGGGGGACGTTCTCCAGCGCGGACCCCGCGTTCGTCACCAGTCCTTCGAGGAACACCGCGTCGTCGTCGAGCAGGTCGGCGAGGGTCGCGGAGACGACGTCCGCGGTGAGCCGTTCGTCCTCGCGGTCGGCCGCGACCGAGGCCTCGCGTTCGGCCACGCGCTCCTCGTGGCGGGCCGCCCAGACCGTCTCCGTCGGGTCGACCGCGTTCGGGTCGAGGCGATCCGCGACGAGCGCGAGCGTCCCCGCGGGGTCCGCGGCGACCGACCGGTCCACGTCGAACGACCAGTGCGGATAGTGCGCCTTCGACGGGTCGGCGTCGAGTTGGATCACGGTCGCGTCCCCGTCGGGGCCGCCGCTGGAGGGGAGCCACGGGAGGTCCGCCCCGGCGACGACGACGAGGTCCGCGACGTCGAACATCGCGGACGGGTCGAAACCGACGTGGAGCGGGTGGGTGCGCGGGAAGGAGAGCGCGACCGGCCGGAACTCCACGACGCCCGCGCCCGCGCGCTCCGCGAACTCGACGAGCGAGTCCACGTCGTCGCCGTCGTCGCCGGTCGGGAGGTCGCTCGTGACGACCAACGGCGCGTCCGCCGCTTCGACCGCGTCGCCGATCTCCGCCACCGTCGCTGCGTCCGCCGGACCCGGTCCGAGGTCGCGCGGCCCGGGACTGCCGCCCTCGGCCCGCGGCACCTCCGCTTCGAGCGACTCGCGCGTCGCGCTCACGTACACCGGCCCCTGCTTCTCCGCGTTCGCGCGTTCGAGGCCGCGGATCACGGTCGTCTCCGGGTCCGCGGGCGCCCGATACTCGTCCAGCCACCGACAGTACTCGCGGACGATTCCCGGCTGATCGAAGACGTCCTGCTTGTAGTGGACGGGGTTGTCCCGGCCGCCGCGCGCGGGGTCGTCGGTGACCGGTGCGAGGCCGGAGAAGACGAAGACGGGCGCCCCGGCGCGATGGGCGTTGTGCATCGCCGCGCCGAGGTTCTGCGTGCCGACGTCCACGTGCACGATGACCGCCTGCGCCGTCCCCGTCATCGCCGCGTAGCCGTGCGCCGCGCTCAGCGCCGCGAACTCGTGCGGACTCGTCACCGTCTCGGGGATCGGTTCGCCGCGCTCGCGGAGGCGGGCGGCGGCCTCGATGAGCGGCGTGTGGTCGGTGCCGAAGTTCGCGAAGACGCGTTCGACGCCGTGCTCGGCGAGCGACGTGAGGAATCGCTCGCCCGCGTGGACTGCGTCCCCGGTCGGACCGTCGGGAGGTGTGTCGGTCATGGTCGTCCCCGGCTACAGGAGACCGGTAGAAGAAGGTGCCCTTTTTTCGTGACAGATGCGCCTCGCGTCCGAACCGGCACGGACTCATCTCGACGACCGCTCCCGCGCGCACGGTTCTCTCGATGCGTCGACCCGACCGAAAGAACCTTGATGGCGTTGCCCGCTCTGCATAGGCATGCTCGGAGACATCGACCACATCGAGATCGAGGCGAGCGACGCGTCCGAGATGGCGGCGTTCCTGAAGAAACTCGGCTACGAGGAGCACCGCCGCACGGAACACCACGGCGAGTCCTTCGAACTCGTCCCGAGCGACGGTGACGGCCCCGTCTTCGAGGTCCACACGGTGAAGGGCGAGGAGACGCCGGGCATCAACCACATCGCGTTCGCCGTCGACGACATCGAGGAAGCTACCGCCGACCTGCGCGCCGCGGACGTCGATCAGGTGTCGAACCCGTACTACGTCGAGCAGACCGACCGCACCATCACGAACTTCCGCGATCCCGACGGCCGCCGCTTCCAGGTCGTCGGCGAGGGCGACATCGACTCGTAACGCCGCGCCCGCACCGGCCGTCGCGGGGTGACGCCTATACCGCTGCGCGCGCAAGGGGACGTCGTGACCGAGGACACCCAGGGGCGCGCGGTGGACGGGAAGGTGGCGCGCGTCCTCGCGACGTACGACATCGAGGCGTTCGGCGACGAGATGGCGGCGCGGTGGACGCGGGACGACGACGACCGGATGAGCCTCCGCGAACTCGCCACCGCGTTCAATCAGCGCCTCCTCGAGACGCGGATGCGCGCCGTCGGCCTGCAGAGCCTCGACGGCGAGGTGGAGAACGTCTACCGACTCCTGACGGCGGACGACGTCGGGCGCGCGGAGCAGACGCGCGCGAAGCGCCGCCTCGAACGCGCGGGCGTGGACACGGAACAGCTCCTCGACGACTTCGTCTCCTATCAGTCCATCCGGACGTACCTCCGCGACGTCCAGGACGTCGAGCACGGCGCGGACGCCGGGTCGCCCGTGGAGTCGAGTCGGCGGACCATCCGCCGTCTCGACAGTCGCGTGCGAACGATCACGGAGAGCCGACTCGACCAACTCGACGACGCGGATCACCTGTCGCTCGACGCGTTCCGGGTCTACGTGGACGTGCAGGTGGTCTGCGAGTCCTGCGGATCGCAGTACGACGTCGAGACGCTCCTCGACCAGGGCGGGTGCCCCTGCGCAGACGAATAAAAGAATAACAGCCGTACTGCTGTTATCCTATTTCGCGGGGGACGTGGACAGGTTTTTGCCGTCGCCCGACAGCACTCGACGTATGGCAGAACCCGAACTCGCACGAATCAGCCACATCGCGCTCGAAACCGACGACCTGGCGGCCTCGCTCGAATTCTTCCACGACGCCGTCGGCCTCGAAGAGGTCGAACGACAGGACGGCACGGTCTACCTCCGCGGCATCGACGAGTTCAGCCACCACTCCCTCAGCCTCACGCCCGCCGACGAACCCGGCATCGACCACATCGGCTGGCAGACCGAGGAACCCGAACACCTCGACGCGTACGCCGACCTCCTCGCGGACGAGGGCGTCGACGTGACGTGGGTCGACGAGGGCGCGGAGGCCGGGCAGGGCCGCGCGATCCGATTCGAGACGCCGACCGGCCAGCGATTCGAGTTTCACGACACGATGACGATGCCGGAACCCCCCGAGGAGAAGCGCTCGAAACTCCGGAACAAGCCCTACGATCGGACGAAGACGAACCCCATCGCGCCCCAGCGCATCGACCACGTCCAGATCTGGGATCGGGACGCGAACGAACTCGTCGAGTGGCTGAAGGACGTCGTCGGCCTCCAAGTCCAGGAGTCCTACGACCGCGAAGACGGCTCTCGCTGGGGGACGTTCCTCTCCGCGTGCGGCGTGAAAATCGACCTCGCCATCGTCGAGGACGAGGGCGACAACCCGCCCGCCGTCCACCACACCGCGTACAAGGTCACGACCGCCGACGACCTCTACGACGCGCACGACGCGATGAACGAACTCGACATCCCCACCGACGGCATCGGCCAGCACTCCATCTCCCGCGGGAAGTTCCTCTACGTCCGCGACCCCGCGACCGGCCACCGCATCGAGTTCAACGCCGGCGGCTACTTCACCTTCGAGGCCAACTGGGAGCCGGTCCGCTGGAAGGAGACCGACCTCGACGACCGTCAGTGGATCGGCGCCATCGAGTCCAAGGAACGCGTCTTCTACTGAGCGCGCCCGACGGCCGCTGTCTCTTTTCCGCGCCTCGTCTCCCGTCCGAGCGATTCGCACCCCCACCACCCACACCACCGCGTCCGCCGTTCGTCCGGCCACCGTTCGTCGACCCGCGGACCGGCGCGTGACGGCGTCGTGCGTCCGGCACGGCCGCGTTCGCGGCGGTTCGCGTCCGCCCGAGACCGCCACGCACATATAGATAACAACAGTACGTCTGTTATTCTATGCGCCGTACGGCGGTCACGCCCGCTCTCCGACGTGAAGACAACGATATCGTTAAATATCAGTCGCTGCGAGGTTCGCCTGTGCTTGGAGATATCGACCACATCGAGATCGAGGCGAGCGACGCGGAAGAGATGGCGAACTTCCTGAAGGCGCTCGGCTACGAGGAGAAGCGCCGCACCACCCACCACGGCGAGTCCTTCGAACTCGTCCCGAGCGACGGCGACGGGCCGCTGTTCGAGATTCACACCGTCGACGGCGAGGAAGTCCCCGGCATCAACCACATCGCGTACGCCGTCGACAACATCGAAGAGATCACCGAGGAACTCAAGGACGACGACAACGTCGACCAGGTGACCGACCCCTACTACGTCGAGCACACGGGCCGCACCATCACGAACTTCCGCGACCCCGACGGCCGCCGCTTCCAGATGGTCCAGGACGACGACGAGGAGTAACCTCGCCCGTCCGCCGACACTCGCGGCGGCCGCCGCGACGACCCACGGTGGGGGATTCGACACCACTCACACCACACGACATTATGGATCAACACAACTCCCTTCGAGAAGCGATCGAAAGCGGTGACGCCGTCCTCGGCGCGTGCGGGGACACGTTCTCCCCGTCCGTCGTCGAACTCTACGGCGAACTCGGCGTCGACTTCGTCTGGCTCGACTTCGAGCACGGCGGCCCGAGCCCCCACGACAGCCTCCTCCTCCAGGACCTGACGCGGGCCGCGGACGTCGGCGGCACCGAACTGTTCGTCCGCATCCCCGGTCCCGACCCCGCGCTCATCCGCAAGTCCCTCGACGCCGGCGTCCGGAACCTCCTCGTCCCGCGCGTCGACTCCGCCGACGAAGTCCGCGACGCCGTCGAGGCGACGCGCTTCGTCTACGAGGACGAACCCGGCGAGCGCGGCAAGTCCGGATCCCGCGCGAGCGCGTGGGGGCACGCCGAGAACTACATCGAGAGCGAGGACGAGAACGTCTGCCTCGGCGTGATGATAGAGAAGACGACCGCCGTCGACGAACTCGAGGAGATACTCTCCGTCCCCGAACTCGGCTTCGTCTTCATCGGGCCCTCCGACCTCTCCGTCCAGATGGGCCACCCGAACGAGAAGACCCACCCGGACGTTCAGAACCAGATCACGGAGATCCGAGACGCCTGCCTCGACGCCGACGTCCCCGTCGGCTGTATCGCGAACGACCCCGAGGACGCGACGCAGGCCATCGAGGACGGCTATCAGATCGTCCGCATCGGCGGCGAGTTCGGCGCGCTCAAGTCGACCATCGGCGACCGCCTCTCGCGCATCGAGCGATAGCGACGCGCTCGCCGTCCCGCCACGCCCCCTCCAGCGGACAGCATAAACGCTGAAGGTCCGCGAGCGCCGAGAGCGCGTATGAACGAACCCACCGACACGCCACGGCGGCCGCTGCTCGCGCGGTTCCGCGCGCGCGGTCGGATGCCCGCCGCCGGCCGCCGGCCCGCGACGACGCCCGCCGCGGGAGGTGTCCCGTGAGCCACCAGGCGCCCCGCGAGACGGTGCGCGTCGCCGTCGAGAATATCGGCGGCATCGACCGGACCGAGGTCGAACTCGTCCGCGGAACGAACGTGCTGAGCGGGCGGAACGCGACGAACCGCACGTCCTTCCTCCAGGCGCTCATCGCCGCCACCGGCGGCGAGAACGCCTCGCTCAAGGGAGACGCCGAGTCCGGCCGCGTCGAACTCTCGCTCGGCGACGACCGGTACGTCCGGCACCTCGAACGGCGCGACGGCCGCGTCGTCTTCTCCGGCGACCCCGTCCTCGACGATTCGACGCTCGCCGACCTCTTCGCGTTCGTCCTCGAGGACAACCCGGCGCGGCAGGCCGCGATGACGGGCGGTGACCTCCGCGAGATACTCATGCGTCCCGTCGACACGGACGAGATACGCGCGGAAATCACGTCGCTCAAATCGGAGCGCCGCCGCCTCGACGAGCGAATCGAGCGCGTCACGGAGAAGCGCGGCCGCCTCGCCGAACTGAACGAGGAGGCGAACGCGCTCGAAGCCGACCTCGACGCGAAGCGAGACGAACTGTCCGCGAAGCGAGACGAACTCGACGCGCTCGACGGG
>JBDGUG010000056.1:0-1660 GCA_042216135.1 Halarchaeum sp. | reverse complement strand
CGCGAAGCGAGACGAACTGTCCGCGAAGCGAGACGAACTCGACGCGCTCGACGGGGACGTCGCGGAGTCGCGCACCACGCAGGACGAACTCGACGAGGCGATGGCGACGCTCCGAGAACTGCGCGACGAACGCGAGGACGTCGAGTTCGAACGCGAGACCGAGCGAGAGAGCCGTGACGCCTACCGCGCGGACTTGGCCGAACACCGCGACGCGCTCGAAGCGCTCGACCCGGCGTCGGACGCGGAGCGCGCCGCGCTCGAAGCGGACATCTCGTCGCTCCGCGACCGCCGCCAGTCGCTCGACGCCACGATCAACCAACTCCAGCGCATCGTCCAGTTCAACGAGGAGATGCTCGACGGCGAACACCCCGAAGTCCGGGGCGCGCTCACTGATGCGGACGGGGCCGTCACCGACCGTCTCGTCGAAGACCGGACCGTCTGCTGGACGTGCGGGAGCGAGGTCGAACGCGACGCCATCGGCGGGACGCTGGAACGGATCCGCTCGCTCCGTCAGGAGAAGGAGGCCGAGCGCCGCGACCTGGCGGACCGCATCGACTCCCTGCGCGACGAGAAGCGCGCGCACGACGAGCGCGCGAGCGAGCGCGAACGCCACGAGGCGCGCGTCGACGACCTCGAGGCCGAACTCGCGGCGAGCGAGGAGCGGATCGCGGAACTCGACGAGCGCGCGAGCGACCTCGACGATCGGATCGCGGCCGCCGAGGACCGCGTGAACGACCTCGAAGCCGCGGCGCAGAGCGACGTGCTCTCCGCGCACCGCGAGGTCACCCAGTTGGAGTTCGAGCGCGACCGCCTCGCGGACGAACTCGCAGAGGTCGAGTCGGAGCGCGAGGACGTCGAGGCGACGCTCGCGGAACTCCCCGACCTCGAGGCCGAACGCGAACGCGTCGCCGCCGACATCACCGACCTCCGAACGCGCGTCGAGCGCATGGAGGACGACGCCGTCGAGTCGTTCAACGACCACATGGCGCGCCTGCTCGACCGACTCGCGTACGACAACCTCGACCGCATCTGGATCGAGCGGACCGGCCGCGACGGCGGCGAGTCGGCGAGCGCGTTCGCCCTCCACGTCGTCCGACAGACCGATGACGGGCGCGCGTACGAGGACACGGTGGATCACCTCTCGGAGTCCGAGCGCGAGGTCGTCGGTCTCGTGTTCGCGCTCGCGGGCTACCTCGTGCACGAGGTCTACGAGGCGTGCCCGTTCATGCTCCTCGACTCGCTCGAAGCCATCGACTCCGACCGCATCGCCGCCCTCGTCGACTACTTCGACGCGTTCCCCGACTACCTCGTCGTCGCGCTCCTCGAGGAGGACGCGCGGGCGCTCGACGAGGGCTACCACCGGATCGAATCCATCTGAAGGCTCGACGGACGTCGAACATTTCTCTCGTCGAACCGCGTTCTTCCCCCGGCGTGACGCATCGACGCGCGCCAGCGCGCCCGTCATCCGCCGATTATCGACGCGCGTCGTCCGTCGTCGACCCCGTGGCGTTCACGCACCGGCCGAATCGCGCCATCCGCTTCCCGATCCGCCACACGCGCTCGAATATCCTGTCGATCCGTTCGGCGTATCGACGACCAGCGAAACGCGGCCTCCGAGAGACGTAGACGTTCGTCGAACTATTCTCGGGTCTATCGCCTA
>JBDGUG010000007.1:0-8154 GCA_042216135.1 Halarchaeum sp. | reverse complement strand
TTACGGTCACAGAACTCTCGCTCGCGAAACCAGCGCGAAGCAAAGCTTCGCTGAGTTCAGCCTCACTTACGTTCGGGAGACTAGCGCGAACGGCGTGCGATAGCGCGCGCCGTTCGCTGAGTTCAGCCTCACTTACGTTCGGCTGAACCACCGCTGAAGCCGGCTCGTGATCCCGAGGTTGCGCTTGGTCATGATGACCGTCGTCTCGACGCGCCGGCCGACTTCCTCCGGAATCGCGCCGAAGGTGAGCTGTTGGAGGAGGCTCTCGCGGGTCGCGCCGATGACCGTGAGGTCGTACTCGCCGGCTTCGGCGACGATGGCGTCCGCGACGTCGTCGCCCCCGACCAGGCGGCTCTCCGCGTCGACGTCTTCGAGGACGTCCATCGTGTCGGCGACGCGGGCCTCCGCGTCCTCGCGCTCGGCCTCGTCGGCGTTCGGCGAGACGACGTGGGAGACGTGGACGGCCGCGCTCTCGGAGCGGGCGATGGCGCGCGCGACTTCAGCGGCGAGGTCGGCGTGCGGGCCGCCGGCGGTCGGGAGGAATATCTCCTCGACGTCCGCGGCGGGCCCGACCTTCTCGACGAGCACGTCGCAGTCCGCGTCCGTGACGATCTGATCGAGGTTGCTTCCGAGCACGAAGTCGCGGCGGCGCGAGCGGCCGCGCCAGCCGACGAGGACGGCGTCGCTGTCCTGCTGTTCGATGGTGTTCAGGATCGCTTGCGCGACGTCGTGGCCGATGCGGACGGTGCCGTTCACCGGGACGTCCGCGTCCTCCGCGACCTGCATCGCCTCGCGGAGCACCTCGCGCTTCTCGTCGACGAACTCGCGGCCCTCGTCCAGCGGGGTCTGCTGCGGGACGGTGACGACGCTCATCACGAGAATCTCGGCGTCGCGCTCCTTCGCGATGTCCACGGCAGTCCGCATGAACTGGTCGGCGTGCTCGGGGTCCGCGATGGGGACGAGGATCTGTTCTTCGCGCTCGGTCGGCGCGCGCTCGTGGAGGACCGTCGGCGCCTGCTCCTCCATGCGCTCGCGTTCGCGCTCCTCGCTGTAGCCGTAGTAGACGGCGATGCCGATGGCGAACCAGATGGCGAGCGTGACGAGCGAGATGAAGCCCTCCTCGCCGAACCCGAGGCCGAGCGACTGCAGGAGGAACGGCGCGAGGATCAGCTGGAAGATCACGCCGAGCGCGGGCGTGTACGGGAAGCCGGGCACCTCGAACGGACGTTCGAGGTCCGGGCGGTTCGCGCGCATCGCGATGAGCGCGACGTTCACCATCGAGAACAGCAGGAGGAACATCACCGAGGAGGAGGACGCGACGGAGTTGATCGGCAGGGAGATGGCCATCACGCCGATGAGGACGGCGGAGACGGCGATGGCGTAGTGCGGCGAGCGCGTCGCCGGGTGGATGGTGGAGAGCGGGTCCGGCAGGAGCTTGTCCCGGCTCATCGAGAACGCGATTCGCGAGGAGGCGTAGAGCGTCGCGTTCAGCGCGCTCATCGTCGCGGCGAGACCGGCGAGCAGGAGGAGCGGGAGGCCGTACGGGACGAACTGGCCGGCGGCCTGGATGATGCCGAGTTCGCCGAGATTCCCGAGGATGACGTACGTCGGCGTGGCCGGGTCCGTGAGGCCGGCGAGTTCGAGGATGTGCTGGGTGACGTCGATGCCGCCGAGCGCGGCGAACGCGACGAGGATGTAGATGGGGATGACGACGATTATCGAGTAGAAGATGGCTTTCGGGATGTTCGTGCCCGGATCGATGACCTCCTCGCCGGACTGGACGATGATGTCGTATCCCTCGAAGGCGACGTACGTGAAGCCCATCGCGGCCATCACGCCGGACGCGCCCGTGGCGAAGAAGCCGTGTTCGCCGATGAACTTCGCCGTCCAGTTCGGGTTCTGGAAGGTGGCGAGCGCGCCGAAGAGCACGAAGAGGCCGAGGATGATGATCTTCGCGCTCGTGACGACGATGCCGATGGTGCCCGTCTCCTCCGCGCCCCGGTAGTTGATGTAGCCGAAGAGCGCGACGACGACGGCGGCGAGCCCCTTCGCCCAGAGGTGTTGGGCGATGCCGAGGAAGTGCGCGCCCTCGGTGGTCGCCCCGCCCGTGACGATGATGCTGAGGAACGCCATGAAGAAGACGCCGAACGTCACGGCGTAGAGCGCGCAGGCGACGGCTTGCGCGAACCAGTTCGCCCAGCCCGTGAAGAATCCCCACGGGCGGGGGAGCGCCTCCGTCACCCAGTTGTACGCGCCGCCCGAGCGCGGGAACGCCGCGCCCAGTTCGGCGTAGCTCATCGCGGTGAAGGAGGCGACGATACCGTTGAGGAAGAACGCCACGAGGAGCGCGGGGCCGGCGAGGCCGGCGGCCTGCCCCGTGAGGGCGAACACGCCGGCGCCGATCATCGCGCCGACGCCGATGAACGTGATGGGGAGCAACCCCATGTCGCGCGATAGCTCTGTCTCGACGTTCCCGTCACTGCCGGATTCGCTCATTACTCCGGGCGACGAGAGTGAGCGACAAAAGCGTACTGACCTATGGTTAGCGGAGGAGACTGCCGAGGCGGGTTCGGACGCCGCTGGCGCGTTTCGCCATCAGAACGGGGCCCTCAGCGCGCTTCGCGACCGATTCGGGGACCGTGCCGAACACGACCTGCTCGAAGAGCCCTTCCTGCGTCGCGCCGATGACGGTGAAGTCGGCGTCCTCGGTGGCGGCGACGATGGCGTCCGCGACGTCGTCGCTCTCGACGAGCGCCGTCTCCACGGGGACGTCGCCGAGCGTCTCCCGGGCGGCGGCGAGCGTCTCCTCGCCCGCACGTCGCTCCGCGTCGCTCGCGTCCGTCGGAACGACGTTCACGGCGCGCACAGTCGCGTCCTCGGTGCGGGCGACGGCGGCCGCGGCCTCCGCGGATATCTCGGCGTTCACGCCGCCCGCGGCCGGCAGGAGGATGGTGTCGATGTCCGGGCGGAACCCGGCGGCTTCCTCGACGAAGACGTCACAGGAGGCGTCCGTCGCCACCTCGTCGACGGTGGTACCGAGGACGACGTCGCGTCGGCGGTTCGTCTTCCCGCTCCACCCCATGAGGACCGCGTCGGCCTCGTGCTGTGCGGCCGTGTTCAGGATGGCGTCCGCGGGGTCGTGGGCGATGCGAACGACGCCGCTGACCGGGACGTCGGCGTCCTCGGCGACCCGCATCGCGCGGTCGAGCACCTCGCGTTTCTCGCCGACGAACTTTCGGCCCTCCGAGAGCGGGGTCTGATCCGGGAGGACGACCGCAGACATCACGAGCACCTCCCCGTCGTTCGCCTTCGCGAGGTCGTCGGCCGTCTGCATGAGCTGTTCGACGTGGTCGGGGTTCGCGATGGGGGCGACGACGCGGTAGTCGCGCTCGCTCGGCTGGTGTTCGCTGATGACGGTGGGGGTCTCGCTCTCGGCAGGCGCTCCCCGTTCACCGGCGAGCACGCCGAACCAGAATCCGACGCCGATGACTTCTGCGAGCACGCCGATGGCGAAGCTCGTCGGGCTGACGTTGAGGAGGAGGACGAGGTTCGCGAGCACCGCGACGATGGGGAGCCACGGGACGAACGGCACTTCGAACCCGCGGTCGATGTCGGGATACTTCTGCCGGGAACGGATCACGGCGAGGTTCACGACGACGAGGCCGCCGAGGAGCATGAAGTCCGCGAAGTGGGTGAGCGCCTCCAGGCCGAGGTGGAACGTGAAGCCCGCGAGATGTATCGCGGACGCCCCGCCCTCGCTGCCGGGCGGCGCGCCGAAGACGACGGTGAAGACGACGATGTAGAAGAGGATGAGCCCGCCGGTGAGCAGCACCGACTTGTAGGGGGTGTTGAGCGAGGGGTGGAGGTCCTCGAACTGGCTGGGGAGGTGGTCGCGACGCGCCATCGCGAGCTTCACGCGAGAGCCGGCGAGGATGGTGGCGTTGGCGGCGGAGAGCATCGAGAGGAGCGCGCCGACGATGACGACGTAGAACCCGACCTCCCCGAGGTAGTACTGGGCGGCGCGCCCCATCGCGATCTCGCCGTTCGACGCGATGAACTGTTCGGCGGCACCGGCGCTTTCGAGCCCGGCCTTCTCCGCGAGGAACGTGAGGAACTGGGGGTCGTGGATGGCGATGACGATGACGAGGACGACGAGGGCGTAGACGTCCGTCACGAAGCCCATGCTGAAGAAGATGGCGCGGGGCACGGTCTTGCCCGGTTCCTTTATCTCCTCGGCGTTGGTCGCGATGGCTTCGAATCCGAAGAACGTGATGAAGACGAGCGCGCTCGTCAGGCCGATGTCGCGGACCTGCGTGACGTTCGCGGCGAGCGACGCGGAGACGGCGCCCGCGTCGAACGCCTGCAGGCCGCCGTAGAGGAAGAGCGCGATGAGCGCGACCTTCATGCCGGTGACGAGTATCTGCACCATCCCCGTCTCCTCGGTGCCCTTGAGGTTGACGCCGACGAGGATGGCGAGGATGGTGAGGCCGGCGAGCCAGTATGGGACGGCGTCGGGGATGGCGAGCGCGGGGTACATGAAGCGGTAGAACCAGTCGGAGAAGCTGGCGAGGTAGAACGCGGCGGAGGCCGGATAGCCGAGGATCATCGACCAGCCGACGATGTAGGTGAGGTCGGTGTCGAAGACGTTCGCGACGTACATGTAGCCGCCGCCGCTCTCGGGGTAGATGGACGCGAACTCGGCGTACGCGAAGGCGGTGAATGAGGCGACGATGGCGGCGAGGAGGAACGCGACGATGGCGGCCGCGCCGACGTTGGAGACGGCGAGGCCGGAGAGGACGAAGATGCCCGCGGCGATCATCGTCCCGACGCCGATGGCGACGGCGCCGACGATGCCGATGTCGCGGGAGAGTTCGGTCTCGACGCTCCCGGACGCGTCGCTCATCGCGTCCCTCCGTCGCCGTTCGCGGTCGGCTGTCGCATACTCGAATGTGATTTCGTTTAGCGCATAAAACTCTCGGTTAGAGACGGATAAAGAAATTCAGACTCAATATATTCAGGAATAAGGAATATAGTGGGCTCAGACCGGAACGGATTTGCCGAACCCGGACGTCCCGCAAGTATGGCTTTCGAGTTCGACGAACTCGACGAACGGATCGTCTACCGTCTCTCCGAAGACGCCCGGAACGCGACCGCCGCCGACATCGCCCGCGACTGCGACGTCTCACCCGGTACCGTCCGCAACCGCATCGAGAAACTCGAAGACGCCGGCGTCCTCCGCGGCTACCACGCCGACGTCGACTACGAACGCCTCGACGGACGCCTCACCAATCTCCTGCGCTGCACCACGTCCGTCGCCGATCAGGACCGTCTCGCCGTCCAAGTTCTCGGCGTCCCCGGCGTCGTCAACGTCCGCGAAGCGATGACCGGGACGGGGAACCTCCTCGTGAAAGCCGTCGGCACCGACACCGCCGACCTCTCGCGCATCGCTCGAAAGCTCACCAACCTCGGCGTCGACATCGAGGACGAGGACCTCATGCGCGCCGAACACCACCACGCCTACCACGCATTCGGCCCCGGAGAACCCGACGCCGACGTCGGCATCGACGACGGCGCTCTCGGCATCGCCGCCGAGGAGGAAGTCGTCACGGTCACCGTCGCCCCGGACGCGCCAGTGGCCGGCCGCACCCTGAAGGAAGCGAACGCGGACGGCTACATCGACGAGGGCGTCCTCGTCGTCGCGCTCGAACGCGACGGGACGAGCGTCACCCCGAACGGCGACACCACGCTCTCCCCCGGCGACCGCGTGAAACTCTTCTCGACGCACGGCGTCCCCGCGGCCGCGCTCCGTCCGTTCCGGGCCGAGTGACCGACCCCCGGCGTCACGCGCGCTGCTCGCGCGGGCCCGCGAACGTCCCGACGACGTCGTCGGTCATCCCGACCCGCGAGAACACCGTGACGACGTCGCCCGCCGCCACCCGGGTGTTGCCGCGGGGCGTGACGATATCCTCGTCCGCGCCCCGGTCGATGGCGACGAGAAGGACGTCGTCGCCGAGCAGTCCGCTCTCGCCCGCCTCCCGCAGCGTCATCCCCGCGATGGGTGCGTCCGGGTCTACGGTCGTCTCGAATATCTCCGCGTCCCCGCCGAGCTCCATGAAGTCCTCGACCGCCGGGCGCTGCACCGCGCGGAAGAGATACTGGGCGATGAGGCGCTGGGGGTTCTCCAGGATGGTCGCGCCGACCCGCCGGAAGATGTCCATGTGGTCGGGGTCCTGCACGACCGTCACCAGCGAGGGTATCTCGAACTCCTTCGCGAGGAACAACACCATCAGGTTCGTCGCGTCCTCGTCGGTCGTGCAGATGACCGCGTCCGCGCGGTCGGCCCCCGCGTCCTCCAGGATGGCGCGGTCGGTCGCGTCCCCGTTCAACACGAGGCAGTCGTACTCGCGGCTCGCTTCCTCCGCGACCTCCGGGTCGCGCTCGATGACGACGACCTCGTTCGCCGTGGTGGTCGCGAGGTCGAGCACTTGCGAGCCGATCTGGCCCGCGCCGACGACGACGATGTACATGGGCGAGCGAGCGCCGCCCAGTCAGTTAAGTGCTGTCGCTCCCGGTCGTGCGCCGGACCCCCCGGAGGCAGACGTATCCGAGGAACGCGAGGAGGTAGGCGGCCGCGAGCGCCGTCGTCGCCGCCTCGCGGCCGAACGTGGTGAGCGCGAGCACGACGACGGGGCCGGCGAGCACGAGCGCGTCGAACACGCGGTCGTCAGGGCCGCCCTCACTGAGCGCCCCGACCACCGGCACGTCCTCGGGGCTCACCGCCGATACACCTCGAACCCGCGGAGGGCGCCGCGGAGCGTGACGAGCACCGGGATGATTTCGAGGCGCCCCACCCACATGTTCAGGAGGAAGACGAGTTTCGCCGCGGTCGGCATGCCGGGGCCGGTGATGCCGGCGGAGAGCCCGACATTCCCCTGCGCCGACGCCACCTCGAACACGACGTTCTCCAGCGCGAACCCGCCGGGGCCCGTCGGGACGACGAGGAGGAGGACGGCGACGCCGAGCACGAGGAACACTCCCCAGAGCAGGGAGATGATAGCAGCTTCCTCGAACTCCTGGGTGAGTTCGCGGCTGGAGAGCGTCCGGTCGCCGAGGCGGAACGTCCGCACCGCGGACCGCGGGTAGAAGACGCCGGAGACCCGGAACGCCGCCCCCTTCAGGAGCGTCGCGAGCCGAACGAGTTTGATGCCGCCGACGGTGGACCCCGCGGCCGCGCCGACGACCATCCCGAACGCGACGACGAGGTGGGACGCCGCGCTCCACGACCCTCCGATGGTCGCCGTCTGGAAGCCGGCGCAGGACGCCGCCGACACGAACTGGAACGCGCCGTACCGGAACGACTGGAAGAGCGCGGCCCCCTCCCCCGTGAACGTCGCCCCGAGGAAAGAGACCGGGCCGGCGTCGCCGTAGAGGCCGTGCGCGTACAGCAGCCACGTGAGCGCGGCGACGCCGACGGCGAAGAACCCGAACACCCAGCGCGTCTGGAGGTCCTCGGCGACGCTCTCGAAGTGTCCCTGCAGGAGGAGGTAGTGGACGGGGAACGCGATACTCCCCAGGGTCATGATGGGCAGGAGGACGAAGTCCACGAGCGGACTGTCGTACGTCGCGATTGAGTTGTCGGTGACGCTGAACCCGCCCGTGGAGAGCCCGGTCATCGCGTGGTTGATGGCGTCCCACGCCGGGAGGCCGGCGAGCCAGAGCGCGACGATGGAGACGAACGTGAACAGGAGGAATATCCACCAGATGGTTCGGACCGTGGAGACGATGCTCGGGTGTATCTTCTCCGAGCGCGCCTCCGACTCGTAGAGCGTGAGACTCCCGCTCCCGGGCCGCGCGAGAATCGCGGTGGTGAGGACGATGACGCCGACGCCGCCCACCCACTCCGTGAACGACCGCCACCACTGGAGGGTCGCGGGCAGGACGTTCTCGTGGACGCTCATCGTGAGCCCCGTCCCCGTGAACCCGCTGAACGACTCGAACACCGCGTTCAGGGGGTTCAGGAACGCCGCGACCGTCGTGTTCAGCGGGGGCGCGCCGAACCACCCCTGCTGCATCGTCACCGCGACCCCCACGAACGGGAGCGCGCCGAACACGCCGACGGTCGCCCACCCGGTCGCCGCGATAACCATCCCGTGG
>JBDGUG010000031.1:0-8388 GCA_042216135.1 Halarchaeum sp. | reverse complement strand
TAATATACTATTCTACAGTTACGCCTTTGTAAATAAATTTGCCCGCCGTTTCGCGATGCAGTGTCTTCGGACGCCTACACCACCGATATTGTTTGTATTTTGGAATATTTGACCGGGTCAGCCGAGGAGCGTCACGCCGACGGCGCCGACGAAGACGGTTATCGCGGCCGCGACGAGACGCGGCGTCACCCGCTCGTACTCGCGGAGCGCGAACGCCGACACCGCCACGATGAGGAGGGGGCTGGTCTGGACGATGGGGACGACGACGCCAACCGGCGCGACGGCGAGCGCGCTGTAGTACGCGACCACGAAACCCGTGTTCGCCACGCCCGCGGCGAGGAACCACCGAGTGTTCGCGTCGAGCGTCTCCCGGCCCGGCAGGCCGGTCCGCCACCACCGATAGCCCACGTAGCCGAGGAGCGCGGCACTCGTCTTCACCGCGACGCCGACGAGCGCCGGGGTCGCGGCCTCGAACCCGACCGTCGCCAGGACCGGTTCGAGCCCGAAGAAGAACGCGGCGAGAAGCGGGAAGACCAGGGTGCGCGGCGAGAGCGACCGGCCGGTGAGCGGGTCGTCCGCCGAGTCGGACGCGAGGAGAACGAGTCCCGCGACGATGAGCAGGATCGCCGCGAGGTGGCCGAGCGTGAGCGACTGCCCGACGAAGAGCGCCGCGAGGAGCGCCGCGTGCAGCGACTGCGACGACTTCACCGCCTCCGCGCGACTCGCCCCGGCCCGCGAAATCCCCTCGAAGTAGAACGCCCGACCGAACATCGACCCGAGGACGCCGGCCGACGCGAACGACGCGAGCGCGAGCGGCGTCACGTGATACCGCGGATAGTAGAGCGCTGCGGCGAGCGGGACGGTGATGGCGACGTTCGTGGCGAGTCCGACGAGGACGGCGTCGGTGGACTTCCCGGCGTCGGTTCCGACGCGGACGCAGACCGCCTGCGAGGCGAGGCCGACCGCCGCGATTACGGCGAAGAGAACACCCAGGGGGAGTTGCATGGTCTGTGGGTGTTCGCACCGAAGCAAGAAAGTTCGGGAACCGGCGGCGCGACGACCCGGGACAACGTCGCCACTCGGGCCGGGCGCGTCCGCCGCGGCGGCCGTTCAGAGGTCGAGGAGTCGCTTGATGTTCCCGCTGAATATCTTCTCCCTCGTCGAGTCGGGCACGTCGAGGTCTTCGAGGAGCGGAATGAGCACTTCCGTCCAGTACTCGCCGCGGTCCGGCCCGAACGGGTAGTCAGCCGAGTAGACGACGTTGTCCTCACCGAAGAACTCCAGGCCGCACTCGAGCGGGTACGTCTCGCCCTGACTGGAGACCGCGGTGTCGCCGTATATGCGGTCGAGGTAGGCGTCGAGCGGTTCGGAGAGGTCCGCCATCGTCGGGTTCGCGTAGAGCTCCGGCTCCTCGCGGCGGGTCCGATACCACGAGCGGAGGCGGCCGACGAGGTAGGGGAGCGTCCCGCCGAGGTGGTGCGTGACGATCTCGACGTTCGGGTTGCGTTCGAGGACGCCGCTGAAGATGAGGCGGGCGACGGCGACGCTCGTGTCGAACGGCCAGCCGAGCATCTTGTATATCCACGTCATCCCCTCCTCGTAGTCGTGCCAGTCGGCGAGCTGTGGGTGGATCCAGACCGGCGTCTCCAGGTCGTCGATGGTCTGCCAGAACGGCTCGAAGTCCGGGTCGTCGAGCATCCGTCCGTTGATGTTCGACCAGGTCTGGATGCCCTTCATGTCGAGGTCCTCGATACAGCGGCGCGCCTCGTCGACGTACTCGCCGGTGAGGAACGGCACGGTCCCCTGCGGGATGAACCGGTCGGGATACTCGTCGGCGATGCGTCGGACCTCGTCGTTCGCGACGCGCGTCGCCTCCAGGGCATCTTCCGGGGACGCACCGTGGAACATCTGCGGGGCGACGAAGTTGATGACCTGTCTGTCGATACCGTGGCGGTCGAGGTAGTCCACGCGCCCCTCGACGTCGAACATTCGGTCGGCCGTTCGAAGCCCGTCTATCTCGGGGTTCGGGTGGCGTTCCTCGAGGACGTCGAGGACCTTGCGGCTCCCGATGTGCGAGGCCGCGTCTATTATCTCCGGCATACACCGGAGCATCTACCCCCTCGGTTATAGTCCTTCCCCCGATCAGCGAAACGGCACGCAGGGCCGGCGAGAGCGCGCATTTATGGACTTTCAGATTCCGGGTTCGCGGGCGATAGCGGCGGCTGGGCGACGGCCGCGCGGACGGGTCGCGGCGTGCGTCGCGGCTACTTGCGGTGGTCCTCGACGAAGGGGACGGGGCCGACGGTCGCGTCTATCTCCGTCTGGACGTGCTGTTCTGCCTTCGGGTTCGGCGAGTCCGTCTCGCCCCAGACGACGGTGACCTCAGTGCCCGGTTCGGCGTACGCCTCGTCGATGCGGCAGAGGGAGACGACGGTGCGCGCGTCGTGCTGGTACGCCCGCGAGTGCGAGACGCCGACGCGCTCGTCGCCGTCCAGCACCTCGTCGTAGTTCGCGCGCGCCCACCCGATCCGGGGGAGCCCCATGAACTTCTTCGTCTCCCCGGGCTCGAAGAGCGACGCGTAGACGTCGACGACGTCGTCGCGGTCCCACGTCAGCGAGACGAGCGTCCGCTCGGGGTCGTCCATCTGCGCCCGGAGCGCCTCTTTCCCGACGAAGTCGTGGTCGAAGTCGATGAGCTTCCGGTAGCCGAGCTCGACCGGGCTCATGTAGTAGTCGGAGACGTCGTCGGAGTCGAAGCTGCCGTCGATGGAGTACGTGCCCTCGCGGCTGTCAGCGTCCAGCCAGTCGCGGTACGCGGCCATCTCGGGGTCGTCGTACAGCGGCGGGACGCCGGGCGGGAGCCACCCGAGGCGCACGGAGAGCGTGTGGTAGGCCTTCGAGCCGAGGCGGCGCAGGCCGTACTCCTCGCCGGCGTCGACGATGGCGTCGCGGACGGCGTCAGCGTGCTCGAAGTCGCCGATGAACTCGAAGCCGAACTCGGTGGACATCCCGTGGCCGAGCGCGATAGCTGGCTTCCCGCCGAGTTCTATCTCCTCGAAGCGATAGAAGCCGACGTCCGCGAGGTCCGCGTCGGTCACCTGCTCGAGGACGGGTTTCGCGTTCGGCCCCTGGACCTGAAAGACGAACTTGTCCGGGTCGCCGTCGAGCGCGGACGTCCGCGCCTCGATGTCGACGTCGACGTCGTAGTCGCCCGTCTCCGCGTGGAACTGAACCCAGTTCGCGGAGAGGACGCCCGGGCCGTAGTACTCGTTGTCGTCGAGGCGGAGGAGCGGGCCGTCCCCGAGGATGTAGCCCGCGTGATTGCACATCACGACCTGTTTCGCGCGCCCGACGGGGAAGTCGTCGAAGTCGTTGACGCTGAGTCCTTCGAGGAGTTCGCGCGCGTCCGGCCCCGAAACGCGGAGGGACGCCATGTGGTGCGAGAGGTTCGCGAGCGCCACCGACTCGGTGATGGCGCGCTGTTCGTCGATCCAGTTCGTTATCTCGTTCGGGACGACGGGGAAGTTCGCGGTGTAGTCCTCCCCCTGCTCCCGGAGGCGTGCCACCGGATCCCCGGAGGCCTGTATCGTGTTCGGATCCACGTCACGCACCACTCACCACTCGTTAATAAAGATTCCCGAAAACGGTCGACTGAGACCCTGTATCGTGGATATTCGCGCGGCTGCGGGTGGCGGGAAGAGCGGCGAGTGGGGCGACGACCGGGGTTACTGCCAGGCGAGCAGTTTGTGTTCGGCGGCGCGTAGCACCTCCTGCGCCAGGATGATGAGCAGCACGGGGATCAGGACCCAGCCGAGGAGGAGGTCCACGCGCTGCTGTTCGAACCAGAAGTTCACCATGTAGCCGACGCCCGAGCCGGCGCCGAACACCTCCGCGATGAACAGGACCTTCCAGGAGACGACGAGCCCCCAGTACATCGACGGGAAGAGGTACTGGAGGAGCTGCGGGAGCATGATGTCCCGGAAGCGCTGGTAGCGGCCGACGCCGTAGAAGTCCGCCATCTCGTCTATCTCCGGGTCGAGCTCCTGGGTCCCCTCCCACATGTTGAGGATGACGAAGGGGACGCCGACGATGACGACGGTGAGCACGGGCACCCACTCGGAGATGCCGATGCTCATGATGAGCGCGAACGCGACGGCGATGGCGGGCACGGAGAGCCCGAGGACGATCCAGGAGCGCAGGAACGCCTCGAAGCGCTCGCTGAGCCCCATCAGCGTCCCGACGACGCCGCCGACGACGACGGAGATGGCGAACCCGACGAGGAGCCGTCGGAAGGTGGCGACGACGTTGCTCGTGTACGAGCCGAACTGCGGGTCCGAGATGACCGTCCCGGTGGCGGCGAGGAGTTCGCCGATGCCGGGGAAGACGTAGTACGGGAAGAACTGAGCGACGAGCTGCCAGACGCCGAGGACGACGACGGCGACGCCGAGTTTCTTCGCGAGGTTCCGCTCGCGGACGTAGGAGACGACGGCGTTCGCGGCCCCGGTGTCCCGCTCGTGACTGAATGACATGTGTGGGGGGTTACAGCGGGTTCTGGTAGATGTCGTCGAGGGCGGGCGCGGAGTCGATGAAGTCGTAGTCGCTCATCAGGTTCACGAACTCCCAGGTCGCGTCGACGTAGTCGCTGCCGCTGTCGGCGTGGAAGACCTGTCCGTCGTTCGCCCACTCGTCGACGACGTCGATCTTCGCCTGCGTGTCGACGCTCGCTGTCTCGCCGTACTCCTCGAGGATGCTCTGGGTGTTGTCCCGCCAGTACTCGGTGGCGTTCGTGGAGGCGCGCAGGAGGCCGGCCGCGACGTCGGTGTTGTTCTCGTACCAGTCGCGGTGGCTGAACCAGGACGTGAGCGGGAGGGTGTGGCCGGTTCGGTCCTTCCACATCTGGTTGAGCTGGGAGAGCCGCCGGTAGGTGTCGGGTTGGGCCTGCATCGTGATGGTGAGGCCGCTGACGTCGATGACGCCGTCGACTTCCTCGTTCTTGAGGAGGCCGAGGAGCGCGGGCGGCGCGGCGGTGGTCGTCTCGAAGTCCTTGCGGAGGCGCAGGCCGGACTCCTCGGCGACGACGGCCTGGTAGGATTGGACCGTGGAGGAGCCCCACGACCAGACGCCGATTCGCTTGCCCTTGAGGTCCTCGATGCTCTTGATGTCGCTGCTCGCGCGAGTGTACAGGCCGTTGATGCACTGGAGACAGCCGTTCCAGCCGAACGTGACGAGGTCTTCGCCCTTGAGGTAGTTGCCGATGTAGGGCATCATCGAGACCATCGTGGCGTCCACCTCGCCGCTGGAGACGGAGCGGACTTGCGCTCCGAACGGCGAGTAGTCCACGGTCATGTCGATTCCCTGCTCGTCGAAGAAGCCCTGGTCGGTGGCGGCCTCGTACATCGGGTAGTGGATCGTGCCCTCGGGGAGCACGATGCGCATCGAGGTCATGCCGTCGCCGCTCGACCCGGTCGTAGTGCTGGTCTGACTGCTACTGCTGGTGCCGTCGCCGCCGTTGCCACCGCATCCGGCGAGGCCGGCGACGCCGATGGCTCCTGCTCCGACGAGGTACCGTCTTCTGGTAACGTCCGACATACACCCGTACTCTCCCATGGCGGACCATAAACATACCGGTAGATAATGTAGGTTGCGGCGCCGCGTCCCCTGGGAAAGATTATTATAGACAGGACGGGTTGTGCCTGCTGTTCACATATGTCCCTACGACAGTCTCGACTGCCGACGACGGCGGGCGCGGAGGAGGTCGTTCGACGGTGAGTCAGACGGACGCACACGCGGGAGCGGGACGCCCCGACGGCGGGTCCGGGACGCTCGAACTCCGCGACATCGTCAAGTACTACGAGAAGCCCGGGCAGGGCCGCGTGCTCGTGCTCGACGAGATAGACCTGGACGTCGAGGACGGCGCGTTCGTCTCCCTGCTCGGGCCGTCCGGGTGCGGGAAGACGACGCTGATGAACGTCATCTCCGGCCTCGTCGAGCGTACCGCCGGGACGATGCGCCGGAACGGCGAGGACGTCACGCCCGACGACCTCTCGCTCGGCTACATCTTCCAGGAGCCCCGCCTGCTGAACTGGAAGACCGTCGCGGAGAACATCGAGTTCGCCCTGGAGGCGCGGGACGTCCCCGAGGCCGAGTGGGACGAGCGCGTCGAGCGCTACCTCGGCATGGTCGGCCTCGGCGACGAGGGGGACAACTATCCGACGCGGCTCTCCGGCGGGATGAAACAGCGCGTCGCCATCGCTCGCGCGCTCGCCACCGAGCCAGAGATTCTGCTGATGGACGAACCGTTCAGCAGCCTCGACGAGATAACGGCGCGGGACCTCCGCCAGGAGATGCTCGACATCTGGAAGGACGAGGAGAAGACCATCGTCTTCGTCACGCACGACATCAACGAGGCGGCGTTCCTCTCGGACTACATCTACATGATGAACACGGACGGTCGGATGTTCGCGCGCCGCGACGTCGACATCGAGCGTCCGCGGAGCTACGACGACCCCGCGGTGGCGGAGCGCGAGGCGGAACTGTACCGGGAGTTCCACGAGCACGTGGTGGAGTGAGATGAATCGACTGCAACGCGCGCTCTACACGGCCGCGTCCCTCGTCGTCCTCGTCGCCGTCTGGTACGTCGGCGGCGTCGCGTCCTCGGCGATTCCGGGCGTCCCGGAGACGGCGGCCGCGCTCGTCACGGTGTTGACGACGCCGGGGCCGTACGATCACATGTTCTACTACCACGTGTGGAAGACGTCCGAGATGCTCCTCATCTCGCTCGTGGTCTCGATGGTCTTCGGGACGCTCATCGGGGTGGCGCTCGGCCGCAGCGAGACGCTGGAGAGCACGCTCTCGTCGTGGATATACGGCTGGCTGGCGGTGCCGTCGCTCGTCCTCGTCTTCCTCGCGGCGGTCTGGTTCGGCTTCGACGTGAAGAGCGGCTACTTCGCGGTGCCCGTCGTCATCACGCCGTTCGTCGCGCTGAACATGTGGGAGGGCGCGCGGAGCCTCGACCGAGACCTCACGGAGATGGCGGACTTCTTCGGCGCGGGCCGCTATCAGACGTTCACGGACGTCGTCATCCCGCAGTTGGCGCCGTTCCTCTTCGCGAGCGTGCGGTCGGCGCTCTCCATCGGCTGGAAGATCACGCTCCTCGTGGAGGCGTTCCTGCTCGCGCGCGGCGTCGGGTTCATGTTCAAGCGGTCGTTCGACAACTACGATCTGACCGCGATGCTGAGTTGGCTCATCATCTTCGTCGTCTTCCTCATCGTCATCGAGTACGGCGTTCTCGCCCCGCTCCACGAGCGTGTGATGGCGTGGCGGCCGGACGCGGACGGCGTGCGCCTGACCGAATAGCGCCGACGCGCTTCTCCCGTCGTTCGCGCACCGTCGCTGAGCGGCCGGTGCGCGCGTCGCCGAGCGCTCGTTTGGTGTGGTGAACCGAACCACGATATCGCCCGGAATTGTCGGACGAGGCTGGATCGGGTCCCTCGCTGCTTCTCTGTCGCGATATCACCACCTCCTCGAACTACCCACGATTCCCGTTACACCAATATGAGTGTAAAGACGGCCGGTCGTCCCGCTTCCGTCCCGCACCCGATGAACCGTCCTCGTCCGGAATTAGTGGACGGGAATATCAGGCGTACGTCAACTCGATCTCGTTCGCCGTCGCGAGCACCGTGCCGAGCATCTCCTCCTCGAGGCGCGTCGGCGTGATGCGGTTCGCCGGGCCGGCCACCGCGATGGCCGCGACCACGTCGCCGTCGACGAGGATCGGCGCCCCGACGGCGCGCGTCCCGACGTTCGCCTCGTGCTCGTTGACCGCGTACCCCTGCTCGCGCACCCGTTCCAGGGTCTCCTGGAGGGCCGACCACGAGTGGATCGTGTTCTCCGTCTGGCGCTCGAAGCCGTGCGTCTCCACGATCTCCTCGACGCGCTCCTCGGGGAGGTGCGCGAGGATCGCTTTCCCCGACGCGATGCTGTGCAGCGGCGAGCGCGTGCCGACGTGCGCGTGCGTCTTCACCGCCCGCTCTCCGAGCGCGTAGTCGACGTACACGCCGTGCCCGTGCTCCTCGACGACCAGATAGACCGCTTCGCTCGTGTCGGCCGCGAGCTGCTCCATCGCCTCGCGCGCCACGTCGACGATACGCAGTCCGTTCCGCTCTCGCATCCCGTACTCGAGGAATCGAAGGCTCAGCGAGTAGCCGTCGCGCGTCCGCGTGACGTACTCGTTCGATTCCATGGTCGCGAGGTACGCGTGCGCCGTGCTCTTCGAGACGCCGATCTCGGCCGCGAGTTCGCGCGACGTGAGCGGCTGCGTCGCCCGGAGGGCTTCGACGACGTCAGCGAAGCGATCGACGGCCTTGATTCGTTCCCCGGCGTCGGATG
>JBDGUG010000038.1:0-8462 GCA_042216135.1 Halarchaeum sp. | reverse complement strand
CCCGAGTCGGAGACGTTCGTACCGCCGGCGTCGCGCGCGTTCGCGGTGACGGTGTAGTTGCCCGCCGTCTCGATGGTGTCGTAGAAGTCGAAGGCCCAGTCGACGGTTTCGCCGCGCGTCGCGGCCGGGTCCGGGTCCGCGACGACGAACGAGACGGGCGCGGACTGCCACGACGACGCGGTGTCGTTCCAGTAGTCGCCGCGCTCGTTCTCGACGGCGAGCGTGACGTTCTCGATGCCGGTGCCGTCGAACGCCGTGCCGGAGACGAGCGGCGGGTCGGTGAGCGAGTCGCCGTCCGTTGGCGAGTCGACGGTGACGGTCGGTTCCGGCGTCTCGACGACGATAGCCACGTCGCTGCGCGCCGAGTGATCGGTCCCGTCGACTTCGGTCGCGACGAGCGAGACGTTGTAGAAGCCCTCGCCGGGCGCGTCGACGGTGACGGTGCGGTTCGCGGCGGTGGTAGCGTCCGGGACGGCGGCGTCGCGCCGAACGGTCGCGCCGTCGGCCCGGTCGGTGAAGACGACGGCGGCGTCCCGGACGTCGCCGTCGACGTGGAGCGTGTAGTTGACCGCGAGGGCCTCGCTCTCGTTCACGGTGAGCGCGCCCGTGGCTGTGCCGTTCACGTCGTGAATCTCGACCGTCGGCCCGGCCGCGGCGGCGGGCGACGCGAGCGAGACGCCGGCGACGGCGGCGGCGACGACGATCGCGGTGGCGACGACGACGGCGCGACCGGCGTCGGTCACCGCCCGACACCCCCGAGGCACGGGCGGCGCGCCGGGCTGTCGGTCCGCGGTCGTGCGTCGACGCTCCCCCTCATGCGTGCGCTATCCCACCGCCCGACACCTCAAAAACCCGCGGTCGTAGTTATCGGGATTGAGAAGCGGGCGCGCGGACGGTTCCGCCGGCCGTTCAGACGTGCTCGTCGAGGAAGTCGACGACGCGCCGATACGCCGTGATACGATTCTCCAGTTTGGAGAAGCCGTGGCCCTCGTCCTCGAAGACCAGTTTCTCCACGGGGACGTGCTCGGCGGCCTCCTCGGCTATCTGCTCGGCCTCGCCGACGGGGACGCGCGGGTCGTTCGCGCCGTGCAGGACGAGCAGCGGCGCGGCGATGCGCTCGACGTTGTTGATGGGGGAGATGGATTCGAGGAACTCGCGGTCCTCGGCGAGCGAGCCGTACTCGGCCTCGCGGTGCTCGCGGCGCCACTCGCCCGTGTTCTCGAGGAACGTGACGAAGTTCGCGATGCCGACGATATCGACGCCCGCCGCCCACCGCTCCGGGTACTCGGTGAGCGCCGCGAGCACCATGAACCCCCCATACGAGCCGCCGTACGCGACGATGCGGTCGGCGTCCACGTCGTCGCGGGCGGCCAGCCACGCCGCGCCCCGGTCGAGGTCCGCGACCGAGTCCATGCGCTTCTCGACGTCGTCGAGGTTCAAATAGTGCGTCCCGTACCCCGACGACCCCCGGACGTTCGGCTCGAAGACCGCGTAGCCGTTGTCGACGAAGTACTGGCGGAGCGCGCGGAAGTACGGGCGGCGCTGGGACTCCGGACCGCCGTGGACGTCCACGACGACCGGATGCGGGCCCGGGCCGTCCGGGAGCGTGAGGAAGGCCGGCACGTCGAGGCCGTCGAACGACTCGTAGCGGACGAGGTCGGGGTCGCGGAACGTCTCGCGCGGGATGCCCGCCGTCGAAGCGTTCGTCCAGCGCTCGCTCTCGCCGGTGTCGAGGGCCGCGACGTAGACGTTCGTGTTCCGCGTCGGCGCGGAGACGGCCGCGGCGAGACGGTCGCCGTCCGGCCCCACGGAGAGCCCCATCAGCACGCCCTCCGGGAGGTCCGGTTCGGGGAGCGGGGCGCGCTCGCCGTCCGGGCCGAGCCGAGAGAGCGAGAGGTCGCTGTACCCCTCGACGTTCCGCACGACGGCCATCGTCCGGGAGGCGTGGTGGACGAGGACGCTGGAGACGTCCCACTCCCCGCCCTCCTCGACGACGGTTCGCGCGCCCGTCTCCGGATCGAGCGCGACCAGCGCGAGCGTGTCCCGCCCGGCGTCCGTGGTGGCGTAGACGACGTCGCCGTCCGGCCCCCACGCGAGCGACCCGTAGCGCGCCGACTCGGCGGCGTCCGTCAGGTGCGTCACCTCGCCCGTCTCGGGGTCGAGGACGTGGACGTCGTGGTCGCGGTTCGAGTGCGTGTCGTGAACGAGGAGTCGGTCGTCTCCAGGGCTCCACCCCGCGAGCGTCGGCCAGTCCATGTCGCCGCCGTCGAGGACGCGTTCGGCCGCGTCCGCGCCCGCCTCGTCGCGGCGCTGGACGTAGCCGTCGAACGACCCCTCGTCGCGGCGGTTCGACGTGAACGCGACGCGCTCCCCGTCGTGGCTCCACCCGCCCCAGTAGTGGATGGACTCGGGCGCGTCGGTGAGCGCCACCTCCTCGCTCCCGTCCCCGGCGAGCCGAAAGAGCTGCGTGCGCTCGTTCCCGCCGCGGTCCATCCCGAAGACGAGTTCGTCCCGACTCGGAGAGTAGGACGCGAACCCGACGGACTCCTCGTGGAAGGAGAGCTGTTCCGGCCATCCCAGCGGGTCGTCGAGGCGCCACACCTGCGAGACGCCCGTCGCGTCCATCGAGAACGCGAGTTGGCCGTCCGGGCCGAAGGAGGGCGCGCTCGCGCTCCGCACGTTCAGATAGCGCTCGATGTCGTAGGCCATACGCCCGCGTGCGCTGGCACCCGGATAGCTCCTTCGGGGGAAGGGAACGCTTTTCCTCGCGTGCCACAACCGCGAACCTATGCGCGTGGCGCTCGTAACGGCACGGACCACACGACACGACGGCGCGGGCGACGCCGAGGCCCGCCTCGACCGTCTCGCCTCGCTCCTCGCGGACCGCGCCCACGACGTCACCGTCTTCTGCGCGCAGTGGTGGGAGGGCGAACCCGAAGCGTTCGAGCACGAGGACGTCACGTATCGCGCTATCGCGGACGCGCCCGACGACCGCTGGAGCGGCCTCCGCCTCGTCTCCGCGCTCCGCGAGTACGACCCGGACGTCGTCCACGCCGCCGGCGCGTACCCCACGCACGTCCTCGCCGCCCGCGCCGCCACCGCCCTCGGCGCGCCCGTCCTCACCGAGTACTACGAGGCCCCGCGTGCGGGCCGCCTCGACCGCTGGGCCGCCCGCGCGAGCGACGCCGTCGTCGCCCCCTCCGAGATGGTCGCGACGGCCGTGCGCGCCCGCGGCCTCGCAGAGGACGTCGCCGTCTTCCCGAACGCCCTGGAGATGGAGCGCGTGCGCGCCGTCGACCCCGACCCGGACGCAGGCGACATCGTCTACTCGCGGCGCCTCGACGCGGACGCGAACCTCGAATCGCTCCTGCTCGCCCTCGCCGAGTTCCGCGAGTACGACTGGTCCGCCACCGTCGTCGGCGACGGCCCCGAGCGCGAGAACTACGAACGCCAGGCGAGCGACCTCCGCATCGACGACCGCGTCACCTTCGTCGGCGAACGATCCCTCGACGACCGCCTCGCGCTCTTCAAGGGCGCGCACGTCTACGCGCAGACCGCACGCCGCACCCCGTTCGCCACCGACCTCCTCCGCGCGCTCGCCTGCGGGTGCGTCGCCGTCGTCGAATACCACGAGCACTCCGCCGCGCACGAACTCGTCGAACACGAACCCCGCGGCTTCCTCGCGACCAGCGACGAGGAACTCGTCGAGTGCCTCGGCGACGCCCGCGCCCTCGAACGCGAACCCGTCGACGAACGCTACGCCGACTACGACGAGAACGAGTTCCTCGAACGCTACCTCGACTGCTACCGCGAACTCGGCGCGATATAGCGGCGACCAGTCACCACGGCGCGACGGCCATCGCCACACCCCACGACCGACAGCGACCGCCACCACCCACGACGACGGCCACCGCCACGGACCACCGCCGGGCGGGACTTCGAAAGGGGCCGCGTTCTCGACGAGCGAGGCGACGCGAGCACGACGAGCGACGCGAGTCGCGCGCGGCGAGCCACAGCCGTCGAGAACGCGGGGGCTTTCGGGGGAAGAGAGAGCGAAGGTATCGTCGCAGTGCGCGCAGACCGACCGGGCTAGGCGCGGACGCGGACGAAGAGGAACTCGCCGCCGCCGTGTTCGTCGGGGACGCGGCTCTCCTCCTCGACGTCGAAGCCGGCGGCGCGGAGGCTGGCGAGGGTGTCTTCGGCGGCGGGGAAACTCCAGTGCATCTCGACGCCGCTGTCGAGCCAGTTCGGCGTCCCGCCCTCGTAGGCGTCGGTGCCGGTGGTGACGAGCGCGGGCGCGCCGTCGCGGAGGACGCGGCGGAACTCCCGGTAGACGGCCTCGTGGGCGTCCCGGGGGACGTGGATGATGGAGTGGAGGGCGACGAGGCCGTCGAAGGCGGCGTCGCGGAACGGGAGCGCGGTCATGTCGCCCTGCACGAGGCCGGCGGTCGGGGAGCGCTCGTGAGCGCGCTCTAATTGTTCGCGCGACAGGTCGAGGCCGACGACGTCGAAGGATAGGTCGAAGCGCGAGAGGACGGGCGTGCCGGCGCCACAGCCGGCGTCGAGGACGCGTGCGCCGTCCGGGAGGTCACGGGCGACGGCGTCCACCTGGTCGATTCCGGGTTCGCTGACGGCGGTTCGGGCCTCGCGGTGGACGCGCGCGAGTTCGTCGTAGCCCTCGCGGACGGCGCGCAGGTAGGACGCGCGCCCGCTCTCGTCGCGCGCGTCACTCATCCCCGTCACCTCCGACGCCGCGGCGCGTCGCCTCGACGGTGCGGACCGCGGTGGCGTTCTCCGCGACGTCGTGGACGCGCACGACGTCCGCGCCGCGCTCGACGGCGAGGGTGGTCGCGGCGACGGTCGCGTACCCGCCGTCGTCGGGATAGCTGTCCACGCGGCCGAACATCGACTTGTGCGAGTGGCCGATGAGCACCGGGCAGCCGAGCGCGTGGAACTCGTCGGTGCGGTCGAGGAGTTCGAAGCTCTCCGCGGGCGACTTCGCGAACCCGAGGCCGGGGTCGACGATGATCTTCTCGCGGGGGAGACCGGCCTTCTCCGCGAGGAGGACGCGCTCGCGGAGTTCGTCGATGACGTCCTCCACGACGTCGTCGTAGTCGGGGCTCGCGCCCGGTCGGACGGGCGCGTGCAGCGAGTGCATCACGACCAGCGGCGCGCCGTACTCCGCCGCGACGAACCGCATCTCCGGGTCGGAGAGCCCCGTCACGTCGTTCAGCACGTCCGCGCCCGCCTCCAGCGCGGCGCGCCCCACCTCGGCCTTCATCGTGTCCACGCTGACGAGACAGTCCATGTCCGCGAGACGCTCGATGACGGGCGTGATGCGCTCGATCTCCGTCTCCGCCGGCACCGGCTCTGCGCCCGGCCGCGTCGACTCCCCACCGACGTCGACGACGTCCGCGCCGTTCTCGACCATCCGCTCGGCGCGTGCGACGGCGTCCTCGACCGCCTCGTACTCGCCGCCGTCGTGGAACGAGTTCGGCGTCACGTTCAGGATTCCCATCACCGCGGTCCGGTCGCCCTCCCACGGATACGTCGGCTCCGTCGACGGACGCTCGATGTCCAGCGTCTCCCGGAGTTCGTCCGCGTAGACCGACAGCCCGTACGGCTGGCCGTCCAGCTTCCCGCAGAGGCGCTTGAACTGCGCGAGCGTCCCCATCAGCACGACGTCGAGCATCCCGCGCGCCTGGTCGTTCAGCCCCGATATCGCGCACTCCCCGCCGAGGCTCAACATCTCCTCCTTCAGGTACTGCGCCTGGCGCTTCTGCACGCGCGAACGCACGATCCGATGCACGCCCTTCGCGCGCATCCGCCACGCCCCCGGCGGCGTCACGTGCGCGCGCTCCAGGTGCGCGCGGGCCTCGTCCAGGTCGCGGGCGCGCTTCTCAACCGTCGTGCGCGTCCAGCGGTTCCGCGCCTCCGCGACCGTGTACAGCGACCCCGCGGCCAGCACGACGTCGTCCGGCCCCGCGTCCTCGATAGCGCGGTCCAGCGCCGCCTCCACCGAACTCATCGCCGTCACCGACGCCGCACCCGCCTCGCGGAACGCGACCGCGAGCGCCTCCTGGTCCGCCGCGTGATCCGAGTCCGGCCGACACGTCCGGACGTGCGCCGACGGGAGCGCCGCCGCCATCCCCGCGTGATCCTTCTCCTCCATCGCCCCGAAGACGAGGTGGAGGTCGTCGTAGTCGAACTCCGCGAGCGTCTCCGCGAGCACCGCACACCCACCGGGGTTGTGCGCGCCGTCGAGGACGACGAGCGGGTCCTCGCCCATCACCTCGAAGCGCCCCGGCCAGTGCGCCTTCCGCAGGCCGCGCGCGAGCGTCTCGTCGTCCACGTCGGCGAGCTGGCGGACCAGCGCCGCCGCCACGCCCGCGTTCGTCGCCTGGTGCGCGCCGAGCAGGGGGATCCGAACGTCCAGCGGACCCGCGCCGTCGTCGAGCGACACCGTCGCCTCCGCGGGCGAATCGACGCCCTCGTAGGTCGCGCGCAGGTCGCAGGCCGCGTCGGCCCCGACGGAGACGACGTCGCCCGCGACGTCCCGGATCGCGTCGAGCGCCTCGTCCGTCGCGGCCGTCACGAGCGGCGCGTCGGCGGGCGCGACGTGTGCTTGGTCGCGCGCGATCTCGTCGACCGTCTCCCCGAGGATGCCCGTGTGTTCGAGCGTGACGCTCGTCACGCAGGACGCCGCGGGGTCGACGACGCTCGTCGGATCGTAGCGGCCGCCGATACCGACCTCGAGAACGGCGACGTCGACGTCCTCGCGGGCGAAGTGCCAGAGCGCGAGCCCGGTGAGCGTCTCGAAGAACGTCGGCGCGTCCCCGCTCGCCGCGCGCTCCCGGACGTGATCCGCGACCGCGTCGACGTACTCGCAGACCGCGCGCTCAGGGACCTTCCGGCCGTTCACGCGCACGCGCTCGCGGAGTTCGTCGAAGTGCGGCGACGTGTAGAGTCCGACGTCGAGACCCGCCTCGCGGAGCGCGGCCTCGACCATCCGCGCCGTGCTTCCCTTCCCGTTCGACCCGGCGATCTGAACGTAGGTCGGACCGTCGACGTCGATGTCGAGTGTCGCGAGGAGGGACTCGACGCCCTCGGCCCCGGCGCGCGGTCGGAACCGACGGCGATCGAGGAGGAAGTTCGCGGCCTCGTCGTAGCGCATACAGATACGTCCGGGCGGGCCGCCAAATGCGTGTCGGATAGGACGGTGTGTGACGGACGGCGGACGGGAGGCCAACGCCTATACCGACACGGGACGAGCCAACCGGTAATGGAACTCCGTCACTCCGTCGCCGTCGGCGCGCTCGACGCCGTGCCGGTTCCGACCGCCGTCCTCGACCAGGACGGCGTCGTCGTCGCCGGGAACGAGGCGTGGCGCGCGTTCGACCACTTCGGCGTGACAGCGACCGGCGGAACCGCCTACGTGGGCGCGCTCGCGGACGCCGGCGGCGCGAGCGACCGCGTCGCCGCGACCGTCACCGCCGTCCTCGACGGCGCGGCGTCCGACGCCGTCGAGTACGAGCGCTCGGCGAGCGGAGAGCGGCGCTGGTATCGGTGCCGCGTGTCCGGCTACGCGACGGACGGGACGCGGTACGTGCTCGTCCAGCAGCGCGACGTCACCGAGCGAGCGGTCGCGGAGCGAGCGCTCGGCGAGCGAGACGAGGCCATCTGGGCGAGCGCGGCGGTGCTGAACCACGACCTCCGGAACCGCATCACGGTCGCGCGCGGCTGGCTCGACCTGCTGGACGACGACGGGGACGAGGCGGCGCGCGTCGAGCGCGCCATCGAGCGCGCGGACGACGCCGTCGCTGACGTCGTCGAGTACCTCCGGGTCGGCCGCGCCGGCATCGCGGACGAGACGGTGGACGTCGCGTCGGTCGCGAGGGACGCGTGGGACGGCCTCGACGCGGACACGACGGACGCGACGCTCGACGTGCGAGCGCCCGGGACGGTCACGGGGACGCCGGAACTCGTCGCGGACGCGCTCGGGCACGTCTACGAGAACGCGCTCGCGTACGCCGGGAGCGACGCGAGCGTGACGGTCGACTCGTTCGAGACGGCGGACATGACGGGGTTCTACGTCGCCGACGACGGGCCGGGGATCGAACCCGCGCGCCGCGGCGAGGTGCTCGCGCTCGGCGGCACGACGTCGGAGGGGGACACGGGGTACGGGCTCCCGATCGTCGCGCGGATCGCCGCGCGCCACGGCTGGCGGGTGCGGGTCGCTGCGTCCATCGACGGGGGCGCGCGAATCGAGTTCGTCACGTCCCCGCGAGAGCCGCCCGTCCACAGCGAGGGCACGGACCCGCGGCTCGACTAGGGGCGAACGGACGACACGAACGGCCGGCGCGCGGGCGTGTCGTCGACGATTCGGACGCCGTCGGGCGTCCACGGGCCCCGCGCGCCGCGACGGTCAGCGCACGCGACCCGGTGGTCCCGTTCTCGTATAA
>JBDGUG010000061.1:0-9416 GCA_042216135.1 Halarchaeum sp. | reverse complement strand
CTTGGTAAGGACGAGAGCCCGGGTTCAAATCCCGGCCTAGGCTCTTTCTACGCGGAACGACGTGGCGAGCCACGGCCGTAGCCGGGCGACCCGAGAAGAACCCGAACGGATAACTGGACGAGTTCCGTTCGATGTGGACGATGGATCGACTGCGGCATCCGCTCGTCGTGTTCGGGGCCGCGGTCGGACTCACGGTGCCGTGGCTGTTGTTCCGAGGGTTGGGGCTGGTGTCGGCGCTCCCCGTCTCCGGCGTCGTCCTCGCGAGCGGCGTCGCCGTCGTCGGCGCCGCGTTCGTGCTGACGTGGGCGGCCGAGACCGCCGAGGCGGACGTGCCGCGCTCGTTCGCGCTCGCCGTCCTCGCGATTATCGCGGTCGCACCGGAGTACGCGGTGGACGCGCTCTACGCGTGGGAGGCGGGGGCCGCGCCGGGGACGCCGGCGTCGGCGACTGCCGCGAATCTCGCCGTCGCGAACATGACGGGTGCGAACCGGATTCTCGTCGGCCTCGGGTGGTCGCTCATCGCGCTCTACGCGGTCTATCGCGCCCGGACCGGCGGCGACGAGGCGGTAATTCGACGCGGGGGAGTTCTCGCCGACGCGGTGCGACTGGAGGAACGCATCAGCGTCGAACTCCTGTTCCTCGGTGTGGCGACGGTGTACGCGCTCTTCGTCCCGTTTTTGGGCGGCATCGACGCGCTCGACGCGGTCGCGTTAGTCGGGCTGTACGCCGCGTACGTGGTCGTTATACTGCGCGGTGAGACGGCGCACGAACCCCAGGGGGGCGTCCCGGGCTACCTCCAGCGCGGTCCGCGCCCGCGTCGCGTCGCGGCGGTGCTAGTGATGTTCGCGTTCGCCGCGCTCGTCGTCCTCACGGCCGTCAAGCCGTTCGCGAAGGGGCTGGAGACGCTCGGCCCGCAGTTCGGGGTGTCGTCGTTCTTCATGATCCAGTGGGTCGCCCCGCTCGCCAGCGAGAGCCCGGAATTGATCGCGTGCGCGTATCTGGTTCGGAAGGTCCGGACGACGTCGGCGTTCAACGCGCTAATCTCCTCGAAGCTGAACCAGTGGACGCTCCTGATCGGGACGCTCGTGGTGGTTTACAGCCTCTCGCTCGGCTCCTACGGCGTCCTCGAGTTCAGTCAGCGGCAGGCGGGCGAGATCTGGCTGACGGCGGCGCAGAGCTTCTTCGCGGTGGCGCTCCTGGTCGACTTCGAGATCAGCGTTCGGGAGGCGCTCGCCCTGCTCGGTCTGTTCGCGCTGCAGTTCCTCCCGTTCTTCCAGGACTTCCGGGGGCTCGTCCTGTTCAGCGTGCTGTATCTCGTCCTCGGGGTCGCGCTCCTCGTCCGGCGACGCGCGGACGCGCTCACGGTGGTCTCGCGCGCTCGCGAGCACGCGCGATCGGACGCGACCGACGCGGACGCGGCGACGCGAGAGCCGTGAGGCGCTCGCTCGACGGACGAGGGCACGTAACGGACGGCTAACCAAATCGCTGCGGGGCGACGCCTCGCGGTATGTCGAGTACGGACGCCGAGAGCGGGGCGGCGAGCGACGCGGGCGCGGGTGGCGTCCGTCCCGTTCGGGCGCGCGCATGAGCGCGTCACGGCGGGTGTCACAGGAGGCGTTGCTCGCCGTCGTCACCGCCGGGACGGCGTATCTCGCGCTGTCGCCGGGCCTTCACGAGGCGCTTCACGTCGTCTACAACTACGCGTTCACGGGCGGGCACGTCGCGGGATGCGGGATGGGGCCGTGGACGCTCGACGAGGGGCGGGTGGTGACGTGTTTCGCCCCGGGCGGGCGGCCGGCGCTGAACGCGCTCTTGACGCCGGTGACGACGGCGCTCGCGGGCGTCGGACTGATGTGGGCGAGTCCGCGGGCGCGCCGGACGGGCGTGCGACGCGGCCTGCTCGTCGCGGGGGCGGCGGCGTGGGCGGTGCAGTCGCTGTACGGGATGGGGGTGTTGACGCCGCCGGCGCTCGATAACCACGGCGTGACCGTCTGGGGGGACGGCATCGCGGCGCTCGGTGCGTTCGGCTGGCCCGCCGTCGCGCCGGGCGCGTGCGCCCTCGCGCTGGGCGCGCTCGTGCTCCGGCGGCGCGTCGCGGTCCGCGCGCGGGACGCGCCGCTGTGGGCGTGGAAGTGAGAGAACGGGGTGGGGGCGCGCGAGTGTGGAGCGTGTGAGTGCGCGCACCCGGAGGGAGGACGAGCGGCTACCTAAATCCCCGTCAGACGCGCGGCAGGGCGAAGGCAGACGGGGGTAGGTGAGCTGACAGGTCGGCCGCGCGGAGGCCGGTGTGGCGGTGGCGACGCTGGTCGACGAATCGGGGGACGTGGACCACGGCGCGATTCGCACTCGTCGGAGCGTTCGGTGCGCGCGGCGTCGACGTCGGGGGGCGTTCGGGTCGGTGAGCGAGCGTCGTCGAGTCGCGCGCCGGGGTCGCTCTCGTCGGTGGGGTTTATCCCGGCGACGCTCCGAGCACGGGCATGGAACGCTGGGACGAACTCTTCGAGCGCGGCGACGCGTACGACGTGACCGTCGCGGACGTCCGCGAGGCGCTCGCGGCGCGACGAGAGCGATGAGCGCGGACGACCACCCGGACGTCTCGCGCGTCGTCGCGGACGCGGACGTCCTCGCGGCCGACCTGCTCTGCGGCGGCGCGGCCCGCGACGCGCTGGACGTCGTTCGCGCGCACTCGTGGGTGACGCTCGTCGCGAGCGACGCCCTCCTCGACGACGCCGAAGCGATAATCGAGGCGTGCGCGGACGCGCGCCTCGCGGGAGACTGGCGCGAGAAGGCCGCGTCGCTCGCGGAGCGCGTGGACCACCCGGAGGGCGACCATCCGGCGCTCGCGAGCGCCGCCGCCGCGAACGCCGCGCACGTCCTCACGTTCGACGAGCGCTTGCGGAGCGCGCAGACGAACGCGACGCTGAAGCGCTACGTCACGACGAGCGTCACGGCGCCGGACGGGTTCGCGCGCCTCTTCGACCCCGAGCGCGTCCACCCCGAGGTGGTGGGCGGCGACTATCCGGGGCCGGACCGCGACCCGCGCGCCTAGGCGTCGGCGAGCCAGTTCGCGAGCTTTTCGAGGGCGCGCCCGCGATGCGAGAGGTCGTTCTTCTCCGCGGTGGCCATCTCCGCGAACGTCTCGCCGTCGTGCTCGAAGATCGGATCGTAGCCGAACCCCCCGTCGCCGCGCGGCGCGACGATAGTGCCGGGAACGGCGCCGCGGAACGTCGTCACCTGCGATTCGTCCGCGTACGCGACGACGCAGCGGAACGACGCCGAGCGGTCGTCCAAGTCCTCGGCGAGCTCCCAGACGCGCTCGACGCCGAGCGTCCCCTCCACGTACGCGGAGTACGGGCCGGGGAAGCCGCCGAGGCCGTCGACGAACAGGCCGGCGTCGTCCACGATGACGGGGTCCTCGCCGCCCGCGGCCTCGAACGCCTCGCGCGCGCCGCGCGCCGCGATCTCCGCGAGGTCGTCGCTCTGGATCTCCGCGTAATCGTAGTCGAACTGTTCGACGTCGGTGATCCCGGCGAGGTAGTCGCGGGCCTCGCGGACCTTCCCGTCGTTGGTCGTGACGAATCGCAGCGGCATACGTCCGAGTAGGGCGGCGACCGGAAAAGAGCGTTCGGTCAGTCGTCGACGACGACTTCGACGGCCTCGTCCACCGCGTCCTCGCCCTCGCCCTCGCCCTGCTGTTGCTGCCAGAGGAGGACGCCCGCGACGGCGAGCACGATCCACGCCCGCCAGTTCGCGAGGTTCAGCGTGTACCCCACGCCGAACGGTTTCTCGACGAGCATCCCCTCGCCCGGCTGCCAGTACGCGGACAGGAGGTTCGAGAGGGAGGGGCGTTCGAAGTTGTACGGGACGCCGAACAGTTCGCCGGACGAGGGCTTCTCGGGCATACTCCTCGATACGTCGGCTGACGTAAAAGACGTTGGGGGTCGGCGGGCGCTACTGGTAGCGCCCGCGTCCCTCGATCTCGCGCACCTGCGCGAGCACGTCCGGGTCGCCCGCGGCCCGATACGCCGCCTCCGCGGCGGCCACGAGCGACTCGGGGTCGTCCGCCGTCCCCTCGATGGCGCGCGAGAAGACGTGGACGTCCATCGCGTAATCCTCCACGTCGTCCGTGTAGTAGCCGAGGCCGAAGTCCACGAGGTAGACGCGCTCGTCGGCCGCGCGCGACTCGCGGGTCGCTGTGTTCCGCGCGACGCGCGCGTTCCGGGTGGTCGGGTCGCCGTGGACGAACCCGGCGGCGTGGAGCGCCGCGAGGTGTTCGGCGACGGCCTCCACGCGCGCCTCGGTGAGCGCGTCCCGCAGGTCCGCGTCGCCGACGCGCTCCATCGTGAGCGTGCTCTCCGGGACGTCCACGTCGAAGACGACGGGCGTCGGCACGCCCGCGCGCCGCGCCTCCGAGAGCAGGCGCGCCTCGTGCGTGGTGCGCTCGCGGCGCAGTCGCGCGTCGAGGGCGTCGTGCCGGTAGGCCTTCGGCCGGCGCGTCTTCGTCACCGTCTCCGGTCCGACGTCGACGACTGCCTCCGCGCCCCGAACGGCCGCCTCCGCCCCGACGCCAGCGAGCAGGACGTCCTCGCCGGCGGCGCGCCACGACACCGGCACCTCGTCCGGCCGGAAGTCCGGGTCCACCGCGGACGCCTCGATGTCGAGCGTGTCGCCGGCCGCGTACATCTTCGCGCCGAGCACCGCGATCATCCCCGCGTTGTCCCGCAGGAAGCGCGGTTCGGGCGCGTAGAAGGACGCGCCGCGCTGCTCGCACATCGATTCGAGCATCTCCCGCAGGCGCGCGTTCTGCCCGACGCCACCACCTAAGACGAGTTCGTCCCGCCCCGTCAGCGACAGGGCGCGCTCCGCGACCTCGGTGAGCATCGCGAACACCGTCTCCTGGAGGCCTCGGCAGACGTCCTCGACCGGCACGCCGTCGTCGTACGCGGCCTTCGCCGCGCTCATCAATCCCGAGAAGGAGAAATCCATCCCCTTCACCACGTACGGGAGTTCCAGGTAGTCGCCGTCGCGCGCGTGCGACTCCACCTTCGGCCCGCCCGGATGCGACCACCCGACGTGGCGCGTGAACTTATCGAGCGCGTTCCCGACGCCCGTGTCCATCGTCTCCCCGAGCACCCGATATCGGCCGTTGTGATAGCCGAGCACGTGCGCGTTCGCCCCCGACGCGTTCAAGCAGACCGGCGACTCGAAGCCCGAGCGATGCCGGCCGATCTCGAGGTGCGCCACCATGTGATTCACCCCGACCAGCGGCACGTCCAGCGACTGGGCGAGCGCGCGCGCCGCCGTCCCGACGATCCGCAGACACGGCCCGATGCCCGGTCCGCGCGAGAACGCCACCGCATCGATGGGGCCGTCCGCCGCGTCCAGCGCGCGCTCGATCACGTCCGGAATCGCCTCGCGCATGTGCTCCGCCGCCTCGCGCGGATGAATGCCGCCGCTCTCCGGCTCGTACGCCTCCGAGACGATGGTCACGTCGTCCGCGTCGGCGTCGAACACCGCCGCGCTCGCACACCACGCCGTTCCCTCGACGCCGACGACGCGCATCGAAAAACGCTACCTTAGTTCCACTCGGTGTAGCCGCACTTCCCGCAGTGCTTGCGGTCCGAGTGCTCCGCGAGGAACGTATCGCCACAGCGCGGACACTGCTCCTTCTCCGTCGTCCCGTCCTCGTTGTAGTAGTCCGAGCGCGGCATCACTCCTCGACCTCCGCTTCCTCGGCCTCGGCCTCGGCGTCGGCGCTGATCTTGTTCCGATCGAGCATGTGCTCCTGCTCGACGTCAGTCGCGGCCTCCGGGGACTCGTAGACCTTCGCGTAGCCCACCGTCTTCCGCATCCCGAACTTCGTATCGAGGCTCTGCACCACGACCTCGTCGCTATCCTTGTCCAGCGCCGCCGCGAGCGAATCCCGAACCGAGAGCCGGGACGGCGTCGCCTCGTCGTGCGCGATCTCGAACTGGACCTGCCGCCGGTGGAGGAGGGGATTCTCCTCCTCACTGAGGATGTCGATTTCCATGGTCAGTTACGAGGACCTAGGCGCCGAACTGAGTAAAAGGATTACGAACGACCTTTTGCTCTGCGCGCGGCTTCGCCGCGCTCGGCAAAAGCTCGACCAAAAGCGCTGCACGACCCCTACGGGGTCGTTTGCGCCTCGCGGCTCCGCCGCGAGCGGGTGCGGGTAGGGGCTGCCGACGACGACCCGCCTCCGCATCGCATCCCTACCACAGGACCGCGACGGCCGCCACCGAGCGCTTTTGTCGCGCGCGCTCGTCTCGCCGCGTATGCCCGCCACGGTGATTCGGTGAGCACGGCGTCGCTCCAGCGCGTCGGCCTCGCGCTCGTATTGCTCGGCGGCTTCCTCTCCGTCGGCTCGTCCGGCGGCGTCGTGGGATACGGCACGATAGCCGCGGCGCTCGTCGGGTTCACGGTCGTCGTCGCGTGGCTGCACGACGTCTGAAGCTACTCGCGTTCGACGAGACGCCAGAAGTCGTCGGTGGTGTCGAGTTCGCCGGCGAGTTCGCGCACGCGGTCGCGGAGGCCGGCGGTGACGTTCGCGCGCACCATCCCCTCGCCGGGTTGGCCGTAGACGACGGTGGCCTCGGTGGGCGCGTAGAGGACGGCGGGGACGGTGGCGAGGTCCTCCTCGCCGGTGACGACGATGCGCGTCGGGGCGTCGGCGTCGATGGCGTCGACGAGCGCGGTGAGGAGGTCGGCGGAGACGGTCGCTGGGTCGGATTCGACCTCGACGGTGCGGGCGGCGGCGGGGAGGTTCGCGGCGAGTTCGGGGTCGACGGCTTCGCGTTCGGTCTTCCCGTCGACGACGGCGACGTGCGGCGTCACGCCGGCCTCGCCGAGGTGGTAGGTGACGACGTCGCCGACAGCGATGATCGGATCGCCGGCGCCGTCGAGGAGGTCGACGGCGTCGGTGAAGACGGGGCCGAGCGGCTCCTTGAACGAGGCGCGCGCGCTCTTCGGGAGCGTCGCGACGGCGGTGGGCATTACCGGACTTTCAGCGCGTACTCGCCGGCTTCCGTGACCTCCATCTTCTTCGCGATCTCGGAGGACTCCGGGTGCGTGATGACGACGTAGCCCGCCCAGTCCTCGGTGAGGTCGTTCGACCCGCAGTAGGGGCAGGCGTCCTCGTCGGGTTCGACGATGCGGTGGCAGTCGTGGCAGGCGAGACGGTTGGAAGCCATTACTCCTCCACCGTCGGGTTCTCGTCGGCCTCCCGAAGCCAGCCGTGCTTCCCGAGACCGGGCTGTTTCGCGGTGAGTCCGATCTTGGATTCGCGCGGGTTGCGCTCGTCGATGCTCTTCGTGACGATGCGCGCGCGGACGGCGTCGTCCACGCCGAGCACGTCGCTCGACTCCCGGGAGGCGAGCTGTTGGTTCTGCTCGTCGTACGCGAGATACTCGTCACTGATCTGGCTGACGTGGAGCAGGCCGTCGACGGGACCGATGCCGACGAACGCGCCGAAGTTCACGACTTCGACGACTTCGCCGTCAACGACCTCCTGCATCTCGGGGTCGAACGTGACGGCGTCGAACTCCGCCTCGTAGTAGACGCCGGGCCGGTTCGGGAGGACGGCGCCGTCGCCGATGTCGTGGACCTCCGTGACGGTGACGACGCTCCCGAGGTCCTCGTCCATTCGCCCCTCGAGTTTGTCCTGGAGCAGTCGTTTCACCAGATCCGGCGAGACGTTCGCCAGGTGTTCCGGGGGTACCTCAACCGTGTCCTTCAGGCGTGCGCGCTTGTACATCTATGGATGAGTGCGTGTCAGTTGCGCCCGGCCCCTTAAATGGATTACCGGAACGCCCGCCGCGAGCACGCGCTCGCGAAGCGGTCCGTCGTTGGTGCAGACGGCGTCCACCGCGCCCGACTCGGCGAGCGCGACGAGGGCGTCGTCCGCGTACTGTCCGTCCGTCTCCTGTTCCGCACAGCGGGCCGCCAGGTCGCGCGCGACGGACGCCGCCGTCGCCGCCTCCCCCGCGCCGTCCGCGAGTTTCGCGAGTTCGTCCGCGACGACGTCGGGGACGACCGGGTCGTAGTCGCCGCAGACCCGGTCGAGTTCGTCGAAGACGCGAACGCCCGCCTCGACGGGCATCATGAGCGCGTTCGCGTCGACGGCGACCCGTTCAGTCATGGTTCTAGTCGTGGAGGCGTCCGATGCCGATGAGCCGCCAGCGCGCGCCGACGCGGCGGTTGATGGCGATGACGTCGCCGGGTTCGGCGCACACCGGCCGCTTCAGGTTCACCTCGCACTCGCCCTCGCGCGCCGACGTGACCGCGCCGACGGTGGTGGCGGTGCCGACGGTGAGCATCAGCGGTTCGCCGGTGTTGATCGGTTCGACCGTCTCGCCCTCCTCCGCGCCGACGAGGCGCTCCAGGAGGTCGACCTCCATCTCGAAGGACTCCCACGTCGGCGGGATGGCGTCGGGGTGGCCGGCGACCTGGCCGGCGAGCGCGTCGCCCTTCGTCATGCTCGGATCGAGGCCGGTGCCGACGCCGAGCAGGCCGCCCGGCGAGACCGTCTCCGCGGCCTCACCGCCCGCCTGTAGGGAGCGGACGTTCGTGGTGATCGGGCGCCACTCGGACTGCCCGCCCTCCTCGACCTCTCGGCCCGGGCGGAGTTCGAGGTCGTCGCCCTCGTCGAGTTCGCCCGCGACGAGACTGCCGCCGAGGACGCCCCCGTTGAGGCCCTCCCAGGTCGTGCCGGGACGGTTGATGTCGAAGGAGCGCGCGACGTACATGCGCGGGTCCGCTTCGGGGTCGCGCTCGGGCGTCGGAATCTCCTCCTCGATGGTCTCGATGAGGACGTCGAGGTTGATCTCCTGCTCCGCCGAGACGGGGACGACGGGCGCGTCCTCCGCGACGGTGCCCTCGACGAACTCCTCTATCTGCTCGTAGTTCTCGCGGGCCTGCTCGCCGTCGACGAGGTCGATCTTGTTCTGCGCGATGACGACGTTCTCGATGCCGATGATGTCGAGCGCCATCAGGTGCTCCTCCGTCTGGGGCTGGGGCACCTGCTCGTTCGCGCCGACGACCAGCACCGCGCCGTCCATCAGCGCCGCGCCGGAGAGCATCGTCGCCATCAGCGTCTCGTGGCCGGGCGCGTCCACGAACGACACGGTCCGGAGTACGTCCGTCTCGACGTCGTGCTCGTCGCAGCGCTCGTCGACGGTGTAACACTCCGGGGGCTCCTCCTCGGGACAGCGACGGAACGTCGCGTCCGCGTAGCCGAGCCGGATGGAGATGCCGCGCTTCATCTCCTCGGAGTGCTGATCGGTCCACTCGCCGGACAGCGCGCGCACGAGAGTCGTCTTCCCGTGGTCGACGTGTCCGACCAGACCGATGTTCACCTCCGGTTGCCGGTTGGTTCCTGCCATGAAGTAATCTTGGGC
>JBDGUG010000036.1:0-9862 GCA_042216135.1 Halarchaeum sp. | reverse complement strand
AGACGGTCGTTCTCGCGTCGCGCGAACGCTGCGACTCCCGTGCTCGATGCGGCCTCAGGCCGCATCGAACTGGGCAGGACTGCGTCCCGCATGCTCGACGAGTCTTACGCCTCGTCGAAGAGGGTCTCGCCCTCGACCATGTGCTCCTCGACGGCGTCCAGGTCGAGCGTCAGCCCGAGCCCCGGTTCCTCGGGGACGGCCATGCGCCCGTCCTCGATGAGGCCGTCCTCCTCGACGAGGTCCGCCCACCAGCCGAGTTCGTAGGAGTGGTACTCGACGGCGAGGCTGTTCGGGATGGCGGCGGCGACGTGCGCGGACGCCATCGTGCCGACGGGCGAGGAGACGTTGTGCATCGCCACCGGAATGTAGTACATGTCCGCGAGGTCGGCGACCTTGCGGGTCTCGCGCATCCCGCCGACGCGCGGGAGGTCGGGCGCGACGATGTCCACCGCCTGCGGTTCGAGGAGGGTGCGCTGGCCGAACTTCCGATAGACGTTCTCGCCGACGGCGATGGGGGTGGTCGTCGACTTCGTGACGGCCTCCTGCACGTCGTGGTTCTCCGGCGGGACGGGGTCTTCGAGCCACCAGACGTCGTACTCCTCCAGCGCGCTCGCGAGGCGTTTCGCGCTCCCCGCGGCGAACGACCAGTGGCAGTCGAACGCGACGTCCGCGCGGTCGCCGACGGTCTCCGTCACCGCCTCCACGATCTCGACCTTGTGATCGATCTCGGGGTTGCGGAGGTGGCGGTTCGCGCGGTCCCTCTCGTGGCCGGAGGGGACGTCCAGGTCGAACTTGATCGCGTCGTAGCCGAGGTCGGAGACGACGCGGTCCGCCTCGGCGGCGCACGCCGCCGGGTCGGCTTCGTTCTCCGTGTGGAGGTCGCAGTAGATCCGGACCTCGTCGCGGTACTTCCCGCCGAGGAGCTGGTAGGCGGGGACGTCGAGGAGCTTCCCCGCGACGTCGTGTAAGGCGATCTCGATACCCGAGATGGCGGAGACGACCTTCCCGGAGATGGAGCCCTCGCCGCTCATCTTCTGGACGAGGTGCTCGTAGAGGCGGTCGATATCCAGCGGGTTCTCGCCGACGACGAACGGCTTCATCCGCTCGACGATGGCGGTGTCGCCGCCGCCCCAGTAGGCTTCGCCGGTGCCGACGACGCCCGCGTCCGTGTACACTCGCACCAGGATCCACGGATAGTTCCCGTCGACCATAGTGGTCTGGACGTCGGTGATTTCGACGTCGCGGCCGCCGCCGCGCTCGGCCGTGACGCCCATCGTCTCCGCTGACAGGTCCCGCATCGTGTACTCCGCGTTCGGGTCGCGGAGCTTCGCGTGATCGACCATGCGTACAGACCACGACCGAGGCAGGTAGTAAAGCTTGCGGACGGGTAGAGAGCCTCTCGGCCCCGGATTCGCGCGTGCTCGGACGCGCACGCGAGCCAGCGATGGGCCGGTGGTCGTCGCGGCCGACCGGCGTGCGAGCGGGTGGCACGACCGTAAGAATAGTATGGGTGAGTCCAGAACGTCCGGTCGATGTCGGACACCGAGAAGAACTACGTCAACGGAGAGTGGGTCGCGTCGGCCACCGGCGAGACGTTCGCCGTCGAGAACCCGGCGCGCCCGAGCGAGACCGTCGCACACTACCAGCAGTCCGACGCGGACGACGCCGCGGCCGCCGTGGAGGCCGCCGCCGCGGCCGCGGACGACTGGGCGGCGACGCCGGGGCCGGAGCGCGGGCGCGTCCTCCGGGAGGCCGGAACGATCCTCGAACGGCGCAAGGAGGACGTGACCGAGCGACTGATCGACGAGGAGGGGAAGGCCCGCGCCGAGGCCGCGGGGGAGGTACAGCGCGCCATCGACATCTTCCACTACTTCGCCGGGAAGGCCGCCGACCTCAGCGGCACGAGGAAAGCCGCGAGCGGCCCCGATACGAACCTCTACACGAGGAAGGAGCCGGTCGGCGTCGCCGCGCTCATCACCCCGTGGAACTACCCCATCGCGATTCCCGCGTGGAAGCTCGCGCCCGCGCTCGCCGCCGGGAACGCGGTGGTCATCAAGCCCGCGAGCCTCGCGCCCGGCGTGGCGGTCGAAATCGCGCGAGCGCTCGACGAGGCGGGGCTCCCGGACGGCGCGCTGAACCTCGTGACCGGCCCGGGGAGTTCGGTCGGCACCGAGTTCATCGAGCACGACGAGACGGACGCGGTGTCGTTCACGGGGAGCAGCGAGGTCGGCGAGATGGTGTACGAGCAGGCGACCGACGCGGGCAAGCGCGTGCAGACGGAGCTCGGCGGGAAGAACCCGACGCTCGTCGCCGCGTCCGCCGACCCCGCGGAGGCCGCGGACGTCGTGGCGAACGGCGGGTTCGGGACGACCGGCCAGTCGTGTACGGCGTGCTCGCGTGCCATCGTCCACGAGGACGTCTACGACGAGTTCGTCGACGAACTCGTCGAGCGCGCCGAGACGACGGACATCGGCCCGGGCCGGGATCACGAGATGGGCCCGCAGGTCAGCGAGGACGAGCGCGAGTCCACGCTGGAGTACGTCGATATCGCGGAGTCGGAGGGCGCGACGCTCGCGGCGGGCGGCGGCGTCCCCGACGGCGAGGCGGTCGCGGACGGCTACTTCGTCGAGCCGACCGTCTTCACCGACGTCGAGAGCGACATGCGGATCGCCCAGGAGGAGGTCTTCGGGCCGCTCGTCGCCGTGATCCAGGTCTCGGACTTCGACGAGGGGGTCGCCGTCGCGAACGACGTGCCGTACGGGCTCTCGGCGAGCGTCGTGACGGACGACCACACGGAGGCGAACCGGTTCGTCGACGAGGCCGAAGCGGGCGTCGTGAAGGTGAACGACAAGACGACCGGCCTCGAACTCCACGTCCCGTTCGGCGGGTTCAAGCGCTCGTCCTCGGAGACGTGGCGCGAGCAGGGCGACGCCGGCCTCGAGTTCTACACCATCGAGAAGACCGTCTACGACAGCTACTGAGCGCCCGTCCCGTCGGGGCGGTCCCCGTTCCGTTTTCGCGTCGCCGCTCCGTGAATCGGTACTGTGTCTCTCGTCCCGTAGCGGTGCGTGTCGGCGGGGCGATTCGGCGCGGCCGTTTCGGCCGAGAGCGCCGGCCGCGCACCGGGCGGTGGCGACGCGGGTCGGAGCGGATACCCCCGCGCGACGTTCTGAAGGCGAGAACGATGAGCGGCCGAGGTCGGCGTTGTCTTTACAGCGATATTGTAGTAAACAGGCGTTGTGGGGAGCGGCGACGCGCGCCGGGCGTTCTCTATCTCAGTAGTTGACGTTGAGTTCGATGACGTTCGCCGCGCTGAGCACGCGCTCGGCCAGCCGCCCCTTCAGCTCCTCGTCGCTGACGCGGCTCGCCGGCGCGGAGAGGCTCACCGCGCCGATGACCTCGTCGGAGGACTGCGTGATGGGGGCCGCGATACACCGCAGCCCCTCCAGGCGCTCGCCGTCGTCGATGGCGTACCCGCGCTCGCGGACGCGCTGAAGCTCCGCGTCGAGCTCCTCGCGCGTGCCGATGCTCCGTGACGTCCGGCGTTCGAGGCCGTGTTCGTCGACGATTTCGTCGATACGCTCCTCCGGGAGGTAAGCGAGAATCGCCTTCCCGAGCCCCGTCGTGTGCAGGTACGTCCGGCGGCCCGCGTACGTGTCGAGGTCCACGGCGTCCGCGCCCTTCGAGCGCATGAGGTACACGCCCACGCCCTGCTCCTCGACGAGGAGGTTCGCGAGTTCGCCCGTCTCGTCCGCGAGCGCCTTCACCTCGGGTTCGGCGATCTGGTAGAACTCCATCTCCTTGCGGGTGTGGCCGCCGATCTCGAGGAACTTCAGGCCGAGGCGGTACTCGTCGCCCTCCTGGAGGACGTAGCCGTGCTCCTTCAGCGTCGTCAGGTGGTTGTGGACCGCGCTCTTGCCCATCTCGAGGTCGTCCGCGAGCTCCGTCACGCCGCTGGTCCCGCGGTCACGTAGCTCCTCTATCAGCGTCAGCGTCTTCGCCGTCGTCCGCACCGGGTGTTTCGCTCCCATGGGTACTGATACGTATCACCACGGATAAACATTCTGGATTTCAGAACGACTTCGGGGCGCGGGACGCCGCCGTCAGAACGCGCTGTCAGCGAAGCCGCCGTCGACCGTGAGGACCTCACCCGTGACGTACGACGACGCGTCGCTCGCGAGGTAGACCGCGGCGCCCACGATCTCGTCGCGTCCCGCGACCCGCCCGAGGACCGCGCGCTCGTCGATGCGCTCGCGCTTCTCCGTTCCCTCCGCGTACGTGTCCGCGTTCTGCGGCGTGATCACGAACCCCGGCGCGACGGCGTTCACGCGGACGTCGGGCCCGAGCTCCTTCGCCGCGGCGCGCGTGAACGCCTCCACGCCGCCCTTCGCCGCCGAGTACGCCGGGAGGTTCGCCATCGCGAGGCGGGCCGCCAGCGACGAGATGTTCACGATGCTCCCTCCCTCTGAGAGCGCCGGCGCGAACGCCTGCGTGACGCGCCGCACCCCGTCGAGCGCGACGTCCGTCACGAACCCCCACTCGTCGTCGTCGACGTCGAGGACGGTCTCGCGCGAGATGGCGCCCTGCGAGGCGACCACGACGTCGAGGCCGCCGAGCGCGTCCACCGCCGCCTCGCGCGCCGCCGCGAGCGAGTCCGCGTCCGTGACGTCGCACGTCACGCGCGTCGTCGTCGCGCCGCGCGCCTCGAGTTCGTCCGCCGTCGCCGCCACCTTCTCCTCGCTCCGACTCGTCGCCACGACGTCCGCGCCCTCGCTCGCGAACCCGAGCGAGATAGCCTCCCCGATGCCGCTCGTGCCGCCCACGACGAGGGCGCGCTTGTTCTCGACACTCACCGGCGTGTGCTCGTACTCGACCATGCGTTGTGCTGTGCGAACGCGACCCATTACTGTTACGGAAGCCGCGGCGGCGTCCCACAGAACTATAATCGATGCCGGACAACTCGCGGCCATGCGAGGGTTAGCGAAAGTCGAGCGGACAGACGGAGCGATGGAACTCATCAGCCGCGACCGGCCGACGCCGGCGCCGGACGAAGCGCTCGTCGAAGTCGAGTACGCCGGACTCTGCGGGAGCGACGCCGGCATCTACGAGTTCGAGTCGGCGTTCGAGCGGATGGACCTCCCCACCGTCATCGGCCACGAGTACTGCGGCACCGTCGTCGAAGTCGGCGCCGACGTCACCGACTACGAGGCCGGTGACCGCGTCGTCGAGCGCCCCATCCGCGGCTGTGGGGAGTGCTACCAGTGCCGGATCGGCGAGGAGAACGTCTGCCAGGACGCCGTCATCACCGGCGTCGACCACGACGGCGCCTACGAGCGCTACATCGCCGTCCCCGAACGCGCCCTCCACCCCGTCCCGGACGACGTGCCGTCGAAGCACGCCGCGATGGTCGAACCCACGAGCATCGCCGCGCGCGCCGTCGTCGAGAACTCGCGCGTCGGCCCCGGCGACCGCGTCCTCGTCGAAGGCCCCGGTCCCATCGGCCTGCTCAGCGCGCAGGTCGCGCGCGCCCAAGGCGGGGACGTCGTCGTCTCCGGCGTCGGCCAGGACACCAAGTACCGTCTTCCGCTCGCCGAAGAACTCGGCTTCGAGACGGCGACCGTCGGCGACGACCTGGCGGACGCGCGAGAGGCGCACACGGACGGGGTGGGCTACGACGTCGTCTTCGACACCACCGGCCACCCCTCCGGCCTCACCACCGGCGTCGAGCAGGTCCGCAAGGGCGGTCAGATCGTCCTCGTCGGCCAGACCGGCGAGACCACGATGCCCTACTCGCCGCTCGTCCGCGCCGAGATCGACGTACAGTGCTCGTACGCGTCGATGTACGAGGACTTCGAGCGCTCCCTGCGGATGATCCGCCGGGGCGACGTGGACGCCGAGACGTTCGTCGACAACCGCTTCTCGCTCCTGGACGCCGACGAGGCCTTCGAGGCGTTCGTCGCCGGCGAGACGGCGAAACCCGTCTTCGACGTCTCCGAACTCTACGAGTGAACGGTCGGCGAACGACGGGAGAACGAGCGCTCGGCTACTCGTCCACGGCGACTGTCTCGCCCGTCTCCGCCGCCTCGTAGATGGCTTCGAGCGCGCGCATGTCGACGAGCGCGTGCTCGCCGTCCGCGTACATCGGTTCGTCCGCGAGGAGCTGGTTCGCGAAGTAGTCGAACTCGTACTCCATCTGATCGACCTCGTCCGTCTCCACCTCGACAGTCTCGCCGTCCACGGTCACCGAGAGCGCGGTGTCCATGTGGAACGCGGGTTCGAGTTCGATGCGGCCGTCCGTGCCGACGACTTCGAGGCGCGTCTCGTCGCTCCCGTTCTGACTCGAACTGAACGAGGCGAGCGTCCCGTCGTCGTACTCGACGGAGAAGACGGCGTGCTCGTCCGGGACGTCCGCGAACGCGTCCTCCTCGGAGCGCATCGACGCCTGCACCGAGACGGGGTCGGCGTCGACGATGAACCGCGCGGTGTTCAAGGGGTAGACGCCGAGGTCCATCACGGACGCGCCATAGCCCGTGAGGTCGGGGTCGAGGCGCCACTGGTCCGGGTCCGGGATCATCTCGAGGAGCGGCTGGGAGTTCTCGCCGACGAGGAGAACCGGGTCGCCGATGGCTCCGTCACGGACGAGCGCGCGTGCGTCACGGACCGCCGGTTCGGTGTGCATCCGGTAGGCGACCATCAACGTTCCGTCGGCGTCGTCCACCGCCTCGACGAGCGATTCGGCGCGCTCGCGCGTCGCCTCCATCGGCTTCTCGCAGAGCACGGGCTTCCCCTGCGCGGCCGCGGACTCGACGTACTCCAGGTGGGTGGCGTTCGGCGTGCAGACGTAGACGGCGTCGTAGTCGTCCGCCGCCGCGCCGTCGTGAAACTCCTCGTAGGTGAGCGCGCGCTCCACGGAGTCGTACTCCTCGCGGACGCTCGCCGCCTTCTCGGCCGAACTCGTGACCACCGTCGTCGTCGTGCAGAGGTCGCTGGCCTCGACGGCGGGGAGGACGAACTCCTGCGTCCACCAACCGACGCCGACGAGGGCGAAGCGGACGGTGTCGTCGCGGACGGTCTGCCAGTCGCGGCTCTCACGGTCGGGAAGCGTCTCGGACGTCATCACTCGCGTGAACAGCGACGACGCTCATAAACGTCGGGGGTGGCCGGACGCGCTCGGGGCCGGCCGTCACTCGACGCCGACCGCGGAGCGGAACGGGGCGCGGCCGCGAACGCCGTCGGGCGCGCGGACGCGGAAGAGCGCGCCCGCGCCGTCGCCCTCCGTCGCGCGGTCGGTGCCCCCTGCGGTCGTGACGTAGATATCTCGGTAGTCCGGGCCGCCGAACGCGACGCACGACACCTTCCGCGCGGGGACGTCGAAGCGCCGAATCTCCGCGCCGGTCGCGTCGTAGCGCACGAACGCCCCGCCGTTCCAGCGCGCCGACCAGACGTCACCCGACGCGTCGACGGCGAGGCCGTCCGGGACGCCGCGCTCGCCCGAGACGTCGAGGAACCGTTCGCGATCCGCGAGCGCGCCCGTCTCGCGGTCGTAGTCGAATCGATAGACGGCGCCGCGCTCCGACTCGGTCGCGTACATCGCGTCGCCGGCGGGCGTGAAGTCCATCCCGTTCGGGATGTCGTACGTCCCGTCGAGGCGCGTGACGCTCGCGTCCGGATCGATCCGGTAGAGTCGGCCGAGGCGCTCGTCGGTCGGCATCGTCCCCGCGAACACGCGACCCTCGGGGTCGGCGACGACGTCGTTGAACCGCGTGTCCGCCGCGTCCGCGACGGTGGCGACGGTCGTTCGCTCGCCGTCCGCGAACCGCTCGATACGGCCGCCCGCGCGGAACAGGAGGAGCGACCCGTCCGTCTGGACCGTGCACGCGCTCAACGCGTCCTCGCCGTCGAGAACGCGTTCGTGGTCGTCGCGGCGCGGATCGTATCGAAAGAGCCGGCCGTTCGGGATGTCACACCAGTAGAGGACGCCCTCGCCGGGGTGCCATATCGGGCCCTCTCCGGTCTCGCAGTGCGTGTCGGCGACGCGCGTACAGGTCTCTGACTCCGCCATACGAGCCGTCCCGGCCGCAACGTGATAAAGCATCCCCCGGCCGCGCGCCGGCGATACCACCACGTAGAAATTCGATTATCTAGCACAACCGAAGCAGCCGGATCGAAGTGAGGGTGAGAAATCACCATCTCCGAAATCAAGATGTTTTGGCGCTATATAGGCGACAAGTACAAAATAATATAACCACTACATAAAAATTCAGAATAAAAGGCTTTGGAATGTTCCCTCTCCGTCCACTATTGACGGACTCGTTCCGCCCCATCATTCCCACAAAGACGATATTGTATTGTAAATATCTTGCATTTCTAGTGGGCGCTCGACGCCGGTCGAACGCGCCCGCGACGCGTCAGGGGCCCGCGACGAGGTTCTCCAAGTCGTCGTACTCGCCCGTCTCGTCCACCGTTTCGAGATTGCGCGCGAGGATGTCCGCACGGCGCTCGTAGTAGCGGGGCGTCGCGCCCGCCATGTGCGGCGTGATGTGGACGTTCTCGAACCCCCAGAGGGGGTTGTCCGCGGGGAGCGGTTCCGGGTCGGTGACGTCCAGCGCCGCGCCCGCGATGTGGCTGTCGCGCACCGCCTCACAGAGCGCGTCCGTCTCCACCACGCCGCCGCGCGCGACGTTCACGAGCACCGACGACGGCGGGAGCGTCGCGAACGCCTCCTCGTCTATCAGCCCCTCCGTCTCCTCCGTCAGCGGGCACGCGAGCACGAGGTAGTCGGTGCGCGCGAGCGCGGACTCGAACGCGGGCCCCTCGAAGCCGACCACCTCGTCCGTCGGCCCGCCCTTCGACGGCGTGTAGCGCACGCCGATGGTGTCCACGCCGAACGGCCCGAGGCGCTCCACGACGGCGGTCCCGATGGCGCCGAGACCGACCACCGTGACCGTCGACCCCTTCAGTTCGCCCGCGAGGTAGTGATCCCAGCGGCGCTCCCGCTGGCGGCGCCACCCCTCGTCGATGCGGCGCGCGAACACGAGGAGGTGGCCGAGCACCTGCTCCGCGATGTTCGGCGCGTGCACGCCCGACGCGTTCGTCACCGCCACCCCGCGCTCCTCCAGCGTGACGAGCGGCAGGTGCTCGTAGCCCGCCGCGAGGCCCGCGAACAGCCGCAGCGAGTCCGCGTTCGCGAGCAACTCCCGGTCGATTTCGCCGCCCGTCACCACCTCCGCGTCCGCCACGCGCTCGAACTCCTCGCTGCGCGTGCGCGCCACCACCACGTCGTCGTCGGGGCGGCGCTCGCGTATCTCCTCGCCGTACTCCGACGTCGGCATCCCGTGCGGGCCGGCGCGCAACACCAGTATCGTTCGGTCGGCCATGCCCCACCGGTTCGCCGAGAGCGCGATAACCCTTCCGCCGCCGGGGCGCTCACGGCCGCCACTCCAGCGCGCGCTCGTCCAGTTCGTCGCTCAACGCGCGCATGAACGCCGCGACCGTGTTCCCCATCAGGTAGACCGGGCGCCCCACGTCGAGCGTCGCGTCCAACACCTCGCCCAACGCGTCATTCTCCGACCGCGAACTCGTAGGCGTCGTACGCGAACGCCACGGCGAGCAGGCCGGTGACGAGCGCCGAGCGCACGCTGCGGGTGCGGACCGTCTCGACGGCGGAGCGGGCGAACGCGAGGAGGAACGTCCAGTGGTCGAGTTGCGTCACGTGTTCGAGCGGCGTCTCGGGCATCGTCGGCGGGAAGGTGGTGCGGCGACGAAAGCGTTCGGAACGCAGAACCGAAGCGCATCGCTACGCGAACTGGATCGGGAGAAGTGCTCCGGCAGGGATTTGAACCCTGGTCCTTGCCGTGAGAGG
>JBDGUG010000076.1:0-9978 GCA_042216135.1 Halarchaeum sp. | reverse complement strand
CACGATCAGGTTCAGGACGAAGACGACGACGAGCACCTTCGCCAGCGTCTCTCGTTGCAATCGCATACTCGGACGCAGAGACTCCCGTCCGAAGGTCGTGGCCGCAAACGTATTCGGGATTGCGGCCGGGCGCGGCTATTCGAGCGCGTCGAGGCGGAACTCGAACGCGGCCGCCGGCACTTCCAGGTCGTGACGACCCACCTTTTTCCGCCTCGGGTCGGCTCCGCCGACCGCTCGGCGCAAAAATCTGGACCAAAAAGACCCCGCGAGCCGGAGGCTCGCGGCCGACGCCTACTCGGACAGCGCGTCGAGGCGGAACTCGAACGCGGCCGCCGGCACTTCCAGGTCGTGCTCGACGAGCACTTCGGGGTGGAGTTCGCCGACGACGCCGACGGGTTCGCCGTCGATGACGACGCTGGCAGTGCGGCCGTCGATGAACGAGGGATGGGTGGTGGGCGGCGTCTCCAGGTCGACGTCGAAGTCGCGCGCGAGCACCTGAAGGCGGGCTTTCGCGTCCTCGTAGGAGGCGTCGTGGCGGACGACGGCGCCCGCGACGGTGCGGCGTTCGGCGACGCCCGTGTTCTCCTCGGGGTCGCGTTCCGCGGCGAAGCCGACTTCGGCGACGTCCTGCGGGTAGGAGCGGTGCGTGTTGTTCTCGAGGAGCATCATGAGCGAGGGGAGCGCCCACGTCCGGACGATGGTGTAGTCCTCGCTGTAGGGTTCGGCGATGGTCGCGGGGTCGCCGCCGCCGAGGGCGTCGCTCCCGGGTTCGAGGCGCATGCGCTCGTAGTTCTCGCGCTCGTTCGTGAGGTGGAAGTTCAGGAGGTCTTGGTGGCCGAGGCCGACGAGCGTCTCGCGGACGGCGCGCGCGAGCCGCGAGCGTTCGGTGCGGCCGCCGACGGTGGAGACGTCCGGGTAGCGGGGGACGAGGTCGTTGAAGCCGTACGCGCGCCCGACGTCGTCCACGAGGTCGATGGGGTGGAGGACGTCGGTCCGATAGGGCGGTATCTCGACGGTGTAGTCCACGCCCTCCGGCCACTCGTCGCTCTCGGCGTCGAGGCCGGCGCGCCCGAAGAGGTCGAGCACCTCGTCCTCGGAGAGGTCGACGCCGAGGACGGACTCGATGCGCTCGTGCGTGACTATCTTCGTGTCCGTCTCGAAGTCGGGCTTGGGGACGTCCGCGTCGGGGTAGGAGACGGTGACCTCCTCGACGCGGCCGCCGCGCGCGTCGAGCGCGTAGCAGATGATGTTACACATCCGGTCGATGGTCCACTGGTCCGTACCGGTGAGCTCGACGAGGAGGTCGCGGGAGTCCTCCGTGACCTCGGTGCGGCGGCCGTTGATGACCGGCGGGAAACTGAAGAGGCCGAGGTCGTCGTAGATGGCGGGGTAGCGCTCGTAGTCGTCGAGCAGCGCGGCGTACTTCTCCCCAGTGGGGTGCTCGTCGAGGACCTCGGCGGGGGAGAGTTCGGCGTCGCTGTCGAGGGGGACGAACGTGTCGCCGTCCGGGGCGACGCCCCGATAGGTGACGGAGTTCGCGGCGTCGGCGTCGGTGGCGTCCGGGTCGAGCGATCCCCCTTTCACCATCGCGAGGTCGTGGATGCCGATGGCGCCCTTCGCGCGCTGGCGACCCATCGTCGCGTGCAGTTTCTCCTGCAGTTGGATGAGCGACTCCAGGGCGCCCCCGGAGAGGTCGACGTCGCGGACGACGGCGCCCGTGACGTACGGGCGCTCCTCGGGGACGGAGTCGTCGACGCTGATCGTCCACTCGGCGTCGTTCGTGGACGGGACGTACACGCCGGAGGCGTCGCCGTACTGGTAGCGCAGCGAGCGCGCGACGCCCTCGACGCTCAGTCGGTCGAGTCGGTCGGGCGCGAACTCGAGTTGGAACTCGCCGTCCTCCGTTTCGCCCTCGTATTCGAGGCCGAGCGCGAACAGGTCGTCCTTCAGTTCGTCGTCGCTCTTCTCCTCGTGTCCGGTCAGGCGGCGGAGTTCGTCGGGGTCGACGTCGACGACGGGCATTAGTAGACCACCTCCGTGTTCCGCAGGAAGTCGATGTCGGCGAGCGTCCCGTGGACGTCGCGGATGTCCTCGAAGCCGTGCGTGAGCATGAGGAGTCGCTCGAGGGCGAGCCCCCACGCCATCACGTCGCAGTCGACGCCGAGCGGCTCCAAGACCTCGGGGCGGAACAGCCCGGAGTTCCCGATTTCGATGACTTCGCCCGTGCGCGGGTGCGTGCCGAACAGCTCGAAGCTCGGTTCGGTGTAGGGGTTGTAGTGGGGTTTGAAGCGGATGTCCTCGATGCCGAACTGGCTGTAGAACTCGGTGAACGTCCCCATGAGGTCCCGGACGGAGAGGTCTTCGGCCATCACCCACCCCTCGATCTGGAAGAACTCCAGGAGGTGCGTGGCGTCCAGCGTGTCGTTCCGGTACACTTTCTCGACGCTGAAGTAGCGCTCGGGCGGTTCGAGTTCGCCCTCGGCCTCTCCGGAGAGGTAGCGCATCGAGAGCGACGTGGTGTGCCCGCGGAGGTCGAGGCCGCGCGCCATCTCATCCGTCCAGGGGCTGTGGTAGCCGTCGCCGTCCGGGCCGACGCCCTCGCGGTGTGCGTCCTCGACGCGCGCCAGGAGGTCGTCGGGGAGCGCGCCGATCTCGTCGGGGTCGTCGAGCGCGAACTGGTCCCAGTGAGTGCGCGCGGGGTGGTCCTGTGGCATGAAGAGCGCGTCGTTGATCCAGAACTCGGCGTCGGCGTGCGGGCCCTGCATCTCCTCGAAGCCCATGCCGACGAGGACGTCCTTCACGCGCTCTGCGGTCGCGCGCAGCACGTGCGTCTTCCCGCTCTGCGGGGCGTCGGCGTCCGCCTCGACGTTGTAGTCGGCGAACTCGACGTCCCGCCACTCGCCGCTCGCGAGCATCTCGGGGGTGAGCTGTCCGACCGCTTCGGTCGCGCTGACGCCGGCCATCAGCGCGTCGACGCCGTCGTCGGTGAGCGTGACGGAGCGGACGGTGCGCTCGGTGACGGCGACGAGGCCGCGGCGTTCGAGCGTCTCGCGGACGTCCCCGTCTATCGGTTCGCCGGCCGCGACGGCGTCGAGGGCGGCGGCCTCGGGGTCGCTCTCGGGGTCGGCGTCCGGATCGGCGGAGAGGTCGCCGGAGTCGAGGTGGCCGTACCCCTTCCGGGCGTAGTTCGAGAGCGCGATGTCGACTTCGTCGCCGTCGAGGTAGGCGCGCCCGAGCACCTGCCCCATGTTCAGGGCGTCCTCGGCGGCGCCGGCCTCGACGGCGGCCTCGTAGAGGCGGACTTCGGGGAGGCCGTCCTCGCGGTAGCGTTCGCCCTCGTCGGTGAGTTCGACGTCGGCGACCGTCTCCTCGGAGACGGTGACGAGGCCGCGCTCTTCGAGTTCGAAGGCGGCGCCCGTGACCGTCTCGGACTTCTCGCCGGTCGCGGCCGCGAGGTCCGCGACCGACGTCGGTTCGTCCGCGCTCGCGGCTTCGAGCACCGCGAGTTCGCGTTGCGGGAGTTCCATTGGTGTCGTGTGGTAGAGGAAGGCGGTTAGCTATTGCGAAGGGGCGGGACGACGGCGGGGCGGGCGCGGGCTATCAGCCCTCGAAGTGGTCCTGGACGGCCTTGAGCGCGCGCTCGCGGTCGTCCCACGGGACGAACGCGGCGACGCTCGTCGCGGACGTGATGACGTCGTGGAGGGAGATGCCGGCGTCCGCGATGGGGTCGACGATCTCGCGGACGACGCCCGTCTGGGAGGGGAAGTCCCCGCCGAGGACGCGGATGACGGCGACGTCGTCGGTGACGGTGACGCTGGAGAGGGTGTCCTCGGCGACGACCTCTCGGTGGAGGATGTTCTCGGCGCGTTCGGCGACGTCCTCGTCGACGTAGAACGTGATGGAGTCCATCCCGGAGGCGACGCCGTCGACGTTGACGCCGGCCTCGGAGAGCGCGCCGGAGAGGCGCGCGAGGATACCGTGGCTGTTCCGGATGGCGCGTCCGGCGACGGTGAGGCACGCGAGGGGCGAATCGCGCATGTCGATGATGTTCTCGAACTCGCCCTCGATGGAGGTGCCGCCGGTGAGGAGGTCGCTGTGCTGGTAGTGGATGACGCGCACGTCGAGGTCGGCGTCCTTGTACGTGAGCGCCGAGGGCGCGACGACTTCGGCGCCGCGGAAGGAGAGGTTTCGGAGTTCGTCGACGGTGATTTCGCCGACGTTTCGCGCGCCCTCGACGACGTGCGGGTCGCCGGTCATGATGCCTTCGACGTCGGTGACGATGACGACTTCGTCGGCGTCCATGTAGTGGCCGAGCATCACGGCGGTCGTATCGGAGCCGCCGCGGCCGAGCGTCGTGACGTTCCCCTCGTGGTCTTCCGCGAGGAAGCCGGTGATGACGGGGACGACGTCTTCGAGGCGCGCGGCGAGTTTGCGGGCGCGCGCCCGGGTCTCCTCGACGTCGACTTCGCCGCGTTCGTTCGTGACGACGGGCCACTCGGGGTCGCCGGGTTCGAGGAAGACGGCGTCGATTCCGCGCGCGGTGAGCGCGGCCTTCAGCATCCGGACGGACGTCCGCTCACCCATCGAGACGATCTCCGCCCGGTCGGACTCGTCGGCGTCGAACGTGATGTCTTCGAGGAGTTCGTCGGTCGTGGACCCCATCGCGGAGGCGACGACGGCGATCTGATGGCCGCCCTCGACGGCGCGAGCGACGGAGTCGGCCGCGCGGTCGATCCGGTCGCCGGTGCCGAGGCTGGTTCCGCCGAACTTCGCGACTACTCGCATCGGGATCCCCCGACGCGGGTCGTGTCACTCGCAGTCATGGGAGGGGGTAGTGGGGACGCCGGGATAACGCTGTCTATCCCGCTGACGCGCGAGGGGGCGGTTTTAGTGTCCGCGCGCGCTACGCGGACGGTGATGACACCGACCGTTCGGGACGCGACTGACGAGGACGTCACCGACGTCGAACGCCTCGCGGCCGTCCCGCGCGCCGCCGCCGAACGCCTCGTGCGTGAGCGCCGCGTCCGCGTCGCCGACGGGGACGGGGAGACTGTCGGCCTCGTCGCGTACGAGGCGGACCGGAACGCCGTCCACGTCACCCACCTCGCCGGGGACGCGGACGCGGCCGCGGCCCTGCTCGACGAACCGGTCTCGTTCGCGCGCGCGGAGAGACTCCCCGTGGAGGCCGTCGTGCCCGAGTCGGAGGACGGTGCGCTCGACGCCGTCACCGCCGCCGGCTTCGAGTCCGTCGGCGACGGCCCGCGATTCGCCGGCGAACCTACGACGCGCTACCGTCTCACGGTGGACGGCAACGACTAGCAACCCCTTCGTTTCGACTGGACCGCGCTTTTAGTTCTCGTGCTGCGCCGGAGACAGCCCCGTCGAAGCGGAGAAGCGGGCGACTGCCGATCGTCTCGACGGGGTGGAGAGCGGGAAGTTCCACACGAAAGATAGGGGTATGTCCTCGCCGGTTCGGGTCGGCGACGCCGGGGCGCGGCGAACGGTCCGCTAGAACTTTCGGACGGTGATGTCGAGGGTGTCGAGGTCGACGATGGGCGCGGTACCGACGTCGGGGTCGATGTTGACGGAGCGCTGGAAGGCGGTCTGCTCCTGCCAGCATCCGGAGTTGACGAGGCGGACGTTGTGGTACTGGCCGACGCCGAGTTTGTGGACGTGGCCGGTGTGGAAGACGTCGGGGACGTCGTCGACGACGAGGTAGTCGCGCTCCTCGGGGGCGACGCGGAGGCGGCCGCCGTACTGGGGGGCGACGTGGCGCTTCTTGAGGAGGGCGGCCATGGCGTTGTGCGGGGCGTCGTAGGAGACGTCGGGACTGCCGTGTTCGGCGATGACCTCGTCGAGGCTGACGCCGTGATACATCAGGACGGAGACGCCCTCGACGGTGACGGTGGCGGGGTTGCCGACGATGCGGGCGTCGTGCGCGCGCATGATGTCGCGCAGTTCCTCGTCGAAGGCGGGTTGGGGTTCGGCGAGGCGGACGGCGTCGTGGTTCCCGGGGATCATCACGATTTCGAGGTCGCCGGGGACGGCCTTGAGGCGCTCCGCGAACGTCTCGTACTGCTCGTAGATGTCGACGACGTCCAGTTCTTCGTCCTGGCCGGGGTAGACGCCGACGCCCTCGACCATGTCGCCGGCGATCAGGAGGTACTCGACGGCCTCGGCCTCGGGGGTGTGGAGCCAGTCCGCGAAGGCGTCCCAGCGTTCCGCGGCGAACTCCTGGCTGCCGACGTGGACGTCGCTGACGAGAGCGGCCTGGACGTGGCGGTCGGCGGTGTTCGGCCGATAGGTCCGCGGGACGTCGGGGAAGTGGACGCTGTCGGCGAAGAGGATGCCGCCGTCGTCGGCGAGGGTGCCCTCGACGGCGACGACTTCGTCGAGGAGGAGTTCGTCGACGACGTCCGCCCAGTCGCGGTCCTTCATCACGAGCGCGGGGAAGGTGCCGCTGGTGTCTTCGAGTTCGACGAGCCAGTGGCCGCTCGCGGTGGAGTGGACGTCGTTGACCATGCCGACGATGGCGGCGTCGGAGCCGCCGGGCATCGCGTCGAGGGCGTCGGTGGGGCGGTGGTTGACGCGCCCGCGGAGCTTCTTCGAGAGGCGCTCGTATCGGTCGCGGAAGACGGAGACGAAGTCGCCGTACTCGCCGGTGCCGGTGGAGTCGCCTGTGATGTCGGGGCCGAAGGTGGGCGGCGGCGGGGAGCGGGAGCCGATCCGCGACGTCCCCACCCCCTTCGTTTCGCTTCGAGACGCACTCGCCGCCCCCTGACTATCGACGATATTCCCTCCAGTCGAACCGTCGGTTTCCGCGTCGGCGGTGTGCGCGTCCGGCGTCCCCTCGTCGGTCGAGGGCGTCCGGCCGCCGGTGACCACCGGATCGGGACCCGGGGCCTCGCCCTGCTCGGGCGGCGAGGCGGTGGCCGCCGCCGAACCGCCCGGCGTCGAGTCGGCCGCGTCCGCGGCATCGCCGTCGCGGGCGGGATTCTCGGGGAGCGCGTCGTCGGCCAACGGGTCGGCCGCGAGGGCGTCCCTGACGTCGGCCGCGGCGATGGCGAGCGCGTCGTCGGCCGCGGCGTCGGCGACGCGTTCGACGGCCGCGTCCGGGTCCGAGGCGTCCGCGAGGAGCGTCACGGCCTCGCGCTCGGCGTTGTAGCCGCGGGCCGCGAGTTCGCGAACCACCCGGACCGGCGTCGAATCGGGCACAGTTCCAGCAGGCGAGCGGCGAGCAAAAGGACTGCGGATGCCGTCGCGATTTGGGAACGTTCAAACGACGGTCCCCCGTAGCTGCGAGTGATGCCCGCGGACGACGTCCCCGACCCGCGCGACGGCCCGCTCGCGGCCGTCAGATGGTTCCTCCGCACCGACGACGAACTCGTGGTGTTCCTCCGCGAAGCGGCGAGCACGGTGCTCGCCGTCGTCATCGTCGGCCTGCTCCTCTTCGCGGTGAGCGGCATCTGGCCGCCGCTCGTCGCCGTCGAGTCCGGAAGCATGACCCCGCACCTGCAGAAGGGCGACCTCGTCTTCGTCATGGAGGAACACCGACTCGCGCCCGGCGAGTCCGTCGACGACACCGGCGTCGTCACGTACGCCGTCGGCGCGCGGACGGGCTATCAGAAGTTCCACGAGCCGGGGGACGTCCTCGTCTACGCGCCGGACGGGAACAACGCGACGACGCCCATCATCCACCGCGCGCGCTTCTGGGTGAACGACAGCGAGCACTGGTACGCGAAGGCCGACCCGTCGTACGTCGGCGGCGCCCAGAACTGCGACGAACTCCGGAACTGTCCCGCGCCCCACGCCGGATTCGTCACGAAGGGCGACGCGAACAACGTCTACGATCAGGCCGTCGGCATCTCCGAGCCCGTGCGGCCGTCGTGGATCCGCGGGACCGCAGAGGTCCGCATCCCGTGGCTCGGGTGGGTCCGCCTCCTCGTGACCGGCGACGCGTCCATCGGCCAGGCGCTCCCGCTCGCCGGTTCGTCCGGCGGGAGCGGTGCGGTCGCACCGTCGCTCGGCTGACGCCGACACATAACCCCTTCGTTTCCGGTGGAGAAAGCGCGCTCACCCCGGCCGGACGGCCGCTCCGTACGGTCGGACTAGTTGTCGAAACGAGCCTGCACGAACGGCGTGACGTTCTCGATGTCGCCGAGACGCGAATCCGCCTGCAGGACCGCCTCCGTCTCGTCGATCGGGACGGAGAGGTTGATCTCCTTGGTGCGCCCGTAGCGGCCCTTCGAGACGACGACGGCGTTCACGATGCCGAGCATGTCGAGTTCGCTGATGAGGTCCGTGACGCGGCGCTGCGTGAGGACGTCCGCGTCGATCTCGTCGCAGAGCGTCTTGTAGATGTTGTAGACCTCGCCCGTGTTGATGTTGTGGACGCCGTGCTTCTCCAGCATCATGATCGCGAAGAGCACGAGTTTCGACTGCGTCGGGAGCGTCCGCACCACTTCGACGACGCGGTCGAGTTCGATCTTGTCCTGCGCGCGCCGCACGTGCTCCTCGGTGACGAGGTCCGCCTGGTCGCGCTCCGCGAGTTCGCCCGCCGTCCGGAGGAGGTCGAGCGCGCGCCGCGCGTCCCCGTGCTCCTGGGCGGCGAACGCCGCGCAGAGCGGGATGACGTCCTCCGAAAGGGCGTCGGCCTCGAAGGCGTCCTTCGAGCGGTGCTGGAGGATGTCCCGCAACTGGTTCGCGTCGTACGGCGGGAAGACGATCTCCTCCTCGCCGAGGCTCGACTTCACGCGCGGATCGAGGAAGTCGGTGAACTTCAGGTCGTTCGAGATTCCGATGATGGACACGCGGGAGTTGTCGAGTTCGGAGTTCATCCGCGAGAGGTTGTAGAGCGTGTCGTCGCCGGACTTCTCGACGAGTTTGTCTATCTCGTCGAGCATGATGACGGCGACGCGTTCGACGTAGTCCACCGCCTCGAAGAAGACGGAGTAGACGCGGTCGGTCGGCCACCCCGTCATCGGGACTTCCTCCATCTCGTCGAGGTCGGAGACGAACTCGTCGCGGCGGGACTCGACGTCACGAACGCGCTCGAACTCGGTGTCCGCGAGCGCGCCCGCGTCGTCGCGCGCGGCCTCGATCAGGTCGTCGAGTTCGTCGACGCGCTCTCGCGCGTACTCGCGGTTCTGGTCGATGAACGTGTTCGCGAGCTGGGCGAGCACGCGGTACTGCGTGTCGGTGACCTCGCAGTTGATGTACTCGACCTCGCAGGGGACGTCGTACTTCCGAGAGGTGTTCTCCAGTTCCTGGCTGACGTACTTCGCGGACGCGGTCTTCCCGGTCCCGGTCTTTCCGTAGATGAGGATGTTCGACGGCGTCTCCCCGCGGAGCGCGGCGACGAGGATGGTCGCCATGTTGTTGATCTGCTCGTTGCGGTGCGGGAGTTCGTGCGGGGTGTAGGACGGCCGCAGGACTTCCTTGTTCTCGAATATCGGCTCGCCGCTGAGCAGGTCGTCGAAGAGTCCGTCGCCGTCCTCCTCGTCGAGCACGTCGTCGAGGTCGACGTCGAAGTCCCTGTCCGCCGTCCGTCGTTCGTTCGGGTCATCCGTCATTGTGTCACGTACACCCCTTCGTTTCGAGTGGAATACGACGGACACGGCGGCCGTACCGTCCGGGTGACCGGCGTTACGGTCCCGGAGCCGATCCCAGTCCGTCCAGGTGATGCAGATGAAACCAACGATGGTGTTAGGCAAAAAGCGTTTCGGATGGGGTGGCAGTGAACGGTCGGCCGGCGCGCACCGCCGGGGAACGCGACCTGCGAGGGGGGGGCGCCCGGATCCACCCGAAACAGCCGGGACCGCGGCGCGCGCGCCGCGATCACCCCCGGCGAACGCGACGTCCCGCGGAGCCGCGACGGAGTCGTGCTAGAGGTGAAACGGGGGATGTCGGTTGACGGATAAGGTGATACTAGGAGAGAGTGTGACGGGGGAGGGAATGGCTGTGTGTTCTAGTGGTTCG
>JBDGUG010000084.1:0-10567 GCA_042216135.1 Halarchaeum sp. | reverse complement strand
ATTTCACGAGCTCAGGCTGTACCCGCTGTCGCGTCCTCGGGGTAAACACGTACCTGCTGTTTGTCCTTCTGGCTGCCGGGCTTGTTGATGCGCGGCCGGCCGACGTCCTGCGTGCACCTTTTTACTTCGTCGGGCGCTCTCGCGCCCTCCTCGCAAAAATCTGCACCAAAAACGCGGATCGAGACGCTTACTGCGTGTAGTAGTATTCGCCGTCGCGCTTCTGCTGTTTGTCCTTCTGGCTGCCGGGCTTGTTGATGCGCGGCCGGCCGACGTTCTCGTCGCGGCGGAACGTGATGTCGAGGTTCGCGAGGAACTCGTTCATCCCGTCGCGCATCCCCTTCGGCGTGCTCGCGCGACCGTGCTGGGCGGGTTCGCCGTCGAAGACGAGCAGGCGGTCGGAGAGCAGGTCGATGGTGTAGATGTCGTGGTCGATGACCATCACGCTCGTCTCGTGGTTCTCCGCGTAGCGGCGGATGGCGCGCGCCGCGAGCACGCGCTGCTCGACGTCGAGGTGCGCGCTCGGCTCGTCCAGCAGGTAGAGGTCCGCGTCGCGGGAGAGCGTCGCCGCGATGGCGACGCGCTGGCGCTCCCCGCCGGAGAGGTCCGTGAGGTTCTGCTCCATGATGCGGCCCAACTGCAGGGGGTTCGCGATCTCCGTCTCCCAGTACGAGGAGCCGAAGCCGTCCGTGATCGAGGAGAGGAACGCGTCCACGCGCATGTGCTGGTCGACCTCGACGTACTGGGGCTTGTACGCGATGTCCAGCGAGAGGTCGAGGTCGCCGCCGTCCGGCGTGAGCCGTCCCGCGAGGAGCTTCGCGAACGTCGACTTCCCGATGCCGTTCGGGCCGACGATGCCCAGTACCTCGTTGCGGTTTATCTCGCCCGCGTCCACGTCGAGCGTGAACTCGCCGTCCCCGTACGTCTTCGACATCGCCGGATACTCCACGAGCGTGTCGGAGCGCGACGTCACGCGCGGCGCGTGCTCCTCGAACTCGATGGTCTCCGGGCGGATCCGCATGTTCTCGTTGTCGAGATACCCGCGGAGGTACTCGTTGATGCCGTTCCGCGTCGACTTCGGCGTCGTGATGACGCCGTACGCCGACGGCTCACCGTACGCGACGTGGACGCTGTCCGCGAGCAGGTCGAGGACCGCCAGGTCGTGCTCCACGACGAGCATCGCCCGGTCGTCGTCCTCCGCGAGCTCCCGGACGAGGCGAGCGGCCGTCACGCGCTGGTCGATGTCGAGGTACGGCGTGAGTTCGTCCAGGAAGTAGAAGTCCGCGTCCCGCGCGAGCGTCGCCGCGAGCGCCACCCGCTGTAGCTCCCCGCCCGAGAGCGTGTCGATGTCGCTGTCGAGAACCGGCTCGATGGAGAGCCGTGCCGCCAGTTCGTCCACGACGCCGCGCTCGTCCGCCGACTCCAGGAGCGCGCGCGTGTTCCCGTCGAAGCTCGCCGGGATCTGATCGACGTACTGGGGCTTTCGCGCCACGTCGATGTCGCCGTCGCGGACCCCGCGCAGGAACGGCTGTAGCTCCGTCCCCGCGAACTCGTCGATGACCGCGTCCCACCCCGGCGGCTCCTCGAAGCGACCGAGGTTCGGCGTGATCTCGCCCGCGAGCGCCTTGATCGCCGTCGACTTCCCGATGCCGTTCGGCCCGAGAATGCCCGTCACCTTCCCCTTCTCCGGAATCGGGAGGCCGTAGAGCGCGAACGAGTTCTCCCCGTAGCGGTGCGTCGGCTCGTCACCCAGCTCCTGCGGGAGGTTGATTATCTCGATGGCGTCGAACGGACACTTCTCCACGCAGATCCCGCACGTCTCCCCGAGACAGATCTCCTCGGAGATCTGGATCTGGTCCGGGCCGCCCTGATCCGCGTCCTCGCCGCGCGTGGTGATACACTCCTTCCCCGTCCGATTCGGCGGACAGAAGTTCGAACACTCGTAGTTACAGCGGTCGGGCTGACACCGATCCAGGTCCACGACCGCGATGCTGTCGTCCGCCATCGTTACGCCGCCGTCAGGAGCAGACCCCAGGTGATGAACCAGAGCGCGAACGTCATGAACGCCGTGTAGAGGTGGTCTTTCGTCGAGAAGTCGCTCACGTCGACACCGACCACCTGCACCACGCCGAGGTTGAGCGCGAACGCCGCGACGAGCGGCACCAACCCGATGGTATCGGTGGCCGCCGCGACCGGCGCGCTCCCCCCGCCCGTGAGGACGTTCGAGACGAGTCCCGCCGCGACGCCCGTCAGGCACGCCACCGTCGTCACGGTGACGCCGCGCCGATGGGCGGCCCGCTTATCGGCTGTCTCGGTCATACCTCTCCTTCGCGGGGCGAGGTGCAAAAGGAGTTCGCTATGCGCGCCCGTTCGCGGTGCCGGGGTCGCAGAGAACGGTCGCTCGGTCCCGCGGGTGCTCGCGGGTCACTGCGTTCCCCGCTCGTTCCGTTCGCGGGCCCTCGCTCGCTGGCGCTCGCGGGTCGCGTTGCTCCCCGCTCGCGTTATCGCGGCGTCTTCGCTCGCGGTGCTCGCTCAGTTGTCGCGTTCACTCTCTCACGACGGTGATGAGCAGTTCGCGGTCGATGGCGCGCTCCAGCTCCTCGGCGATGGCCGATCCACGGGATATCTGGATGTCGCCGCCGCGGCCCACGGTCGCCGTGCAGAGGTATTCGCCGTCCGCGCGGACCTCGACTGTCTCGCCCGGGTCCGCCTCCTCGACGGGGACGATGATGTGCTGGCTGGTGATCTCGGGCGTGACGACTTCGCCGCCCGGCCCGGCCGCGTCGGCGTTCGCCGCGCTCTCGCTCGCGTGCTCGGGTTGATCGTCGAACGTGCGGACGTCGATGGTGATGCCGAGGCGGTTCTCGATGTCCTGGATGCGTCCGCCGCCCTTCCCGATGACGTGACTGATGTCGTCCTCGCCGACGTAGACGACCGCCTGATTCCCGCTGCGGAGTTCGACCTCGACGGGCCCGCGGGTCGCCGAGCGGACCTCGCGCTCTATCTCGTTCTTCGCGAGTTTGTCGACGCCGGACTCGTCGGCGCCGCCCTCGCCGAGGGGGACGGTGACGACCTGGCGGTTGAACGTGTATATCTCGTAGACGGGCGTCCCCGTCTCGAAGTCCCGGATCTGGATGACGGGCCGCGCGAGGTCCTCCTCCATGAGGCCCTCCGGCACCTTCACCTCCGTCGTCACGTCGTACACCGTCTCGACGTCCCCCGCTTCGATGTAGACGACCGTGTCGACGATCTGGGGGATCAGGCCGAGTTCGACCCGGCCGACGAGACGCTGGAGCGCGTCGATGGCGCGCGTCGCGTGCACCACGCCGATCATGCCGACGCCCGCGAGGCGCATGTCGCTGAACACCTCGAAGTCGTCGGTCTTCCGGACCTCGTCGTAGATGGTGTAGTCCGGTCGGACCATCAGGAGGGAGTCCGCCGTCTTCTCCATCGACCCGCCGAGTTCCGTGTACTGGGTGACCTCTCCGCCGACCTGCAGGTCGCGCGGCTTCTCCATCGTCTTCACCACGTAGCCCTCGTCGGAGAGGAACTCCGCGACGGCCTGCGAGAACGTCGACTTCCCGGCGCCCGGCGCCCCCGCGACGAGGACGCCCCGGTCGCGGTCGACGAGGCGCTCCTCCAGGTCGTCGGCGTGCGCGTAGTCCTCCATCGTCGTCTTCACGACCGGACGGACGGCCGTGATCTCCACCGCGTCCGAGAACGGCGGTTCCGCGATGGCGATCCGCATGTCGCGCACCTGCGCGATGGTCATGCCGTCCTCGGAGAGTTCGACGAACGCGTCGTCGTCGCGCTTCGCCGAGGCGACGACCTCCTCCGCGAGCTCGTGGAGCGTCTCCGCGTCCAGCGGGTCGTCTCCGATCGGTTCGTACTCGACGGCGCCGACGTGCCCGCGCTTCGCCATCGGGACGACGCCGTCCTTCAGGTGCACGCTCATCGTCTCGTCGTCGAAGTACGCCTCCACGCCGAGCGTCTCGAGCGAGCGCTCGCGCGGTTCGAGGTACTCGACGTCGAGGCCCTTCGCCTTCGCCACCTCCGCCTGCACGATGTCGCTCGTCACGAACGTCGCGTCGTGCTCCTCGGCGATGTCGCGGATCATCGCGTCTATCGCGCCCGCCGCCGCTCGCTCGATGTCCGCGTCCGTCGCGCGCCCGCCGACGTAGTGGAGTTCGATCTCGCCGGCGTCCGCGAGGTCCGCGAGCCGCTGGAGTTCGGAGAGGGCGTCCCACCCGATCTCGCGGCCGCTGTTCGCCTGCGCTTCGACCTCGCCCACGACGGCCTCGGGCACGTAGACGGTGGCCCCGGCGTACTCGCCGCTCTCCACCCGCTCGGAGACGCGGCCGTCGACGACCACGCTCGTGTCCGGGACGATCTTCATGCCCGCCGGTACTCTCCGACCGCGGATAAGCGTGTTCAAGCACCCCTCACGTCCCGTGGTCGCCCGCCGGGTATTTCCCCCGCGCCGCCCGACTCCCCGCCGTGGACGAACTCGAATCGCTCGCGCGCGACCTCGCGTCGCTCCCGCGCCACGACGACGAGACCGCCGCGGGCGACCGCATCGAGGCGTGGCTCCGCGAGCACACCGACGCCGACGTGACGCGCGACGACGCCCCGAACGGCGGGAACGTATTCGCGCGACGCGAGAGCGAGGGCGACGTGCCGGCGCTCGCGTTCGTCGGCCACCACGACGTCGTCCCGCCCGCCGACGAACAGGTCGACGCGGACGGCGACTATCGCATCGAGGAGCGCGACGGCCGCCTCCACGGCCGCGGCACGGCGGACATGACGGGCGCGCTCGCCGCGATGCTGCTCGCCTTCCGGGAGAGCGACCCCGCCTGCGACCTCGTCTTCGCGTCGCTCGTCGGGGAGGAAGACGGCGGCGTCGGCGCCCGGCACGCCATCGACGCCGGCTTCGCGCCCGACTACGCCGTCGTCGGCGAGGGCTCCACGGGCTACTCCGCCGACGGCGTCACCGACGTCGCCGTCGCGCACAAGGGTCGGCGCGCGAGCACGCTCCGCGCCGCGGGCACCGCAGCGCACGCGAGCGAGCCCGAAGCCGGTGAGAACGCCGTCTATCGCGCCTGCGACGCCGTGGACGTCGTCCGCGGATTGGACGCGCCCGCGACGACCGTGCTCGGACTGGACCTCGCCGGGAGCGTCGTCGTCACCGAGATCGACGGCGGGAGCGCGTGGAACGTCGTCCCCGACGCCTGCGACGTCACCGTCGACGAGCGCACCGTCCCCGGCGAGCGCGCGCCCCTCGACCGCGCCGAGGCCGTCGACGGCGTCTCGTGGACCGTCGAGCAGGACCTCCCGCCGATGGCGTGCGACGACGCCGACTTCGCCGACGCCGTCCGGGACGCCCTCGCCGGCGCACAGGACGGGCCGCCCGAACGGGTCGCGAAACCCCACGCCACCGACGCCGGATGGCTCGCGGACGCCGGGACGACGTGCGTCGTCTGCGGGCCCGCCGAACCCGGCGAAGCCCACACCGACGCGGAGAGCGTCTCGCTCGCCGTCCTCGACCGCTGCCGCGACGCCTACCACGCCCTCGCGGAGTCCTGGCCCGCCTGAGCCACCGACTCGCCGACGCCGACGCCGATTCGTCGCCCGCGCCAGCGCGGCGCGTGCGAGTGCTGCCGCGGCGGCGGGGTTCTTGGTGCTCCCGCGCCCCGTGTCCGGTATGGCCGACCACCGCTCGGACGCCCCCGACGCCTACCGAGAACTGCTCGACCAGTACGAACGCATCACCGCGCTCGGCGGCGCGCAGGGCGTGCTCTCCTGGGACCAGCAGGTGACGATGCCGGACGGCGGGAACCCCGCGCGCTCGAAACAGCTCTCCACGCTCTCCGGCCTCCACCACGACCTGCTCACCGACGACGTCGTCGCGGACGCGCTCGCCGACCTCGAATCCGCCGACCTCACCGGCGAGCAGGCCGCGGTCGTCCGCGAGATAGAGCGCCAGCACGTCCGCGCCGCCCGCGTCCCCCGCGACCTCGTCGAGGAGATATCGCAGACGTCCAGCGAGGCCCTGCAGGCGTGGGAGGCCGCGCGCGAGGACGACGACTTCGACGCGTTCGCGCCCTACCTCGCCGACCTCGTCGACCTCAAGCGCGAGTACGCCGAGCACGTCGACCCCGAGCGCGACCCGTACGCGGTGCTCTTCGACGACTACGAGCCCTACCTCGACCTCGAAACGGCGGAGCGCGTGCTCGGGCGCCTGCGCGACGAACTCGTCCCGCTCGTCGACGCCATCGACGCCTCCGAGACCACGCTCGCCGCGCCGTTCGCGGACGGGACGTACGACGCCGACGCGCAGGAGGCGTTCTCGCGGGACGTCCTCGACGCCCTCGGCTTCGACTGGGAGCACGGCCGCCTCGACACCTCGACGCACCCGTTCACGTCCGGGAACCAGTTCGACGCGCGAATCACCACGCGCTTCGACGAGCGCGAACCGCTCGCGTCCGTGCTCAGCACCGTCCACGAGTTCGGACACGCGACCTACTCGCTCGGCCTGCCGCGCGACGAGTACGGGACGCCGCTCGGGGAGGCCCGCGACCTCACCGTCCACGAGTCCCAGTCGCGACTCTGGGAGAACCACGTCGGGCGCTCCGCGGCGTTCTGGGAGCGCTTCGCGCCGACGCTCCGGGAGCGCTTCGACGGCCTCGGCGCGAGCGCGCGCGACGTCTACGAGGCCGCGAACCGCGTCTACCCGGACAACCTCATCCGGGTCGAGGCGGACGAACTCACCTACCACATGCACATCGTCCTCCGCTTCGAGATCGAACGCGACCTGATCAGCGGTGACCTCGACGTCTCGGACGTCCCCGAGACGTGGAACGCGAAGATGGAGGAGTACCTCGGCGTTCGACCCGACACCGACCGCGAGGGCTGCCTGCAGGACATCCACTGGAGCCACGGGAACTTCGGCTACTTCCCGACGTACTCGCTCGGCTCCGTCCTCGCCGCCCAACTGTACGCGCACGCCGAGGCCGACGTCGCCGACCTCGACGCGAAGGTCGCGCGCGGCGAGTTCGACGCGCTCCGCGACTGGCTCCGCGAGCGCGTCCACCGACACGGCTGTCGGTACACGACGCCCGAACTGATCGAGGAAGCGACCGGCGAGGCCTACACCGCCGACCACTTCCTCGACCACGTGAACGAAAAGTTCACCGCGCTCTACGACCTCTAAGGGCGGCCGAGCGCGTCTCGAGCCGGGTCCGACGCACCGCCCGGGCCCCACAAAGGTTATTATTATGGTGTGCTATGACACACCACGTATGTCGAGCGTACCGCAGACCACCGACTCGGTTCTGGACGACTTCCTCGAGCAGAACGGCCACGACGTCGAGGAGTGGGACCGGAGCTACAACAAGAAACAGTGTCCCGACTGCGGTGGGCTTCACGGGACCGACGCACTCGAGTGCGACGTCTGCGGCTGGTCGCCCTAGTCCGACTCCGCGTCCGTCCGCCGCGCCGCGCGCTCCGCCGCGCGCTCCACGAACTCCTCCGGTAGCTCGTCTATCTCACCAGCCTGCACGCCCCAGAGGTTCGCGTACAGGCCGTCCTCCGCGAGCAACTCCTCGTGCGTCCCGCGCTCCGCCACCCGCCCGTCCTCCAGGACGAGGATGGTGTCCGCGTCCTTGATCGTCGAGAGCCGATGCGCGATGGAGAACGTCGTCCGGTTCTCCGTCAACTCGTCCAGCGAGCGCTGGATGAGCATCTCCGTCTCCGTGTCCACGTCCGACGTCGCCTCGTCCAGCACCATGATCGCCGGATCCTTCAGCACCGCGCGCGCGATGTCGATGCGCTGGCGCTGCCCGCCGGAGAGTTTCACGCCGCGCTCGCCCACCATCGTCTCGTAGCCGTCCGGAAGGTTCGTGATGAACTCGTGGGCCTGCGCCGCCTTCGCCGCCGCCACGACGTCCTCGTGCTCCGCGTCGAAACTCCCGTAGCGGACGTTCTCCGCGACCGTCCCGTAGAAGAGGAACGTATCCTGACTCACGTAGCCGATGGCGCGGCGCAGACTCGGCAGCGTCACCTCGCTCACGTCCTGGCCGTCGATACGGATCGCGCCGGAATCCGGATCGTACATCCGCATCAGCAACTTGAGGACCGTGGACTTCCCCGCGCCCGTCGGCCCGACCAGCGCGAGCGTGTCCCCGCCCTCCACCTCGAAGGAGACGTCCTCCACGACGTCCTCCGCGTCGTAGCCGAAGGAGACGTCGTCGTACACGACCGCGCCCTCGCGCACGTCGAGTTCGCGCGCGCCCGGATCCTCCGCGATTCGCGACGGCTGATCCATCAGGCCGAACACGCGCTCGCTCGCCGCGCGCGCCCGCTGGTACATGTTTATGATCTGCCCGAACTGCGCCATCGGCCAGACGAACTGCTGGCTCAACTGGATGAACACCACGAACGCCCCGAGCGACAGCGCCCCGCCGACGCCGAACGGCGCGCCCACCGCCACCCAGTACGCCCCCACGAGGAACGTCAGCACGAACCCCAGGCCCGCGATGACGCGGAGCGCCGGGAAGAACTTCACCCGGACCGTGATCGCCCCCCAGTTCGCGTCGAAGTAGCCCTGCGAGACGTCGTCGACGCGTTCGTCCTCGTACTCCTCCGTGTTCGACGTCTTGATCACCTGGATGCCGCCGAGGTTGTTCTCCAGTCGCGAGTTCAGCTCCCCCACCGAACTCCGCACGTCCGCGTACTTCGGCTGGATCGTCCGCACGAACCAGTACGTGAACCCCGCGATGATCGGCACCGGCAGCATCGCCACGAGCGCCAGCCGCCAGTTGTAGTAGAACAGCACCGCCGCCACACCGATCACCATCACCGTCAACCGGAGCGCCGAGTTCAGCCCGTCGTTCAGGAATCGCTCCAACCGGTTCACGTCGTTCGAGAGGACGGACATCATCTCGCCCGTCTGCTTCTCCGCGAAGAACTCCATGTTCAGCCGCTGCATCTTCTCGTACGTGTCCGTCCGCACCGCGTGCTGAACGTGCTGGCTGAACGAATTCCACCCGAGATTCCGAAGCCAGTGGAAGCCCGCGCCCAGCACGAACGACCCCGCGACCACGCCCGCCGCCACCAGCACCTCCTCCGTCGTCGACCACCCCGCTCGAATCGACGCCGGGAGGAACCCCATGAACGTCCCCTGATCGCGCAGAACCGTGTCGATGGCGTACCCGAGCATCACCGGTGGGACGAGATCCAGGAGGCGCGCGAAGACGGACGCCACCACGCCCAGCGTGAACTGTGGCCAGTACTCGCGGCCGTAGACGCTGAACAGGCGGAACATCGAGTTCCCCGCGTCCGCGCGCACGTCCTCGAACGCGCCGTCGTCGCCGTCGAAACTCATTCCCCACAAGGAAGGTGGCGGCCGCGCAAAAGGATTGCTACCCCGGCGCTGACGCCGGGTATCCCGCGACGCTCCCGTCGCCGTACGCGATCCGAACCCGGTCGCCCACCGACACCCCGTGACGCGTCGTCCACCCCCGATTCACCTCCAGCACCCACCGCGCCCGCCCCCGATACTCCCGATACGGCGGCTCCTCCGTCGGCGCGTGACGGATCGCCGTGATACGCCCGTCCCCGCCCACGAACACGACGTCCAGCGGATAGTTCATCTCCCGCATCACGAACGCGCGCTCGCCCTCCTCGCCGTAGACGAACAGCTTTCCCGAGCCGTTCCCGAGCGACGCCGTCCCCGACAACCCCCGATAGCGCTCCGCGCCCGAATCAGCAACCGACGCGTTCACCCGCCCTAGTGTCCCCCCCGACTCGTCCACCACCGTCACCGTCGCCCGCTCGTGGCCCCCGTCCGCCGACCACGACCCGACCGCCCACGCACCCACCGCTACCGCGACCACCACGACCACCGCCACCCCCACGCCCACCGCGACCCGCCGGCCGTCCATACCCGATACGGCCGCGCACGCCGCCTAAACCTTCCGTCGAAGGGAAACCGTTTTGCCGCGCCACCGGCACCCTCCACGTGCGGGTCCGTGGTCTAGTGGTCATGACGTCTCCCTTACAAGGAGAAGGCCGGTGGTTCGAATCCGCCCGGACCCACTTCTGCCGAACCGACGCGCGCGAGCCGTCGGCTCGCGCGCCCTCGTGAGGCGAAGTGGCCCGCGGATTCGAGCCCAGCGAGTCGCAGCGCGCGACGCGCGACCGTCTCGCGCTGGTTCCTGAAGCCGCCCGGACCCATCGACCTTTTACTCTGCGCGCCGCCGAAGCCGGCGCTCGGTAAAAGCTCGACCAAAAGCCGTCCTCTCCCTGTGGTCGCTCGTCGGCCTCGCGCCGTAGGCGCGAGCGAACCGCGCACCTACCGGGTCCTTCGGACCGCTCGGTGCGCGGACATCCTTTCGTGGACCGTTCTCTCTGCCCGGCGTTTCGTAACCCTTTTTTCCGCGCTCGTCCTCGGCTAGCGTGCACGCCGCCTTAGCTCAGACTGGGAGAGCACTCGACTGAAGATCGAGCTGTCCCCCGTTCAAATCGGGGAGGCGGCATATCCTGATATCGGTGAGCGACGCGGTTCACCGTC
>JBDGUG010000012.1:0-10688 GCA_042216135.1 Halarchaeum sp. | reverse complement strand
AGGTCGTCCGCGACCGTCGTGAGGTCGTGGTGGTGGGTCGCGAAGAGCGCGTACGCCCCCACCTCGTCGTGGAGGTGTTCCGTGATGGCGCGCGCGATGGCGAACCCGTCCGCGGTGCTGGTGCCGCGCCCCACCTCGTCGAGCAGGACGAGCGAGTCCTCGCTCGCCGCGTGCAGGATGTCCCGCAGTTCGGTCATCTCCACCATGAACGTCGAGCGCCCGCCCGCGATGTCGTCGCTCGCGCCGACCCGCGTGAACACCCGGTCGAACAGCGGGAGGTCGGCGGCCGCGGCCGGGACGAAACTCCCGACCTGCGCGAGCACCGCGATCAGCGCGGCCTGCCGCATGTACGTCGACTTCCCGCTCATGTTCGGGCCGGTGATGACCGCGAGCGGCGTCTCGCGCGTCAGATCGAGGTCGTTCGGAACGAACGCGTCCTCCGCGCGCTCCACGACCGGATGGCGTCCGCCTTCGATCCCTATCGCGTCCGCGCCGACGGTCGGCCGACAGTAGTCGTACTCGGCGGTGACGCTCGCGAGCGAGACGAGGACGTCCAGGGTCGCGAGCGCGTCCGCGACCCGCTGGACGCGCTCCGCCGCCTCGCCGACCTCCCGCCTGACTTCGCGGAAGAGTTCGAGTTCGCGGTCGTCCGCGCGCGCCGACGCGTTCAGGATCGCCTCCTCGCGCTCCTTCAACGCGGGCGTGACGTAGCGCTCCGAGTTCTTCAGCGTCTGCCGGCGCTCGTAGTTCTCCGGGACCGAATCGAGGTTCGGGTTCGTCACCTCGATGTAGTAGCCGTGCACCGAGTTCCGCCCGACCTTCAGCGAGGAGACGCCCGTCCGCTCGCGCTCGCTCGCTTCGAGGTCGTCGATCCACTGCTCGCCCTCGCGCCGCGTCGCGCGCAGCTCGTCGAGGCGCTCGTCGTACCCGTCGGCGATGAGGCCGCCGTCCGTTAGCTCTCGGTCCGGGTTCTCCCGGATGGCGTCCCCGACGAGGCCGCGCACGTCGTCGAGGCCGTCGAGGCGCTCCGCGAGGTCGCAGAGCAGGTCGCTGTCCGCGCTCCCCAGGGCGTCCGCGACGTCCGGGACGACGTCGAGCGTGTCCTTCAGCGAGCGCAGGTCGCGCGCGTCCGCGCGACGGCGCGAGACTCGCGAGACGAGGCGTTCGAGGTCGTAGACGTCCGCGAGCAGGCCGTGCAGGGACTCGCGCGTCAGCGGGTCCTCGCTCAGCTCTCCGACGGCGTCGAGGCGCGCTTCGATGCGCTCCTCGTCGACGAGCGGACGCCGGAGCCAGTCCTTCAGCCGGCGGCCGCCGAGCGCGCACGCCGTCTCGTCGAGGACGTCCACGAGCGCCGTCCCCTCCGCGCCGTGCACGCTCCGCGGTTCGAAGAGTTCGAGCGAGCGCAGCGCCACGCCGTCGAGTACCATGTGCTCGCGCGGGTCGTAGCGCGTCAGGTGGTTCAGGTAGTCGAGGCGGCCGTGCTCGCCGCCGCGCGTGTACTCCGCGTACGACAGGAGCGCGCCGCACGCCCGCACCTCCGCGTCGCTCCCGAGGCGCGCACGGGGCGGCCCGAAGTAGTCGGTGACGCGCTCGCGCGCCGCCTCGGATTCGAACGCCGCGGGGTCGTACGCGGTCACCATGCAGTCCGCGCCGAAGACGTCCGCCGAGGCGTCCGGGCCGACGATGGCCTCCGCGGGGTCGAAGCGCTCCACCTCGTCGGCCACGGTGGCCTCGGCCGTCGCGCCCGTCGCGACGAAGTCGCCGGTGGAGACGTCGAGGAACGCGAGACCGTAGCCGGATCCGTCGCGCGTCAGCGACGCGACGAAGTTGTTGTCGTCCGAGCGGAGCAGTTCCGTCTCGGTGAGCGTCCCCGGGGTGACGATGCGCGTCACCGCGCGCTCGACGACGCCGCTCGCCTCGTCCGGGTCCTGCACTTGATCGGCGACGGCGACCCGATAGCCCGCGTCGAGCAGGCCCTCGATGTAGGACGCCGCGCTGTCGATGGGGATGCCCGCCATCGGATACGTCCCCGTGGAGTCCTCGCGTTGGGTCAGCGCGATTTCGAGGATTCGCGCCGCCGTCTCCGCCGCCTCGCAGAAGAGTTCGTAGAAGTCCCCGACCTGGAAGAGGACGAGCGAGCCGTCGTACTCCGCGCAGAGGTCGTGGTACTGGGCCATCATCGGCGTCAGCTCGTCGCGCTGCGTCGCCATCGCGTCCGGTGGTCCCAGCGCCGGATCCATACCCCTCACTCAACGGGCGGGGGCTGAAATAGTCGTCGTACAACGTGGCCCGACCGTAGGGAAGGCCACGGTGAGGCGAACGGGGAGCGCTAGCGACCCGTGAGCTGCGGTGTCGTCGCGACGAGCGCGGGAAGGCGAGCGGCGCGCAGTCCCTCGGGAGTCGCGGAACGCGCGAACGGCGAACCATTCGGGACCTTCGGTCCCGCGTGTCCGGGCGGGCGACTCGTGGGCCGCCCGTCCGACGAGAGAGCCGTGAGCCGCGAGCTACGTCCCCCTCGCTTCGCTCGGGCCACGAAGACGCGAGCGGGGTTAGCGTGCGGTGCCGGCTACGGCCACGCGATCGTACGCTGTCAGCGAACGGCGTGGGCCGCGGCGGGCGAGTGCGGGTCGGGTTTCCGGCCGCTGGCCGGTCGCCGTCGCGTACGGCGGGGTCTCGGTGTGCGTCCGGGTGCGGCGAACGAGGCGTTCGGGCGTCGTGGCGGCCGCGAAGCGGGTCGTGTCGCGGTTCGAACCGGTCGTTCGCGGCCGGTCCGCCCCGATTCACATTCCTACTGAGGAAACTTTAGTTTCCGATTAGCGAACTTCGAACGGGGTGTTTCGAAGGGATCGGCACGCTTATGAGAACTCCGCGTGTGCGACCAGGCACACCGATGACTTGGTCAAACCAGGAGTGGTGGCCGGAAATGTTGAGGCTGGACATCCTCGACGACAACGCCGCCGAACTCGACCCGTACGGTGAGGACTTCGACTACGCCGAGGAGTTCGAGAAACTCGACCTCGACGAAGTGAAGGACGACCTCCGCGAGGTCATGATGGACTCCCAGGACTGGTGGCCCGCCGACTACGGCACCTACGGTCCGCTGTTCATTCGGATGGCGTGGCACAGCGCCGGCACCTACCGGACCCTGGACGGCCGAGCCGGTGCGGCCGGCGCCCTCCAGCGACTCCCGCCGGAGAGCAGTTGGCCGGACAACGTCAACCTCGACAAGGCCCGCCGCCTCCTCCAGCCGGTCAAGCAGAAGTACGGCCGGAAGCTCTCGTGGGGCGACCTCATCATCCTCGCCGGGAACGTCGCCCTCGAGACGATGGGCTTCGAGACGTACGGCTTCGGCGGCGGCCGCGTGGACGAGTACAAGTCCAACGAGGCCGCCGAGTGGGGTCCCGAGACGGAGTGGGAGACCACCGACCCAGAGCGCTTCGAGGACGAGGAGGTCGGGAACCTCAAGGACCCGCTCGCGAACACCGTCATGGGCCTCATCTACGTGAACCCCGAGGGCCCGTACGGCGAACCCGACGTCGAGGGCTCCGCGGCGAACATCCGTGAGGAGTTCGACCGCATGGCGATGGACGACGAGGAGACCGTCGCGCTCATCGCCGGCGGCCACACCTTCGGGAAGGTCCACGGCGCCGACGACGAGGCCGACGTCGGCCCCGAACCCGAAGCCGCGCCTATCGAAGAGCAGGGCCTCGGCTGGGATCACGACTTCCAGAAGGCCGGCATGATCACGAGCGGCATCGAGGGCCCGTGGAACGCCACGCCCACCCAGTGGGACAGCGGCTACGTCGACAACCTCCTCAACTACGAGTGGGAGCCGCACAAGGGCCCCGGCGGCGCGTGGCAGTGGCAGCCCGCGACCGACGAGGAGCGCGAGTCCATCGAGAAGGCTCCGGATCCCCAGGAGTTCGACGCGCAGGAGGAGCCGATGATGCTCACCACCGACGTCGCGCTCAAGCGCGACGACGACTACCGTGAGATCCTCGAGGACTTCCAGGAGAACCCCGACCACTTCCAGCAGGCGTTCGCGCGTGCGTGGTACAAGCTCATCCACCGCGACATGGGCCCGAAGCAGCGCCTCCTCGGCCCCGAAGTCCCGGACGAGGAGTTCGTCTGGCAGGACCCCATCCCGGACGCCGACTACGAGACCGTCGGCGAGGCCGACGTCGCCGAACTCGAAGACGCCCTCCTCGACTCCGCCCTCTCCCGCTCCCAGCTCGTCAAGACCGCGTGGGCGTCCGCGTCCACGTACCGCGACAGCGACAAGCGCGGCGGCGCGAACGGCGCGCGCATCCGCCTCGAACCCCAGCGTAGCTGGGAGGTCAACGAGCCCGACGAACTCGAAGACGCCCTCGAGACCTACGAGGAGATCCAGGCCGAGTTCAACGACCGCGACGACGACGTCCGCGTGTCGCTCGCCGACCTCATCGTCCTCGGTGGGAACGTCGCCGTCGAGCAGGCCGCCGCGGACGCCGGCTACGACGTCGACGTACCGTTCGAGCCCGGTCGCACGGACGCGACGGCGGAGCAGACGGACGCCGACTCCTTCGAGCCGCTGCAGCCGAAGACGGACGGCTTCCGCAACTACGTCGGCGACGGCGACTTCGACGACTTCTACGGCAGCCTCGAGGAGCGCATGGTCGACAAGGCCGAACTCCTCAACCTCACCGTCACCGACATGACCGCGCTCGTCGGCGGGATGCGCGCGCTCGGCGCGACCTACGAGGACACCGAGCGCGGCGTCCTCACCGACGACCCCGGCACGCTCACGAACGACTTCTTCGTGAACCTGCTCGACATGGACTACGAGTGGGAGCCCGTGGACGACGACGAGGAAGTCTTCGAGATCCGCGACCGCGAGAGCGGCGACGTCGAGTGGACGGCCACCCGCTTCGACCTCGTCTTCGGCTCGAACGCCCGCCTCCGCGCGCACGCCGACGTCTACGCCGCGGACGACGGCGAGGAGAAACTCGTCGAGGACTTCGCCGAGGCGTGGAGCAAGGTCATGCAGGCCGACCGCTTCGACCTCGAATAGGACCGACTGCGTTCCGACTCCCCCTCCCCCTCTCGTTTTCGCGCTCGTTTTCGCGCCCGCGACGCGCTACGCCGACTCCGCTCGCGGCAGTTCGACGACGAACACCGCGCCGCGCGGTTCGTTGTCCTCGACGCGGACCGACCCGCCGAACTGTTCGACGATGGTCCGCACGAGGTAGAGGCCGATGCCCGACCCGCCGCTGCGCTCGCCCTTCGCCGCCTTCCCGAACACCGCCTCCTTCTGCCCGTCCGGGACGCCCGGGCCGTCGTCGGCGATACGCACGCTGGCGGTGTCGGCACCGACAGTCACGCGCACCGTCACCGTCGGGTCGTCCACGTCGCTGTGCTGGACGGCGTTGTTCAGGACGTTCCGGAACACCGAGGAGAGCATCTCGTTCGCCTCCACGGACACCGACGACAGGCCCTCCGGCGTCTCGAACGTCGCGTCCGGATAGGACTCGCGGACGCGCGCCAACTCCGCGTCCAGCTGGACGCGCAGGTCCGTCGCCTCCGTGTGCATCTCGCCCTCGTCCGCGAGCGCGTCGAGGAAGTCCCGGACGTTCTCCGTTATCTCGACCGTGTGCTCGGCCGTCCCGAGGATTCGCTCCAGCGCGTCCTCGCCCTCGGCGTCGACGTGCTCGCGCAGCACGTCCCCCCAGCCGAGCACCACCGCCATGTCGTTGCGGATGTCGTGGCGGACCACGCGGTTCAGCGCCTCCAGCTGCTCCGTGCGCTGTTCGAGGCGGCGCCGATAGCGCTCGCGCTCGGTCACGTCCTCGACGACGACCACCTCTCCGGTCCGCGTCTTCCCCATCATGAACGGGGTCGCAGTCACGTCGTAGTAGCGCGTCTCCCCGTCCTCCGTCACGGCGAATACGTCGTCGGCGTCGAGCGCGTCAGCGAGCGCCGGGACGACGTCCGCGAGCGGCTCCCCGATGGCGTCCGCCAGCGCGGGGATGCGCGCGAGCGCCTCGTCGTTGCAGTCCCGTATCCGCCGCTCCCGGTCGAGGAAGACGGCGCCGTCCTCCATCTCCCCCGCGAGGTGGATGCGCTCGAAGCGCTCCAGGTAGACGAAGAGCACGCCGAGCGCGAACGCCGCGACGCCCAGCGGTTCGTACATCAGGTTCAACAGCCACGGCACGTCCTCCCCGACGAGGTTGAGCGCGACGGGGACGCCCGTGAGCACGACGAGCACCGAGAGCGGCCGGCTGTCGGCGCCCGCCTGCTGGAAGTGCTCTAAGAGCACGTAGACGCCGACGAACGCGAGCACGTAGGAGAGCGCGAGCGCGATCCAGTGCGGGGCCTCGTTGTGGATGGCGAGGTGCGGGAACGGCGCCGTCGCCCACGACGACGTGAAGTAGAGTCGGTGAATCGGGTTCGTCACCTTGAACAGGCCGAGCGCGACGAGCGCGCCCGCCGTCGTCCGCGCGTACGGCACCGAACCGGGCGAACGGCCCGTGTACGCGAGCGCGAAGTAGAGCCACCCGCCGACCGTCGCCAGCCCCGCCAACAGGCCGAGTACGTAGCTCCCCTCCTTCGCCGCCGTCGTCGGCACGACGAGATAGGCGACGGTGAACGTCGCCCGCGCGCCGCTCGACGCGAGGAACGCGACGAGGCCGCGCCGCGTCCCCCGATGGTCTATCGTCCGCGCCCGCCACGCGCCCGCGGCGCACGCGAGCGCCGCGAAGACGAACGCCGCGACGTGCGCGACGAAAATCCAGTTCAGCGTTCTCGCCTCCGAGTCACGCTCGTACCCTCCCGCCCCGCCGATTTAGTCCTTCGGACGATTCCCCTACGGTTCCGCCGTCGCGCCCTCGACGAGCCGTTCGAGCTGCGCGGGCGGGACGGCGCCGCGGGCCGCGTGCCCGTCGTAGGCGAACGTCGGCACGCCCGTCACGCCCATCCGGTGCGCCTCCTCGAACGACGCCTTCAGCTCCTCGCGGAGCGCCGCGTCCGAGACTGCGTCGCGCACCTCCTCCGCGGGGACGCCGGCGTCTTCGGCGAGTTCGGCGAGCACGTCCGCGTCGCCGATGTCGCGGCCCTCCTCCCAGAGCGCCGCGAACAGCGACCGATCGAACGCGAGCCACGTCTCGTAGTCGTAGTGCTCCTTCACGTAGTAGGAGGCGACCTGGGCGTCCAGCGAGTCCACGTTGTCCACGAGGTCCGCCTGCATCTCGTCGGCGCCGTACTCCTCGCGGAGGCGCTCGACGTTCTGCTTGGCCTGCTCGTAGTACTCGTCGTCGTGGCCGCTCTCGCGAACGATCTCGCCGTCCTCGTCGCGCTGGTTCGAGCGCAGGTCGAACGGGTGCCAGTCTATCTCCAGTTCCTCGTCGCGTTCGTCCTGGTACTCGTCGAGCGACCGCCGCCCGAGATAGCAGAACGGGCAGACGTAATCGGAGAACACGGTTATCTCGTCGGTCACGCCCCACCGGTAGGTCGCGCGCGCGCAAAAGCCGTCGGGTCGCCGAACCCCTCGCGGCGAACGCGTTCCGCGCCACGTTTTTCCGTCTCGCCGAGCTAGCTCGCGCCCGACCCGGATGTCGAACGCACGCCCGCGCTTCGAGCGCGCGCTCGCGGCGGCCGCGAGACGATGCGGCGTCACGCGCGTCGTCGCCGCCCAGCGCGCGGTTCGCCTCGTCGAGTTCGGCGTCGTCGGCGCGTCGGGCGCGCTCGTGAACGTCGCCGTGCTCGTCGCCCTCCTCGACGACGTCCCGGCGTCCGTCGCGGCGTTCGTCGCGTTCTTCGGCGCCGCGACGTGGACCTTCGCGCTGAACAGCCGCGTCACCTTCGAGACGACGGACGCGCTCTCCCGCCGGTTCGCGCGCTACCTCGGCGTCTGCTCCACCGGCTACGTCGTCTACACCGCGCTCCTCCTCGTCTGCCTGCGATGGCTGGCGCTCCCGTACTGGGCCGCCGCGCTCCCCGCGGTCACCGGCGGCGGCCTCCTGAACTACGTCGGGAGCGAGCGCTTCGCGCTCGCGTAGCCCCCGGGCTTACGGGGTCAGCGCACCCATATCCGCCATGGCCGTCGCCTCCTTCACCGTCGCCGCCGTCGCCGTCTGCGCGCTCCTCCTCGTCGCGAGCGCGTTCTTCTCGTCCGCCGAAATCGCCGCGTTCACCCTCCAACGCCACCGAATCGAGTCGCTCGCCGCCACCGGCGACGTCCACGCCCGCGCGCTCGAAGCCCTCCGGGAGGACCCGAACCGCCTGCTCGTCACCATCCTCGTCGGCAACAACGTGGTGAACGTCGCGTTCTCCACCATCGTCGCCGCGCTCACCGTCTCGGTCGTCCCCGCCGGCCCCGCCATCGTCGTCGCCACCGTCGTCACCAGCGTCCTCGTCCTCCTCGTCGGCGAAGTCGCCCCGAAGGCGTACGGCGTCGCGCACGCCGAATCGTGGGCGCTCACCGTCGCTCGCCCCGTCACCGCCCTCGAACGCCTGCTCGCTCCGGTCGTCTGGGCGTTCGACGCCGTCGCGGACGCCCTCACGCCGCTCGCGGGCGCCGCGAGCGACCCGCCGCCCTACGTCACCCGCGAGGAGATCCGCGCGCTCCTCGTCACGGGCGCGCGACTCGGCGTCGTCGACGCCGACGAACGCGAGATGGTGCACGCCGTCCTCGACCTCGAAGAGACGCCCGTCGCCGACGCGATGACGGAACGGGACGACCTGGTCGTCGCCGCCCCGGACGCGGCCCCCGGGGACGTCCGCGACGCCTGCCTCGACCGGGGCGTCGAACTCGCCGTCGTCGCCGACCGAGGCCCCACCGACGACGCCGGCACCGTCCGCGGCACCGTCACGCTCGCCGACGCCGCGCGCGCCGCGAACGAAGGGTCGTCGCTCGACGCGGCTATCCGGCCCGCGCTCACCGTCGACGACGCCTGGACGCTCGACGACCTCGTCGGCGACTTCCGCGAGTACGAGGCCGACGTCGCCGTCGTCACCGACCACGGGACGCTCGCCGGCGTCGTCACGCGCGACGCCGTCGCTGACGTCGTGCTCTGGCGGGGGAACTGAGAGGAGGAGGAGCTACTTCTTGCGCGTGCCGCCGTTCTTCGAGGGACGGGTCTTCTCGGTGCCCTTCCCGCGCTTGCGGAGGCCGCGGCCCTTCCGGCCGGCGGAGGTGATACCGCGCAGCGCGCGGTTCTCCTGGCTCTCGTTCGCGATCCAGCCGAGGTCGTCGTCGTTCTGGATGGCGGGATGCTCGGGGTCGAGGAGCACGACTTCGAACCACTTCTGCGAGCCGTCCTCACCCACCCAGTAGGAGTTCAGCACGCGGAGGTTCCGGTACTTCCGCGTCGCGCGCTCCTCGGAGATGCGTTGGAGGTTCTTCGCGCGGCCGATGCGGTTGACGCCCTGCCGCTTCGAGCGCCGGCCGGCGCGGTGGCGCGCCTGCCGGGCGGTGCCCTTCCGGACGGAGACGCGAGCGACGACGACGCCCTGCTTCGCCTTGTAGCCCAGCTCGCGGGCCTTGTCCAGGCGGGTCGGGCGCTCGACGCGCTCGATGGCGCCCTGCTCGCGCCACTCCTGCTTTCGCTGCCACTGCAGCTCGGCGAGTTTGCCTTCGCCGGGCTGCTTCCACGCGTCCTTGATGTGGGAGTAGAAGCTTCGTGCCATGGTTGTCAGTCGGGCGCTTGCGATTCAGGCGCTCCACGGCTCGTGCCGCTTCGTCGAGGCGACCGCCTCGCGCGCCCACATTTCGTCCCGTCCGGCGGAACGCCGCGGCGGGTGCCCGCTGGAGCCCGTCGCCAGCGAGTTATCCGACCTACCCGTGACGCGGGGTTAAGGGCTTCGAAACGCCCGCCGCCTTTTCGGGCGTCCGCGCCGTACGCCACGTATGGCGCGAGATACCACCGGGCAGTGGTTCGGGACGCCGATGGACGACGACGACGTCGACGCCATCCTCGAATCGGAGGGGTACGCCGTCCTCTCGCTCGCCCGCGACGACGACCCGTACAGCATCCCCGTCTCGCTCGGCTACGACGGCACGGACGCCTACTTCGTCCTCCTCGAGGACGGCCCGAAGGGCGAGAAGTTCGACTACATCGAGGACGGCGGGACGGTCCGCCTCCTCGTCATGGACGTCCACAGCCGGTTCGACTGGCGGAGCGTCGCCGTCACCGGCACCGCGCGCCGCGTCGAACGCGACACCGACGAATGGGAGCACCTCGCGGACACGATGGCGGACAACGCGTGGTTCACGCGCGGATTCGAGCGCGCGGACTCCGTCCAGGACGTCCACGGGTGGCGCGTCGCCGACGCGGAGGTTCGCGGCCTCCGCGTCGCAGAGGACTGACACCGAGTACGCCGTAGTTGTGGCCGCCCCTCTCGCGTGCGTACGCAGACGCGGCCCCGCGAACTCGCTCTCGTCCACCCGCCGACTCTCACTGCGCGACAGAATTAGATCGGATCAAAAACTCGATTATACGCGGCTAATGAGGGGTCTTATGAGGGCGTGAGTGCATCCTCGTGCTGTGGCAGACGCACGCGTGGCCTTTCTCAAAGTCTCCTGGGCCAACGTCCTCTTGAACGCCCTCAAAATCGGGTACGTGTTTACCCCCAGATCGATTTCGGTAGTCTCTCGTAGGAGACGCGAAACTGGTGACGTAGATCAATGCAACAGGCGGATAAACGAATCTCCG
>JBDGUG010000034.1:0-10742 GCA_042216135.1 Halarchaeum sp. | reverse complement strand
GTTAATAGTGAACGTTCCGGGCGGCGGCCACAAGCTTATACTCCTTCGACATCTTATATTCCGACACTCCTCCCCCCTTAGAACGATGACTTCACACGCTTCAGTCGGTACCGCGCTGACCGATGGCGGCGCGGACGCGCCGACGGTGCTCGCGGTCGACGACGACGAGGACCTCGCCGACACGTACGCCATCTGGCTCGACAGCGCGTACGACGTCGAGGTCGCGTACGGCGGACGCAGCGCGCTCGAAAAGATCGACCGGGACGTCGACGTCGTCCTCCTGGACCGACGGATGCCGGACCTGTCCGGCGGTGACGTCCTCGACCGCATCCGCGAGGCGGACTACGACGTCCGCGTCTCCATGCTCACCGCGGTCGAACCGGACGAGGACATCGTCGACATGGGCTTCGACGAGTACCTCGTCAAGCCCGTCCGCCGCGAGGACGTCGTCGACGTCGTCGAGCGCTTGTTCGCCCGCAACGAGTACGACGACGACGTCAAGGAGTACTTCGCCATAACCTCGAAGATAGCGACGCTCGAAGCCGAACACCCCGACGACGCGCCCGCGGACGACGCCGCGCTCGCCGAACTCCGCGAGCGCAAGGAGCGCCTCGAACGACGGGTCGACTCGTCGCTCACGGCCGTCGAGAGCTTCGAGGACGCGTTCCGCGAAGTCGAGGGCTAGGCGACGCCCGTCCCCGATTCGGCCGCCACCACCGCCCCGCTCTCCGTCCGCACGCGCTCCTTCGACCCGTCGAGCGTGACGTAGTAGAGTTCGTTCGTCCCGGCGTCGACGTACACCGCCTCCAGCGCGTCGCCGCCCGTCCAGTCGACGCCCGCGACCGGTGACTTCGCCGCGGGGCCGCTACTCGTGAGCGCGTCCACCGACCCGGTGTAGTCCATCAGTCCGACGTTCGCGCTCCCGTCCGTCATCGGGACGCGCTGGCGCTGTCCGGTGTCGAACAGCCGCGGTGCCCCGCCGCCGAGCCCGTTGTTCGTCGAGACGCTCGACCCCGTCGAGTGCGTCACGTCCCCGTCGACGTAGTGGACGGCGTACGAACTGCTCGCGCTCCCGACGTAGACGAGGTCGCCGTCGCCGTCGCCGTTGAAGTCCGCGACGCCGAGGACGCCGTCGACGCTCTTCACCGAGTCCGAGTTCACGACGACCTGCGACGCCCCGCCGGTCGACGCCCGCCAGAGCGTGCCGTCAGACGTGTTCGCGTAGAATACGCTCGTCGCACCGCGCCACGTGCCCACCGCGAGCAGCGTCTTCGACTTCACCGCGCCCGTCGCGAGCACCTGTCGCTCGCCCGCCGCGTCGACGAGTTTCAGCGCGTTCGAACTGTTCACGTACGGGACCTCGTTTCGCCCGTCCGAATCGAGGTCGTACTCCTTCGGCCCGATGGCGGACGCGTCTCCGACGCCGTAGTCGGTCACTTCGCCGGTCGCCGGGTCGATGCTGGAGAGATTCCCCGTTGCGACGTCGACGAAGACGAGCGGCCGCGGCGCCGTCGACACCGCGTACGGGTCGCCCGCGGCGGGCGCGTTCGGCGCGACGGTCAGCGGCGCGTCGACCGACACCCGCGGGGCGCTGTAGTTCAGCGCGAGCGTCGCGTCGTAGAGCGCGGGCACGACGTACGGCGACGTTCCCGTGTCCCCGCTGTACTGGTCGGTCGGCATCCCGCTTCGCGGGACGTCCACGACGAAGCCGTACGTCGCCGTCGCCGCGCCGCCGTTCGCCACCTCGATGTCGTACGGGCCCGACACCGCGCCGGGGAACGTCGCGTTCGCGCACGCGTTCGCGCCGACGGCGCCCCGCGTGAGGTCGACGGTGACGTAGTCGCCGGCGGGCGCGCGACACGTCCCCGTCGTCGTGTCGAGGACGACGTCGCCGCCGCTCTCGGAGAGGTCCGCGGACCAGTCGCTCGCGCCGTTCGCGCGTACCGTCACCGTGCCGGTGAGGTCGGAGACGTTCAGCCGGAAGCGCCGCGTCCCCGTCACGCCCGTCGCGGCCGTCCACGTCCCGCTCCCGCTCGCGTTCGTCAACCTACGGAACGACGACTGCCTGACCTGCGAGCCGGTCGTCGTGTTCCGCAGTGAGACGCGCGCGACCGTCCCGTACGCGGCCTGCTGGGTCCCCGAGAGACGCGACCAGTCGTCGACGGACGCGTTCAGCGCGCCCGCGAGGTCGCCGTCGTACGACTCGTAGTTCGCCGCGGCGAGCGCGCCGCCGACGCCGTCGCTGACCGCGTGCTCGTAGCCGAGGGCGTCCGCACCGTCCGGGGTCGGCCGCGTCGCGAGCGTCTGCGCGAAGACGGCGCTGTTCACGATGAGCGCGAGCGCGACGAACGCGACGGCGATTCCCAGCCCCGCGACGAGGAGGAGTTGGCCCCGTTCCGTGTCGGCGGACCGCTGCATCACCCTCACTTCCGCCCGAGCGCGGAAAAACGTTCGCGCCGACTCGCTCGACGACGCGGCGCGTCCGACAACGCTAACGGGCAGCGGTGCGGAGGACGCGAGTATGCGAATCGGCGTGCTCGGCGCGGGCGCGATGGGGTCGCTGTTCGCGGCGCGCCTCGCGGGCACCGACGCGGCCGTCACGCTCCTCGCGCACGAGAGCGAGCACGTCGCCGCGGTCAGACGCGACGGCCTCGCCCTCGAACGGCCGGACGGGTCGCGCGAGCGCCGCGCCGTCCCCGCCGTCACGTCGCCCGCGGACGCCCCCGCGCTCGACGTCGTCCTCGTCCTCGTGAAGAGCACCGACACCGCCAGCGCCGCCGACGAGTGGCGCGAGGCGCTCGCGGACGCGGCCGTCTGCACGCTCCAGAACGGCCTCGGGAACGCCGAGACGCTCGCCGAGCGCGTCCCGCGAGAGCGCGTGCTCGCGGGCACGACGAGCCACGGCGCCGTCGTCGAGCGCCCCGGCCTCGTCCGGCACGCCGGCGTCGGAGACACCGTCCTCGGGCGGTACTTCGCGCCGACGGACGACACCGTGCGCGCGCTGGCCGCGGCGCTCACCGACGCCGGCGTCGAGACGGCCGTCACGGACGACCCCGCGGGGGCGGTGTGGCGGAAGGCGCTCGTGAACGTCGGCATCAACGCGCCGACGGCGCTCGCGCGCGTCGAGAACGGCGCGCTCGCCGACACCGAGTCCGGCGGGCGCGTCCTCCGCCGTGCGGTCGTCGAGGCCGCGCGGGTCGCGCGCGCCGAGGGCGTCGCCGTCGGGGACCCCGTCGCGGCCGCGCGACGGGTCGCCGAGCGCACGGCGACGAACCGCTCGTCGATGCGTCAGGACGTCGAGGCGCGCCGGGAGACGGAGGTGGAGGCGCTCTACGGCGCCGTCGTCTCGCGCGCCCGCGACCACGACCTCCCGGTGCCGGTCACCGCGACGCTCGCGGACCTCGTGCGCCTCGCTCAGGGCTCCTCGGGCCGCGGGCAGTCGTAGGTGTCCCGGACAGTATCGGCGAGGACGCCGCCCTTCTCGCCGACGAGGTAGACGCAGACGAACCGGTGGGTCGCGGGCCGCAGCACGAACACCTCGTTCGGCGCGTCGAACCCGTCCTCGCCGTCGCGGAACCGCTCGACGAGCGGTTCGAGGGGGGCGTCGCCGTCGCGGAACTCCCGGTAGACGTCGCGTTCGCCCTCCTGCTCCGCGATAGCGTAGACGGCGCCGTTCGGGTCGCCGCCCGCGTCGCGCGTCGGACGCGCGAGCATCCCGACGCCCTCGCGGCGCGCGGCCTCCCACGTGTCCAGCGCCGCCTCGAAGAGGTTCGAGACGCCGTCCGCGTACGAGACGAGCGTCCGATCCGCGACCGCACAGTCGCCGACCGTGGCGTCGCCGTCGGCCCACGCGAGTTCGCCCTCGAACCGGTAGCCCGGCCGCAGGCGCTCGTCCGCGGCGACGTCCACCGTCTCGCCGTCGTCGAGGCGGACGCAGCGCAGCGTCCCGTCCGGGCGGACGCTCCGCACGCGGTACGCGCCGGTCGTCGTCGGAGTCACGACCGGAGAGAGCGCCCGCGCGGGGAAAAGCCGCTCGCTACGGGAAGCCGACGGCGGACGGCAGGGCGACGGCGACGGCGGCGGCGAACGCGCCCGCGGCGAGCAGGCCGTAGTTCGCGAGCGTGCTGTCCGCCGTCCAGAGCGAGAGCGTGACCTTCCGCCCGGAGAGCGGCCAGAACGGCCGGATACCGGCGGGCGTGAGGACGTCCCCGAGGAGGTGCGCGACGATGCCGAACGCGCCGAGCGCGAACGCGCCCGCGACGACGAGCGCCGGCGTCGGGTCGCCGACGACGGTGCCGACGCCGACTGCGGCGCCCGCGAGGGCGGCGCCGACGAGCGCCGCGAACGCGAGCGTGTGCGTGACCTCGCGGTGGCTGATCAGCGGCACGCGGTGGTCGTAGTCGGGGACGCTGGCGAGCGCGAGCATCCCGACGCCGCCGACGAGCGCAGCGCCCGCGTGCCCGCTCGCGCGGAGCGCGAACAGGACGGGCGCGTAGACGAGCAGGGAGACGCCGTAGTGGCCGGGGCGATACATCAGCGGCCCCGCAGGCCGCTCGCGAGCGCGGCGACGCCCGCGACGAACGCGAGGACGTACGCGGGATGCGCGACGCCGTAGCCGACGAACCCGCTCGCGGCGAGCGATAGCTGTCCGCCCTCGAGGCCGGCGAGCGCGCCAGCGCCGTCCGTGCCCGTCCACCGCGCGAAGTGGCCGACGGAGACGGCGCCGAGGACGAATCCGACCGTCGAGCGCGTCCGCCCCGCCACCGCGTCGATCAGAGTGCGACCGATTCCCATCACCTCTCGGGTGGCGGGCCGCCGGCAAAACGGTGACGGCGTCGGGACGCGCCGACCCGCGTTCGGGTCCCGTGGTTTCTTCGGCGCGCGCGCCCGACCATCCGCGTATGGCCCGCATCGAGGAGACGTTCATCGAGAACCGGAACCGCGTTCAGCCGAACCACGCGAACAACTACGACGCCGTCCACGGCGGGAACGTGATGAAGTGGATGGACGAGGTGGGCGCGATGAGCGCGATGCGCCACGCGGGCGAGTCGTGTCTCACCGCGAGCATCGACCGCATGGACTTCCTCAAGCCCGTCGCCGTCGGCGACATCGTCGTCATCCGCTCGTACGTCTACGAGGTCGGTCGGACGAGCGTGAAGGTCCGCCTGCAGGCGTTCGCCGAGGACCCGCGGACGGGCGAACGGGAGCAGACCACCGAGTCCTACTTCGTCTACGTCGCCGTCGACGCGGACAATCACCCGGTCGAGGTGCCGGAACTCGGCGTCGAGACGGACCGCGACGAGGAACTGCGCGACGCGGCGCTCGACGGCGGAATCGACGACGCGTAACCGTCCGAACGCGGCGCTGCCGGACCGGCGCGGTGACGGCGTCTTTTTGTCCGGGCGTCCACGACTCCCCGTATGGTTCCGCCGCTCGCCGTCGACATCGACGGCACGCTGACGGACGGGTCGGGCGCGCTCGACCCGCGGGTGTTCGCGCCGCTGCGGTCGTGGGAGGCGCCGGTGGTCGTCGCGACCGGGAAGGCGTTCCCGTATCCCGTCGCGCTCACGCACTTCCTCGCCGTCGAGCGCGTCGTCGTCGCGGAGAACGGGGGGGTGTCGCTCGTCGGAGACGACCTCGCGATCCACGGCGACCGGGCGGGCGCGCAGGCCGTCGTCGAGGAGTACGAGGCGCGCGGCTACGACCTCGGCTGGGGCGAACTCGACCTCACGAACCGGTGGCGGGAGACGGAGGTAGCGGTGAGCCGCGACCGGCCCGTCGAGGTGCTGCGCGAGATAGCGGCGACGCAGGGCCTCGAAGTGGTGGACACCGGCTACGCCTACCACGTGAAGGATCCGACGATCAGCAAGGGCCGGGCGCTCCGGAGCGTCGCGAACCGCCTCGGCCTCGACGTCGCCGACTTCGCCGCCATCGGGGACTCGATCAACGACGCGCACATGTTCGAGGAGGTCGGGGAGGCGCACGCCGTCGGGAACGCCGACGAGCACGCGCGCGAGGCCGCCGACCGCGTCCACGACGAGACGTACGCCGACGGGTTCCTCGCGGCGCTCGACGCCGTCCGCTCGTGACCGACATCCGGACCCTGCTCGCGGACGCGCCCGACGTCTCCGTGACGTGTCTGCCGGACGGGAGCGTGGACCGTCGCTACGAGGTGGAGGACGCCGCCGGACACGTCGAGTCCCGAACCGCGCTCGGCGAACGCATCGCGTCCGGACGCGCGAAGTCCTTCCTCGTGGACCACGAGACGACCGAACCGGGTGGGCAGGCGGTGAACGCCGCCCGACAGGCGCACGCGCTCGGCGCCGACACGACGCTCTACGGCCACCTCGACCACGCCGTCTTCGACGCCCTCGAATGTGAGACGCACTCGATGGGGCGGCCCGCGGACGTCGCCGTCCTCGAATTCACCGACGACGCCGTGATGTTCACCGAGGAGTCACCGGACGTCGACGCGTGGACGCTCGACGCCCTGCGAGCGGTCGAAGCCGACCTCTCGCGGCCGTTCGGCGCGGACGCCGTCGCGTGGCTGAACTGGGCGTCCACCGACCACGGGACCGCCGCGCTCCGCGAGTTCACGCGCGTCGACGTCCCCGACGCGGGATGGCTCGTCCTCGACCCCGGGGACGTCACGGTTCGCGAACCGTCCGCCGTCCCCGGCCTCCTCGACGCCCTCGCGACCGTCGAGCGCGCCGTCGCGGTGAGCGTGAACGACGAGGAACTCGCCTTCCTCGCCGACGCCATCGGCGCGCCCGCGGGGCGAGCGGCGCGCCTCGACGCCGTCCGCGAGCGATCGAACGCCGACGTCGTCGTGCTGCACGGCGAAGACGAAGCCGTCGCCGCGACCCCCGACGGCGTCGTTCGCCGTCCGAACCCGCGCGTGGAAGCCGTCCGATACACGGGCGCCGGCGACCGGTTCAGCGCCGCGCTCGCGTACGCGCTCGCCGCCGACTGGCCGCTCACGGCGGCGCTCGCGCTCGGGAACGCCGCGGCCACCTACTACGTCGCGCACGCCGAGTCCGGCGACCCGGCCGCGCTCGCCGACTGGGCGGCCGAGCGCTAGCCCGCGTCGTCGGCCGACCCGGCGTCCGCCGCCTCCGCCGTGAACGCGCGCCCGCACGCGGTGCAGCGATACCGTCCCGTCCCCCGCTTCTCGACGGCGTCCACCGACCCGCAGGTCGGACACGCGATGTCCACGACGATCACACGCCCCGTAGGTCGCGCGCGGAGAAGAGCCTTCCCGGCGACGACGCCGGCGAACGTCGAAATTCAGCGGAAGACGCCGGGGAGGAGCGAGCGCACGTAGCCGACGACGCCGCCCGCGCCGGACGTGCGCGCGTCCTCGAAGATCGGATGCAGGGCGTTCAGAAGGTCGCGCCGCGAGTCGAAGCGCTCGCGGTCGGTGCGCTCTATCGCCGTGGAGAGCGCGAGCGTCCGGCCCGTCGTGTTCACGGGGACGTCCGGGTCACCGGTCGCGTCCGCGACCGTGCGGGCGTCCGCGGGATAGTCGAGCGCGGCGTCGTCGAGGGCACCCTCCACGGCGGCGATGCCGAACTCCACGACGGCGGGCTCCTCGTCGTCGTCGTTCGCGGGCGGACGTGCGGCCATACCCGACGTGTCGGGACACCGCGCCGAAAACGCTACGGTCTCCGAACGCGCCGCTCAGTGGTGCGCGAGGAACTCGCGCTCGTGGAGGCCGCCGGTGACCTCCTCCGCGAGCGCGCGCAGGTTCTCCGCGTCGTAGCGGTTGTACTCGACCAGACGGTCCAACGCCGCCTCGTCGTTCTCGCGCTCGTAGCGACGCCAGAGCCGCACCGCCTCGCGGCCGTCCACGCCCTCGACGCCGTCGCGTTCGAGGCCGAGGTCCTTCTCGATGGCCTTCAGGCCGCCCGTGAGGTCGAGGCGCTTGCACGGATACATCAGGTCGAGGTGCGGCGTCGCGACGTCCACGTCGAAGTTCGCCTCCAGGAACGGCGCGTCGAAGCGCTTCCCGTTGAAGGAGACGAGCAGATCCGCCGCGTCGAGTTCCGCGCGCAGGTTCGGCGCGGTGAGGTCGTCGCCGCGCACCAGCGTCGTCGTCTCGCCCGCGCGGTGGACGCTCACGGTCGTCACGTCGTTCGACGCCGGATCGAGCCCGGTCGTCTCGATGTCGAAGAACGCCGCGCCGTCCGCGAAGTTCTCGTACGCCCGCCAGAGGTCCCGGTCCGGCAGCGTCTCCGCGAAGAACGCGGCGTCCCCGCTCGCGAGTCGGTCGCGAGCCTCCGCGATGTAGTCGTCCACGCGGCGGCCGGTCGCCTCGCCGAGACGGTCCGGTTCGAAGTCGTCCCAGTGGCGGACGCCGTCCGCCCACAGCGACCGCTCCGTCTTCCGGCCGACGCCGTCGACGGCGATGAAGGAGTTCTCGACGCGCATACGCCGTCCGTGGGCGCCGACGGGAATGAGCCTGTCGCTACCGCGCGTCACCGTCCCTCACGCGGCCGTCCGGGAGACGACCGCGGCCGCGACGAACGTGGCGAGGAACGCCGCACCCGTCGCGACCCGCGGGTGCGACGGAACGAGCGCGACGAACGCGAACGCGAGCGCCACGCAGACGACGGCCGTCGCGACGCTCGCGACGAGCGCCCACGCGGCCGCCCGAACGGCGTCGGGATAGCGCGCGTGCCAGCGCGCCCGGTACTGTATCGGGACGAGCAGACCGACCGAGAAGACGACCATCGTCACGAGACCGTCCGGCGGGTCGCTGACGGCGACCGGAACGGCGACGAGCGAGACGACGGCGAGGAGGACGCAGACGAGCGTAACGAGCGACTCGACCGAGCGCAGGTCCGCTACGACGCGCGAGACGATGGAGGGCACGTGCGGGCGAACGCACAGCGCGCACAAAGAGCCCCGGGGCGGGTCGCGCGCCAGCGCTCCGTTACCGCTGGCCGCCGCGTTTCCCGTCGGCTCCGCGTGGCTCGCGGCTGTCGCCGCTCGCTCCGTGCGCGGCCTCCCGTTGGTCGGCCGCGTGGCTCGCGTGTCGCTCACGTCGTTCGCTCCCGCTCGCTCGTTCCGCGGAGCCTCCCTCCAGTCGGCTCCGCGTGGCGTGGAAGCTGAAGGCTTTTAGTTGGGCGCTGTCGTGGAGGAGATATGAACCACGTAGACGTGGCGGTCGTCGGCGGCGGTCCCGCCGGCAGCGCCGCGGCGGAGCGAGCGGCCGCCGAGGGCGCGGACGTCGTCCTCTTCGAGAGGGGCGTCCCGCGCGCGGACCGCGACGGCCTCGGCCCGGACTCCACGGACGCCGCGGGCTTCCTCGACTACTGGGTGGACATCGCACAACTGGACGTCGACGCGCTCCCCGACGGCATCGTCCAGCAGGAACTGACGAAGGCCGAGTTCGTCGGCCCCGAGGAGACGGTGGTCGTCGACCGAACGGGCATCGAGTCCTCCTACGACGGCTTCGGCTTCACGTTCCAGCGCGCGAAGCTCGACGACTGGCTCCGCGAGCAGGCGGAGGACGCGGGCGCGGACTACCGCGTCGGCGAGAGCGTGACAGACGTCGAGACGGACCTCTCGGACGGCCACGAGCACACGCTCACGCTCTCGAACGGCGAGCAGTGGGTCGCGGAGTACGTCGTGCTCGCGGACGGCCCGCAGCGACGGATCACCATCCCCGTCCTCGATAGGTTCCTCCCGTCGGACGCGTCGGCGAGCGACCGACTCAGTCCGCCGAAGACGAACCACATCGCCTACCAGGAGTACAGAAAATTCCCCGAGGGCGTCCTCGAACGGGACAACATCAAGTTCTGGTGGGGGTGGATGCCGGGCGAGACGGCCTACCCGTGGGTGTTCCCGAACGCCGACGACGTCGCGCGCGTCGGCCTCACGATGCCCATCGGCCTCGACATCGACGACTTCGACACGTCGGCGTATCGCCTCCTCGACGAGGACGACGACGGCATCCCGAAGGGCGCGGAGTACATCGAACGCCTCCTCGAGGAACTCTACGGCGACGAGTACGACATCGAGGAGGACTTCCCCGTCGTCGAGGAGGGCTACGGGAAGTCGAAGGGGACGGAGACGTACTCCATCTCCTCGACGCGCCCCGTCGACTCCCCGACGGAGGCGGGTATCGCCGTCGCGGGCGGCGCGATGGGCACCACGTCGGCGTTCCACGAGGGCGGCGACCACGTCGCGCTCCGCACGGGCAAACTCGCCGGCGAACTCGCCGCCACCGACTCCCTCGAGGAGTACAACGACGCGTGGAAGGACGCCATCGGGGACGAACTCCTGCGGAACGTCGCGATGGCGGACGTCGTCGCGGACTACGAGCCGGACGATTGGGACACGGCGTTCCGCGTCGCCCGCCAGATGCTCGAAACCGCGGACACCGGGAAGCTCCTCACGCGGAAGAACGCGTCCGTCGGTATCGACGGCCTCCGCCTCTACCGGGCCTACCGGAAGGCGAAGAAGCGCCACGCGGACGGGAAGTACGTCCAGCTAACCGCCGACGAGTACGACTACTGATGGCGTGGACGGAGACGGACCCGGACCGGCGCTGGGAGCGCGACGACGGCGACGCCGTCGTGACGGTGCGCGAGACGGCGACCGGAGCGTGGGCCGTGACGTTCGACCGGCTCCTGCAGGCCCCCGAGGGCGAGGACTACCGCCACGAGAAACGCGACGACGAGGCGGACGCGCTCGAACTCGCGGCGGAGTGGCGTGCCGCCGAGCGCTAGCGAGGG
>JBDGUG010000018.1:0-11084 GCA_042216135.1 Halarchaeum sp. | reverse complement strand
GATTTCACGAACTCAGGCTGTGCCCGCTGTTGCGTCCTCGGGGTAAACACATACACCGAGAAGGGCACGAAGCGCCTCGTCCGCGAAGCCATCGACTACGCCATCGAGAACGACCGCGACAAGGTCACGCTCGTCCACAAGGGGAACATCATGAAGTTCACCGAGGGCCAGTTCGGCGAGTGGGGCATGGAGGTCGCCGAGGAGGAGTACCCCGACGAGGAGGTCTTCGCCGCCCCCGACTCCCTCTGGGAGGAGCAGGACGAGGTCGACATCCCCGAGGACGCCGTCATGGTCGAGGAGCGCCTCGCCGACGCGATGCTCCAGTGGATGCAGCTCCGCACCGACGAGTTCGACGTCCTCGCGATGCCGAACCTCAACGGCGACTACCTCAGCGACGCCGCGGGCGCCCAGATCGGCGGCCTCGGCATCGCGCCCGGCGCGAACTTCGGCACCGGCCGCTGTCTCGCAGAGCCCGTCCACGGTAGCGCGCCCAAGCGCGCCGGCCAGGACCAGGCGAACCCGTCCGCGATGATCCTCTCCGGCCGCCTCATGTTCGAGTACATGGGCTGGGAGGACGCCGGCCAGCTCGTCCGCGACGCCGTCGAGCAGTCCATCTCCAACGGCGAAGTCACGTACGACCTCGAACGTCAGATCGAGGACGGCGTGAAGCTCTCCACGACCGAGTTCGCGGAGAACATCGTCGAGAACATCGAAGAACTCGCCTGAGCGGCGAGTTCTTCTCCGCGGGAAACCGGAGATTCCCCGCTCGCCACCGAACTCACGCGTGAGTTCGGCGACATCGACGAACTGGCTCGCCAGTTCGTTTAGCAGTCGGAACGCGACGCGTTCCGACGACATCCACACCTCGCGTAAGCGAGTCGTGGGTTAGTCGGGCTTCGCCCGACGCAATCGAAGACCTATCTGCCGCCGTTTTCTTTGTCGCCGCGCTCCTATCGGCGGGTATGGCAGACGACGACCCGTTCGCGGACATCCCCGGTATCGAGGAGGACCTCGCGCGCGCCGAAGAGGTGCTCTCCGTGCGCGTCGAGCGCCGGACGTACGACAAGCCCGTCACTATCGTCGAGGGGTTCGACGAGGACGCGACCGACCTGCAAGACGTCGCCTCGAAGTTGAAGAAGCAACTCGGCGCGGGCGGCACGGTGAACGACGGCACGGTCGAGATTCAGGGCGACCACGCCGACCGCGTCCCCGGCCTGCTGGAGGAGATGGGGTTCCGAGTGGAATAGGGCAGCGCAAAGCGCTGCCCGAACACGCGAGCGGGGACGTAGGACCCGCGAGCGATAGCGTGGGGCCGAGCAAGCGAAGCGCGCGAGGGCCCACGAAGATACCGAGCGGCGAACGCCGTACGACCGCACGGGGGACGCCTTTTTACGCGATGGCGCGCGAGTGAGGGTATGTACGCGGTCGTCGGCTGTAGCGAGTGTTCGATGCTCTGGGTGGTGGAGGGGCGCCCGGAGCGCACGGAGTGTCCGCGCTGCGGGACGAGCAGGGCGCACGCGAAGCGCAAGCAGTTCGTGACGACGGAGGACCGCGAGCACGCGGCGGAGGTGCGCGCGTCGATGCTGGCGAACCGCTCGGGGTTCGGGGACGCGTTCGCGGACCTGGACTCGTACGCGGCGATGGGGGAGCGGGCGGCGGAGTCGGTGGTGGACGACGACGAGTATCTCGACGGAGCGGGGGTGGACGCTGGCGAGGTTGCCGCGGCGGCAGCGCGCGCTTCGTCGGGAGGGTCGGTCTCGCGGAAGGAGCGCGTTCGGGAGGCGCTGCGCGAGTTGGACGCGCCGGACGAGGACGACGTCGCGGCGTACTGCGAGGAACACGGCGTCTCGGGTGAGTACGCGCGGGAGGCGCTGGCGCGGCTGGTTCGCCGGGGTGAGGCCTCGGAGAGCCGCGGGGTGTATCGGCTGCTCTAGCGCAGGAGCGTCCCGAGGAGCGTCGCGGCGAGCAGGAGGACGGTGAGCACGAGCTTCAGGACGCGGAGGACGGTGACGCCGGGGACGTCCGCGAGCGTGGTGGCATCGGAGTCGTCCATGCGGGAGGGGAGGGCGAGCGAGCGGATAAGCACCGGCCAGACGCGGGGCGAAAGTGAAAGTGGGCGCGCGTCGTCAGCGCCCGAGTTCCTCGTGCGCGGAGGAGAGGTTCCGGGAGGCGAGCGCGGCGAGGAGGGAGAGTTCGCCGGCGAGCGAACCGGCGGCGATGACTTCGGCGAGTTCGTCGGCGTTCGCGCCGGCCGGGTCGCCGCCGCCGCGGACGCCCAGGACGTCGAGGGCTTCGGCCTGCGTCGGGAGTTTCGTGCCGCCGCCGACGGTCCCCACCTCTAGCGACGCGAGGTTCACGGAGGCGTACAACTCGTCCTCGCGGGCTTCGACGGTGGTGATGCAGTTCGAGCCCTCGACGACCTGCGCGGCGTCCTGGCCGGTGGCGAGGAAGACGGCGGCGACGACGTTCGCGGCGTGCGCGTTGAACCCGAGGCTCCCGGCTTTCGCGGACCCGACGAGGTTCTTGCGCGTGTTCGCCTCCTCGATGGCTTCCGGCGTCGTCTTGAAGCGCTCCTCGACGACGTCGCGGGGGATGCGGACGTCCGCGGTGACGGTGCGGCCGCGGCCCTCGACGGCGTTGATGGCGGCGGGCTTCTTGTCCGTGCAGAGGTTCCCGGAGAGCGCGACGAGTTCGGCGGGCGTCTCGTCCTCGACGACGTCGGCGGCGGCGCGCGTCGCGATGGTCGCCATGTTCATCCCCATCGCGTCCGCGGTGTCGTAGGCGAAGCGCAGGAAGACGTTGTCCCCGACGACGTAGTGCGTGACCTCCTGGAGTTTCCCGTGGTTCGTCGTCGCCTCGGCGGCCTCGCGGAGTTCGTCGACGTTCTCGTCCACCCAGCGCGCCACCGCGGCGCCCTCGGTGACGTCCGCGACGCGGAAGACGGGCGCGCGGGTCATCCCGCGCTTGGTGACGCGCGCGTTCGCGCCGCCCGCGGCGGTGATGGCCGAACAGCCGCGGTTCACGGACGCGACGAGCGCGCCCTCCGTCGTCGCGAGCGGGAGGTAGTAGTCGTCGCTCGCGGCGTCCCCGGCGACGGCGAGCGGTCCGGCGACGCCGAGGGGGAGTTGCGCGCCGCCGACGAGGTTCTCGATGTTCGGTTCGGCATCCGCGGCGTCGAACGCGAACGCGCCCGTCGTGTCGAGGGCCGCGCCCGTCTCGGATTCGAGGAGGTGGCGGCGTGCGGCCGCGGCCGTCTCCGCGTCCGCGTGGGCTTCGAGTTCGTGGAGGCGCAGGTCGCCCTCTCGCACCCGCTCGGCGAGCGTCTCGGCGTCGGCGTCTGTCATACCCGCCCGTGGGCGAGCCACGCCCCTAAACGGTTCGTATCGGTGCGTACTTCCCGCGGGCACCGAAACGCCCGCTATGGTTCGACTCGACGCGACGACCGGCTTTCGCGCGGTGCTCGGCTGGTTCGCCGCCGCGCCGCTCGGGTTCGCAGTCGTGGGCGTGTTCACGCCGCCGGACCCGTTCACGTCGCTCGCGTACGGGATTCCGGCGGCGTTCGTCGCGGGCGGCGCGGGCGCGTACGTCGCGGTGCGTCGGCGCGTCGCGGTGAACCGGCTGGCGTGGGGGCTCGTCGCGTTCTACCCCGCGACGTTCGCCGCGCTCGTCGCCATCCAGACCGTCGCGGCCGCCACCGTCGGCTACCTCACCGGCCCGTGGGACGACCTCGGCGCGCTCGCGGTCGGTGCGCTGGTCGCCTACGGGGTCGCGTTCCGGCGCGCGTAGCGCCCGTTTCCGAACGTTCTTTTCGTCGCCCCCGCCACCTTCGAGGTATGTGCGCGGACGCGGACGTCGCCTTCGTGAACGGCGAGGTCCACACGCTCGGTGAACCGGACGAGACGTACGAGGGCGTCGCGGTGCGCGACGGACGCGTGACGCGCCTCGACTCGGACTACGAGATAGAGTTCTCCGTCGGCGTGGAGACGACCGTCGTCGACCTCGGCGGCCGCGTCCTCGTCCCCGGGTTCGCCGACGCGGACGCCCGCCTCGTCGCGGCCGACGCGGACGCGACGACGGGCGCGTTCCGACGCGCGCAGCGGGACGCGAACGCGCGGGGCGTGAGCGAGGTCACGGCCGTCGCGCCGTCTCCGGAGGCGGCGGGCCTCGCGCGCGACCTGTCCGCGGACGACGACCTCTCGCTCCGCGTGACGCTCGACCACGGCCGCGAGCGACTGGACGCGCTGGCGGCGCTCGGCGCGCGCACCGGCCACGGGGACGCGTGGGTGCGGACGGGCGCGCTCGCGGTGCCGGCCGTCGGCGAGGGCGGACTCTCCGCCGCGGCGCGCCGCGAGACGGTGCGGCGCGCGGACGACGCCGGCCTCCGAGTGGCCGGACGCGCGCGCGAGTCGGCCGCCGTCGCCGCCCTCCTCGACGACTACGAGGGCGAGACGCCCGACCCGGCCGGCCACCGCGTCGTCGGCGTCGAGTCGGTGACATCGACGGTCGCAGAGCGCCTCGCGGACCTCGGCGTCGTCGCGGTGGCGCGCCCGGACGCGGACGCGGTTCCGATCCTCCGCGAGGCCGGCGCGCGCGTCGCGTTCGGGAGCGACGGCGCGGTCCGCGACCCGCTCTCGGGCGTCGCCGCGGCCGCGGACGCGGGCGTGCCGGTGACCGACGCCCTGCGACTGCACGCCGCGCCCGGCGACGCTCTCGGGAGCGCCGGGTCGAGCGACGCGCCGCCGGGCGCGCTCACCGTCGGGTCGCGCGCGGACTTCGCCGTGCTCGACGGATCGCCGTGGGCGGCGGACCCGGCGGACGCGGCCGTCTCGATGACCGTCGTCGACGGCGACGTCGTCCACGACGCCCGCTAGAAGAACTATACGGCCGGCGCGAGCACGCCGAGAGGTGAGCGCCGCCCTCCTCGTCGTCCTCGCCGGCCTGCTCGCCGTCGCGGGCGCGCTCTCGCTCTACGTGCTCGTGCGCGCAGAAACCGAAGAAGGGGAGCCACGCGACCGGGTAGAAGCCGCCCGAGAGACGCGAGAGCGCGTCGAGCGTCGGCGCGCGGAGCGACGGGATGGCGACGGGCGGGACGGGACGGAGCGCGACTAGTCGAGGAGGTCCTCGCCCGTCATCTCGTCGGGCGCGTCCAGGCCGGCGCGCGCGAGGAGCGTCGGCGCGACGTCGCGCAGCGACCCGCCCTCGCGGACCTCGCGCGCGCCGCCGTCGCCGTGGGGCGGGAGATAGACGAACGGGACGGGGTTGAACGTGTGCGCGGTGTGCGGGTCGTCGCGGGTGCCCATGTCGTCGGCGTTCCCGTGGTCGGCGGTGACGTGGACGTGCGCGCCCGCCTCGCGGAGGGCGGGGACGAGGCGGCCGACCTGTTCGTCGACGGCTTCGACGGCTTCGACGGCGGCCTCGTAGTCGCCCGTGTGCCCGACCATGTCGGCGTTCGCGTAGTTGAGGACGAGGAAGTCCGGGTCCTCCTCGACCGTCTCGATGGCGGTGTCGGTGACCTCGGGCGCGCTCATCTCCGGTTGGAGGTCGTACGTCGGGACGTCCGGGCTCTCGATTATCTTCCGCACCTCGCCGTCGAACTCGACCTCGCGCCCGCCGTTCAGGAAGTACGTGACGTGCGCGTACTTCTCGGACTCCGCGATGCGGAGTTGCGTGCGGCCCGCCTCGGAGACGACTTCGCCGAGCGTCTGCTCGGGTTCGTGCGGTTCGAACGCGACCGGGAGGTCGAACGTCTGGTCGTACTCCGTCATCGTCGACACCGCGATTTCGGGCGGGTCGGTGGGGACGTCCCACTCGGGGCGGACGTCCGCGAGCATTCGGGTGAGCTGTCGCGCCCGATCCGAGCGGAAGTTGAAGAAGACGACGCTGTCGCCGTCGCTGAGTCGGTCGCCGCCCCGGACGACGGTCGGTTCGACGAACTCGTCGGTGTCCCCCCGCTCGTACGACTCGCGGACGGCGTCCACGGCGGTGTCGGCGCGATGCATCCCCTCGCGGTGGACGATGGCGTCGTAGGCGGCCTTCGTGCGCTCCCAGTTCTGGTCGCGGTCCATCGCGTAATACCGCCCGGAGACGGTGGCGACGTCGCCGGTGCCGTAGTTCTCCACCACCTCCTCCAGGGTGTTGAGGTAGCCCTCGCCGCCCTTCGGCGAGGTGTCGCGGCCGTCCGTGAACGCGTGCGTCGTCGCCTCCACGCCGTAGTCGGCGGCGGCCTCGATGAGCGCGTGCAGGTGCTCGTGGTCGGAGTGCACGCCCCCATCAGAGACGAGGCCCACGAAGTGGACGCGCCCGCCGTGCCGATCAGCGTACTCGAACGCGCCCCGGATGGCGTCGTTCGAGGCGAGTTCGCCCTCGGCGATGGCGTCGTTGATGCGCGTGTACTCCTGCAGGACGACCCGGCCGGACCCGATGGTGAGGTGGCCGACCTCCGAGTTCCCCATCTGGTCGTCGGGGAGACCGACCTCCCGGCCGAACGTCGTCAGCGTCCCGAACGCTCCCGCCTCGCTGTAGGCGTCCACGTTCGGCGTGTCCGCCGCCTTCACCGCGTCCAGGTGGTCGTGGTCGCCCAGCCCCCAGCCGTCGAGAATGACGAGTGCCGCGTCCATACCTGAGATTCTCGCGCGCGTCCCAAGACGGCTTCGGTGGCCGCGGGCGGGCGCCCGTCACCGTCGATTTCAAGCGGGTCGCCCGGCATCCTCCCGTATGACCCTCGATCCCGTCCACTTCGCCGGCATCCCGGACCTCGTGCGGGACGTCGCCGACGGCGTCGACGAGGCCGAGCACCGCGCCGACGCCGAGCGAGTGTGGGAGCACTACTTCGACCCGCTCTACGACGACGGCTCCGTCCTCGAACCGCTCGGCGAGCAGGCGCGCTACCTCGCGGACGCCACGGACGCGGGCGCGAGCGACCCCGCGTTCGACGCCGTGCACGGAATCGACTCCGGCACCATCAATCCGCGCGCGTTCAAGAACGGCCTCGTCCTCGACGTCGCGCAGGCCGCGATGGGCGCCGTCCCGGGCGACGTCGACACGCACCGCCACCGCACCGTCATCGCGACGATGCTCCGACGCGACCGCACCGTCGAGACGCGCTCGTTCGACCCGGACGCGTGGCGCCGTCGGGACGAGGGCTACTGGCGCGGGCAGGCCATCGACGCGCCGTACGTCGAGCGGAACGAGCGCGCCGTCGTGCACGCGCTCTCGCTCTACCTCGCGGAGAGCGAGCACGCGCACGCGCACTTCGAGCGCGTCCCGGAGTGCCTGCTCCTCGACGGCCCGCTCTACCCGAAAGTCGTGACGAACTGGCTCGACCGGGACGAGGCGCTCGCGACGCTCCCCGTGGAGAACGATCTGACGCGGCGCGTCATCCGGAACTACCTCGGCCTCGTCGAACGCGCCGTCGAGACGGACACCGTCCTCGCGGGGTTCGTGAAGAACGTCTCCTCGCGCGGCATCGTCGCCGCGCTCTCCCAGAAGACGCACGCGCCGTGGATCGACGACGCCGAGTTGTTCGGCCAACTCCTCGAACGGCGCGAGGACGACGAGCGCGACATCGGCGACATCGCGTACACGAACTGGTTCCTCTCCCGCGTCGGCTACGACCGGGAGTTCTCCACGCTCGGCACCCGCCTCGACCTCGAACTCGAACTCGACCCCGAGGCGTACGAGGTGGCGTTCTGCGTCCTCTACGACCCCCGAACGGACACCGTCTACAAGGCCGAACTCCCGCGCGCGTTCGCCGACGACGAGGCCGTCCGCGAGCGCGTCACCGACCAGCTCGTCAGGGACGTCGCCGCCGAAACCGGGCCGCCCGAGGCCGTCGGGCGCGCGGACGAACTCGCGCGCATCAGCGTGGGCGAGACCCGCGAACTCGTCGACGCGATTGCGGCCGCGATGGACACCGAACCGCGCGAGGGCTACGACGTCGACAGGTGGGGAATCGACGCCTGACGGCTAGTGCTCGCGTTCGACCTCGATGTCGACGTCGTCCGGGTCGACGCCGATGCGCGCGAACTGCGTGCGGACGTGCTCGCGGGCCGCGACGAGCGCCTGCTGGCGCGTGTCGAACCCGCGCGGCATCGGCGTCTCGAACGCGACGCGGACGTCCTCGCCGGCCACCCGCTGGACGAGGCCGCCGCTCTCCACCTCGTAGAACTCGTCGCAGACCCAGACGTACGCGGCGTCCTCGTCCGGCGCGCCCTTGAACGACGGGGCGTCCTCGCCGCGCTCGTAGACCGTGCCCGTCAGCGTCGTCCCCCCGGCGGACCCCCGAACGAGTAGCATACCCCGGCGTAGGGGGCGCGCGACGAAAAGGCGTGCGGGCGCGGAACGACGAAAAGACGTTTAGGCCAGCGCGCTGTTCGCGCCGATATGAGCGACGGTGACCTCGGGGACTTCTCCGACTTCGACGGGGCGGGCGACGACGCGGACGGCGAGTCCGCCGCGTCCGCCGACGCGGACGCGGCGAGCGAGGGCGACGACGGGTTCGAGCGCGTCGAGTACGACGCGCGCGCCGGGGACGGCCTCGGCGTGCTCGCCGTCTCCGAGGGCCTGCGCATCGGGGAGCGCGAGGACGAGACGCGACTGCGCGCGTACGTCACGAGCGAGAACCGCTCGGGCGTCCGTCTCGGGCGCTACCTCGTCGCGTCCTATCCGGACGACGAGGCGCTGTTCTGCCGCATAATCGGTCTCGAGTACGGCCACCGCTTCCGCGGGGACGACGCGAACGAGATTCACGCGCGCCGCGCGATGCAGAACGCCGGCATCGACGAGGACGACTACACGTTCGTCGCGGACTTAGAGCCGGTGAGCGTCCTCTACCGAGACGGCGGCGACCTGCGTCGGCGGATGCCCGACCGCGTCCCGAAACCCGAGACGGTCGTGCGGGAGGCGGCGGACGACGAGGAGATAAAGACCGCACTGAAGATACCCGAGGACGGCGTCTTCCTCGGTCACCTCGCCGTCGGCGGCGAGAAGGTGCGGACGGGCGCGACGCCGCCCACCATCGACTACCGCGTGAAGGACGACTACTCGAGCGGCGACCCCCTCGCGTTCCGCCACACGCTCGTCGCCGGCGGCACCGGGTCCGGGAAGACCCACACCGCGAAGAACGTCCTCCGACAGTACCTCCACGAAGAGCGCACCTACCCCGTCGAGGCGGGGAGCGACCGGGACGTGCAGGCCGCCGTCGTCCAGTTCGACCCGCAGGACGAGTACGCGCAGATGCACGACGACAACCCCGAGGCGGACGCCGAGACGGAACGCGACTGGGAGCGCCAGGGCCTCGCGTACGGCGGCCACGACGACACCGTCGCGTTCGTCCCGCAAGTCGGCGCCGCCACCTACACCGCCGCCCACCACGGCGCCGACCAGATACCGTTCACCATCCCGTTCAGCATGGTGCGGAGTCGGCCGTGGCTCGCCGCCTCCGCCGGCCTGAACGACAACCAGTATCCCGCCCTCCAGGACCTCCTCCGGCGGTTCTTCCGCCAGCGCGGGGACGGCGGCACCTACGAGGAGTTCTGCGCGTTCCTCGACGACCCCGCGCTGAAGGAGGAACTCGACGAGTCCGGGAAGATACACGAAGCCACCTACGAGGCCGTCTTCCGGCGCGTTCGCAACGTTCCGGACGGCGTCTTCGACCAAGACGCCCGCCCCATCACCGACCTCGTCTCCGAGTTCGTGAAACCGGGTCGGCTCAGCGTCGTCCCCACCTACCACGTCAGCGACTCCCGGGCCGCCGAAACGGTCGTGCTCGCGCTCGCGAGCCTCCTCGTCGACGAGAAGCTATCCAGCGACCCCTACCACGAACGGATCGCCGAGACACCGCTCGTCGTCGGGATGGACGAAGCGCACAACTTCCTCGCGGACGCCGACACCGTCCAGGCCCGTCAGATCGTCTCGAAGTTCACCGACGCCGCCAAACAGGGCCGGAAAGAACGCCTCGGCCTCTTCCTCATCACCCAGGACCCGCAGGACGTCGCGGAGAGCGTGTTCAAGCAAGTGAACACGAAAGTCGTGCTGAACCTCGGCGACGAGGACGCCATCAAGAGCGTGAACATCCCGTCCAGTCTCGCGCAGAAAGTCCCCTACATGGAGACCGGACAGATGGTCGTCTACTCCCCGGACAACTCGGAGCCGGTCGAACTCGTCGGCCTCCCCGAATGTCTCACCCGCCACGGCCACGACTGAGCGGGCGACGCAGCCGACCCGGCCCCCACGTTTTTCTCCGCACCGGGCGAACGGCGAGGCGTGACCCGAATCCTCATCCCTATCGACGAGTCCGAGCAGTCCACCGACGCCCTCGAGTACGCCCTCGAGGAGTTCGAGAGCGACGACATCACCGTCATCCACGTCATCGACCCCATCGAAGCCGGCTACACCGCACAGGCGACCGTCCCGGGCTACTCCGAGGAGTGGTACGAGCAGGCCGAAGAGGAAGCCGAGAGCCTCTTCGAGACGGCACAGGAGGTCGCAGACGAGTACGGCGTCACCCTCGACACCGCCACCGAAGTCGGCCGCCCCTCCCGCACCATCGTCAACTACGCCGAGGAGAACGGCTACGAACACATCGTCATGGGCAGCCACGGCCGCAGCGGCGTCACCCGCATTCTCCTCGGCAGCGTCGCCGAAGCCGTCGTCCGCCGCTCCCCCATGCCCGTGACGATCGTTCGTTAGCACGCGACCTTTTGCAGCGCTTGGCGCGCTTCGCGCGCCTGCGCTTGCAAAAGCTCGGCCAAAAGCCTGCGTCGGGGCCTACGACCCCTCCTTGGCCTCGCGGCGAAGCCGCGAGTGAATCGCGGCACTACCGGGTCCTGACGGACCACTCGTGCCGCGAACGCTGGCTCCCGTGGCTCGCTTCGTCGGCTGTCGCCGTCCAAGAGTCGTTCAGGCTCTGTGCGACCTTTTCCTGCGCTCGCCTGCGGCTCGCTGGCAAAAGCTCGACCAAGAGCACTGCGAGCCTCCCGTTGGTCGGCTCTTGGCCCGCTCCCTGTGGTCGCTCGCGGTAAGTACGCTAGCTACATCGAACGCTCCACGCGGCCAGCGTTCGCGGACCGAGCGGCTCGAAGAGC
>JBDGUG010000051.1:0-11480 GCA_042216135.1 Halarchaeum sp. | reverse complement strand
CGTCTGGGGAACCGCGACGCGCGTCGTCGCGCCCGGCGACGTCACCACCGAGGACGCCCGCGCGTTCTGCACGCTCTTCGACGTCACCGTCACCGACGCCCCGCCCGCAGAAGCGAGCGGCACGCTCGCCGTCGGCGGCACCGGATCGCTCCCCGACGCGCACGCGGCCCCCATCCTCGCCGCCGTCCGCCACCGCTCCGCGCCGAACGACGGCCCCCTCGTCGTCACCGGCGACGACGGCGCGACGGCGACCACCGTCGCGCGCCTCCTCGAACGCGCGGACGTCGCCCCCGACGAACGCACCGCGAGCGCGCTCCTCTACGGCGTTCGGGCCGGCACGCAGGAGTTCCGGCGGGCGCGCGCGAACGACTACGACGCCGCGAGCTACCTCCACGCGTACGCCGACCACGGCCGCATGGACGCCCTCCGCGCGCCCGGCCTCGGCGACGAGACGTTCGACGTGCTCGGCGAAGCCATCGCGAACCGCGAGCGCCACGCGACGTTCGCCGTCGCCAACGCCGGCGCCGTCCCGTCCGTCTCCGCGCTCGAAGACGCCACCGACACCCTCCTCCGCCTCGACGGCGTCACCTCCGCCGCGACGTTCGGCGTCCACGAGGACGACGTCGTCGTCACCTGCCGCAGCGACGAGGTCCGCGAGAGCGCGAGCGCCCTCCTCGCGTCCGCCTTCGACGCCGGGTCCGTCGCCGGGGACGCCGACGCCGCGAGCGTCCGCGTGGACCTCGGCCTGTTCGCGCGCGTCAGCGACGAGAAGCGCGCCACGCTCGACGAACTCGTGGACGCCAGCGCCCGCCGCGCGCTCTTCACCGCGTTCGACGCCGCGTGACCCGCGCGCCGACCGTCTCGCGCTACGCGGGTCGGCGGACGCCGACGAGGTAGGCGGGGTTGTCGCTCCACCGCCGCTCGAAGCGCGTCTCCCGCGCGAACAGGAACTCCCAGCCGGCGCGCTCGAAACGCGCGCGGAGTTCCGCGGGCGTGACGCCGTACGCCGTCCGGTCGTCCGTCCGGGCGTCCCCGAGGACGAAGTAACAGCCTCCGGGGCGGACGACGTCGCGCAGGCCGTCGACGAATCGCTCGCGCTCCGCGCCGCCGAGCACGTGGAACATCGCGCAGTCGACCACCGTCTCGAACGCGAACCCGGCGGTGGCGAGGCGCGGCAGGTCGAGCGCGTCCCAGACGAGGAAGTGCGCGTCGACGCGCCGCCAGCGCGCCTTCTCGCGGGCGTGCCGAATCGCGCGTGGCGACAGGTCGATACCGAGGACGTCGAGGCCGCGGCGCGCGAGGAAGAGCGAGAGTTCGCCGGTGCCACAGCCGACGTCGAGAACGGGGCCGCGAATCAGCCCCGCCTCTGCGAGCGCGACGAACGCGCGCTGCGGACGGCCGATATCCCAGTTCGGCGCACCGGCGTACGCGGCGTCGTAGACGTTCGCGAGCGGATGCGCCGGCGGGTCCCCGCTCCCGGACGCGACCACCTAGAGATAGCTCGCGTCCGTGCGCTCCGGCGCGCTGTGGTTCTCGCACGACTCGCACGCGACGCGCTCCATCGCGTCCATCGACGTCGCGTCCGACCCGCAGTTCGTGCAGAACCACCCTACGCGCTCCGTCAGCCCGCGATCGGCGTAGAGCGCCACGAACGGCGCCTCCGAGCCGCGAGCGACCTCCGACAGATCGACGTACGCCTGCCTCCCGTCGCTACCAGTGACCGGTTCCGACGATTCGACACTCATACCCGGTCATACGTTACCATCGGTCAAAAAGATACGGCCGAACGTGCGCCCCCGATCGCCTGTCCGTAGGTCCGTCGGAATCGCGTCACTCGCGTGTCGTTCGCTATCGTTCACTCCCGCTCGCCTGTTCGCGGCGTCCTCGCTCCCGCTGGTCGCTCAGTTGCCGCGTTACTCGTCCAGCGTGGAGACGTACGACGTCAGGTCCGTCGTGGTGACGATGCCGACGACGTGGCCGTCGTCGTCGACCACCGGGAGGTGGTGGACGCCGTACTCGATGAGGCGCGCGGCGACGTCCGTGACGAGGTCCTGCGCGCTCACCGTCCGGATGGTCTCGTCCATGAACTCGGAGACGGTGGACTCGTCCTTCGGCTGGCGTTCCGCGACGATCCGCACGAAGTCGGTGTTCGTGAGGATGCCGACCAGTTCCTCGTTCTCGTCGACGACGACGAGCGATCCGATGTCCTCTTCGAGCATTCGCTGCGCGGCCGCCTCGACGGTGGTGTCCGGTCCGACGGTGACCACGTCAGCGGACATCACGCGCGCGACGAAGATGTCGTCCATCGTGTCGTCCATACCGGACCCACGAGCGGGGGACAGTTAAGACCGCACGGTTCGCAACGCGGTGCCGAACGAACGTGAGGCTCCGCGCCCAGAGCGAGCGGGAGCGACCTGTGGGAGCGATGCGTGAGCACACGCGGAGCCGACCGGACGGAGGCCCCGCGGAACGAGCGAGCAATGCGCCCGCGGAGCGGCGGTGCGAGCGCTCGAATCGACAGACGAGCGACGTATCCGCGGTCGAAGGAGCCACAAGCGTTTTTCAGTCGGGTGCCCGAACGTATAGCGAATGGCCACCGACGAGTCCGACGACGCCAGCGCGGAGGGGGACGGGGAGTCGCCGACGCCGGCGGACGACGGTGCGTCGGAGGACGCGGGCGCGGCGGGGTCGGCGCGGAACGAGGCCGCGTCGGGCGACGACGCGCGTGACGCTGGCGATGCCGAGTCCGACGACGCCGACGGGAACGGGACCGACGACGCGTCCCGCGCGGTGACGGGCGAGTACTCGTGGGAGGACTACAAGCGCGAGTACTACTACGACGAGGACGGGAACCCGCCGACGGACGCCGAGGGCGACGTGGTTCGGTTCGACCCGGCGGAGCGTCTCGGGTTCGACCCCGACGACCTCCCGGGGGTGCTCTCCTACGGGGAGGCGTCGGCCGCGGAGACGGAGGAGCGAGCGAAGGATACCTATCGCTTCCCGCCCGTCGTGAAGGGCCAGTACTCGTGGGAAGACTTCAAGCGCGAGTACTACTACGACGAGGACGGGAATCCGCCGACGGACGCCGAGGACGAGGTCATCCCGTTCGATCCGGCGGAGTATCTCGGGTTCGATCCGGCCGTCCTCCCCGCCGCGCTCTCGCAGGGCGACGAGGCGGCCGCGGAGACGGACGAACTCGTGGACGAGCGAACGCTCGACGTGGACGAGGCCGTGGACGAGGACGCGTTCTTCTCGGACGTCCACGGGAACGCGACGATGGCGAACCGCTACGACCTCGAGAAGGCCGTCGCGCTGGAGAAGAAGACGCACTTCGAGGAGGTGGAGCGCTACTGGGTGAACAAGCCGTACGCGTTCGTCGTGCTCTTCCACTCCGCGCGCGAGAACGAGATGAAGTACTACCTCGTCGAGCCATATCAGAACCGACTGGAGGACGACCTGCAGTCGTTCCTCACGGGGAAGCTTCGGACGACGATCAAGTACGCGAACGACGACATCGCGGCGGACGGGTCGCTGGAGGAGCGCCGGAACGTCATCGAACGGGAGACGCGCAACCTGCTCGACCGCTACGACGTCTACACCGGGCCGGAGGACGGCGACGACGTCGTCGCGCGCCTGAAGGCGTTCGTGGACGATATCACCGGCGACGGCGCGCCGCTCTCGCGCGGCGACGATGTGAGCGCCGACGACGGAACGCACGACGGCGGTGAGGCGCCCGACGACGACGCGGACGCGACCCTCGAGGACGGGGCCGCGGCCGACGGCGACGATTCCGGCGGCCTCGGGGACCTGATCGGTGGCGGCGACGCGTCGGTCGGCGAGCGCTTGACGGCGTTCGTCGACGGCGTCACGGGCCGCGGAGACGGCGGCGGAACGGTCCACGCGCCCGGGGACGAGTTGGCGAGTCCGAGCGGCCTCGCCGGCCTCGCGGCGCGCCCGGAACCGGCGGTGCTGGAGGAGGACCCGGAGACGCTCACGCAGTATCAGGTGGAGAAGCTCCTCTACTACCTGAAGCGGGACTTCATCGGCTACGAGCGCATCGACGGCATCAAGCACGACGTGAACGTCGAGGACATCTCCTGCGACGGCTACGAGTCCCCGGTGTTCGTCTACCACACCGACCACGAACAGCTCATCTCGAACGTCCGGCACGGCACCGAGCGCCTCGACGACTTCGTGGTGAAGCTCGCGCAGCGCTCCGGGAAGGGCATCTCGAAGCGCCAACCGCAGGTGGACGCGACGCTCCCGGACGGCTCGCGCGCCCAGTTGACGCTCGGGCGCGAAGTGAGCGACCACGGGACGAACTACACGATACGGCAGTTCAAGGACGTCCCGTTCACGCCGGTGGACCTCATCAACTGGAAGACGTTCAGCCTGGAGGAGATGGCGTTCCTCTGGCTCTGCATCGAGAACGACAAGAGCCTGATCTTCGCGGGCGGCACCGCGTCCGGGAAGACGACGAGCCTGAACGCCGTCTCCCTGTTCATCCCGAGCAACGCGAAGATCGTGTCCATCGAGGACACGCGCGAGGTCGAACTCCCGCAGCGAAACTGGGTGGCGTCCGTCACTCGGCCGTCGTTCGGCGAGGACGAGAAGGGGGACATCGACGAGTTCGACCTCCTCGAAGCGGCGCTCCGCCAGCGCCCCGACTACATCGTGATGGGCGAGGTGCGCGGGGAGGAGGGTCGCACGCTCTTCCAGGTCATGAGCACGGGGCACACGACGTACACGACGTTCCACGCGGACAACGTCGGGGAGGTCCTGAAGCGGTTCACGACGGAACCGATCAACGTCTCGAAGACGCTGTTCACCGCGCTCGACCTCGTCTCCATCCAGGCGCAGACGCGCGTTCGTGGCCGGAAGGTCCGCCGGAATCGGAACATCACGGAGATCAATCGCTACGACGCGGAGAACGACGAGATCAACGTCAGCGACGTCTTCCAGTGGGAGCCGGAGACCGACGTCTTCCGTCAGCTCGCCGACTCGAACACGATGGACGAGATCCAGTTCGACCGCGGGTGGACGCGCGAGGAACTGGAGCGCGAACTCTTCGAGCGACAGGTCGTGCTCGCCTACCTCATCCGGCACGGTCTGAACGAGTACACGCAGGTCGCGGCGACCCTCCAGGCGTATATCGCGGACCCGGAGACCATCCTGACGCTGATGGCGAACGACGCCCTCGAAGCGAGCCTCGCGGACCTCCGCGGGATGGAGTCCGTCCTCATCGACGTGGACCCGGAGAAGGAGGAGATGGTTCCCCGGCCCGATCCGAGCGACGAGATATACGAGGAGGCCGGAGAGATCATCGAACGCGCCGAGGAGGAGCTATTCGAGGAGTACCGCGGCGAGGAGTCGCCGGACATCAGCTTCACGCTCACGCAGGCCGCGCGCGACGCGGCCGACGGGGACGTCGTCGTGGACGAGAGCGGGGGGACGCCGACGCTCGACGAGACGGCGGAGACGACAGACGACGAGTCGATGGACGCGCGTGACGACGAGAGCGGGTCCGCGTCGGCCGACGGCGGGTCGCCGCGCGAGGACGAGCGATGAGCCTCGGCGGCGACGCGGGCTTTCGCGCGCGGACGGACGCCCTCGGGCGGACGTTCTACCCGCTCTACGAGCGCGTGTTCAGCGATTCGAGCGACATCGTCGCGGACGTGGAGCGAAAGCTCGCGGAGGCCCATCGGGACGAGAACGTCGAACTCTACCTCTCGCGCGCGCTCGGCGTCGGCGTCGCCACCGGCGTCCTCCTCTGGGTGGTCGGGACGTTCCTCGGCTGGGTGCTGTTCGTCACGGGCGTCGTCCAGACGCAGAGCCTCATCGGCCTCTACATCGCGAATCAGGCGCTCGCGGACTTCATCAACCTGATCAAGGTGCCGGCGCTCGTCGTCTCGACCGGTATCGTCTTCGGCGCCATCGGGTTCGCGCTCGGGTTCGGCGCGCTCGTCGGCATCCCCTACATGGAGGCGAGCGAGCGCGAACGAGAGATCAACATGCTCCTCCCGGACGCCGTCGCGTTCATGTACGCGCTCTCGATGGGCGGGCTGAACCAACTGGAGATACTGGAGGCGATGGCGAAGGCGGACGACACGTACGGCGCCGTCTCGGAGGAGTTCCGCGCTATCGTCAAGGAGACGGAGTACTTCGACACGGACTACCGGACGGCGGTGCGGAATCGCGCGATGGAGACGCCGTCGGACGACCTCGGACAGTTCCTCACTGACATGCTCTCCATCGTGAACTCGGGCGGGGACATGACGGACTTCCTCTCCGATAAGAAGGACAAGCACCTCCGCACGGCGAAACAGCAACAGGAGCTGACGCTCGACACGCTCGAACTGTTCGGCGAGATGTACATGACGCTCTCGCTGTTCCCGCTCCTCCTCATCATCATCCTCGTCATCATGAGCATGCTCGGGGACGCGAAGACGCTCCTGCTATACGGTACCGTCTACGTGCTCATCCCCATCGTCGGCGTCGGCTTCCTCGTGCTCGTCTCCACGGTGAAGGAGGACGAACCCGGCGACGGCTACCTCCGCCCCGGCGACGCCGACACCGAGAGCGACCACCGCCGCGGGCCGTTCGACCTCGGCGTCGTCGCGCGGTTCCGCGACGCGGGCGCGCTCTTCACGCGCGTCTACCGCCGCGAGGGCTCGCACGAGGCGAAGTGGATACTCACCCACCCCCACCTGTTCTTCCGGGACAACCCGCTCTACACGCTCGCGCTCACCGTTCCCGTCGCGCTCGTCCTCGTCGGCCTCGCGGTGCTCGGCGGCACCGCGCCGCTCTCGATAGACCGGCTGCAGGCGCGCCCCATCGGCGCGACGTTCGCGTGGGTCTACCTCCCGATGTACGTCGTCTTCCTCCCGCTCGCCGTCTTCCGCGAGTGGAACGTCCGCACGCGACACCGCATCACGAACAAGCTCTCCGACAACCTCCGGAAGCTCTCCTCGGCGAACGACACGGGGCTGACGCTCCTCGAATCCATGCGCACCGTCGCGGACACGACGTCCGGAAAGCTCGGCGAGGAGTTCGCGGTGATCCACGCGAAAGTGAACTACGGGACGAGCCTGACGGACGCGCTCGTCGAGTTCAACAACAAGTATCACATCCCGCGGCTCGCCCGAACGGTGAAGCTCGTGAGCAAGGCACAGGAGGCGTCATCGCAGATTTCGGCCGTGCTGACGACGGCGGCGCAGGCCTCGGAGAGCCAGGACGACATCGAGCGCGAGCGCAAGTCCCGCACGCGGATGCAGGTGGTCATCATCCTGATGACGTACTTCACGCTGCTCGCCGTGATGGCGATACTGCAGGTGAAGTTCCTCGACGTGATGTCCGGCCTCGCGGGGCAGGCCGGCGGGACGAGTTCGCAGGCGACGAGCCAGGGGATGAGTTTCGGCGCGAGCATCGACACCGACCTCCTGCACATGATGTTCTTCCACGCCGTCACCTTCCAGGGTATCCTCTCCGGGTTCATCGCGGGCTACATCCGCGACGCCGACCTGCTCTCCGGCGTGAAGTTCGCGCTCGTGCTGGCGACCGTCGCGCTGCTCACGTTCGCGTTCATATGACAGACAGAGCCCAGACCACCCTCGATTTCGCCATCGGCATGAGCGTCTTCCTCATCACGACGGCGTTCGTCTTCACGTTCGCGCCCGGCCTCGTCGCGCCGTTCACGGGCGGCCAGGAGGCGGCGCCCGTCGTCGCGAACCGACTCGCCGACGACCTCGTGCAGGACGAACTCGCCGTCGAGGGCGACCCCTACGTCCTGAACGAGACGGCGGTACAGGCCCTCCCGTCGGACGAGAACGCGCTCCGGGACGACCTCCACCTCCCGTCCACGACGTTCGTGAACGTCACCGTCGAGGGCGCGAACGGGACCGTGCGCGTCGCGCGCGGATCCGCGCCGCCGCCGTCCGAGGAGACGGCCGTCGCGTGGCGCGTCGTCACCTACGACGGCGAGCGCGGCGAACTCCGGGTGAGCGTGTGGTGACCGACCGTTCACGCGCGCAAGCGCACACCCTCGAAGGCGTCACGGCCGCGCTCCTCGTCGTCATGAGCATCGTGCTCGCCCTCCAGATGACCGCGGTGACGCCCCTGACGGCGTCGACGGCGAACCAGCACATCGAGAGCCAGCAGCGCGCGGCCGCACACGGCGTGCTCGCGACGAGCGACGACGGCGAACTACGGCGCGCCGTCCGCTACTGGAACAGCACGAACGCGAGTTTCTACGGCGACGGCGCGCGCGGCTACTACGTCGGGAGCGGCCCGACCCGACTCGCGTTCCTCGACCGACTGAACGAGACGTTCGAGGGGAGCGGCGTGGCGTACAACGTCCGCGTCGTCTACCTCCGGGGGCCGGACCTCGAACGGAACGTCAAACCGATCGTCTACAACGGCGCGCCGACGGAGAACGCCGTGACCGCCGCGCGGACGGTGACGCTCTACGACCGCGACCGGCTCTATCGGCCGGACGGGAGCGGCGGCGTCGAACCGACGAACCGGACGCTCGCGGACGCGAACTACTTCGCGTCCGACGCCTCCGAGACGGCGGTCTACTCGACCGTTCGCGTGGAGGTGGTCGTGTGGCGGATGTGAGCGACCGCGGCGTCTCGACGGTCGTCGGATACGTCCTCAACATCACGGTCGCGCTCCTGCTCGTCACCGGCCTGCTCGTCGCGACGAGCGACTACGTCGCCACCCAACGCCACCAGGCCGCGGAGACGCAGGCGACGGTCGTCACCGAACGCCTCGTGAACGACCTCGCGACCGCCGACCGACTCGCGCGCGCGAACGACGCGGACCGCGTCACCGTCGCCGCGAACGCGCCGGAGCGAATCGTCGGCCACGGCTACCGCGTCACCGTCACCGACGTCGGAGACACCGCCAGGATACGCCTCGACGTGCAGGGGTCGTCGGTCGCCGTCACGCGCACCGTCGCCGTCGGCCTCGACGTCCGGAACGACTCCCGGAGCGGCGGCCCGCTCACCGTCGCCGCGGAGAACGGCACGCTGACGTTCCGCGACGGGGGCGTGCGATGACCCGCCGGCCCCCGCCGGCGCGACGCCCGGTCGAATCGGACGGCTCCGAGCGCGCCGTGAGCGACGTCGTCGGGTTCGTGCTCGTGTTCTCGCTCATCACCATCACCGTCGCGCTCGTCTACACGTCCGGCGTCGGCAGCCTCCAGGACGCGCGGACGGCCGAACAGCTCGACAACGCGCAGATGGCGTTCGACGTCCTCCAGTCGAACGTCGCCGACGTCGTCAACAGGGGGTCGCCGGCCCGCAGCACGACGATTCGGCTGTCGGCCGCGACGCTGCGCGCGGGCGATCCGGTGACGGTGAACGTCTCCAGCGCGAACGGGTCGGTGAGTCGCGACGTCACCCCGCTCGTCTACGAACTCGACGGGACGGAGATCGTCTACGTGGACGGCGCACTCCTGCGCGCGCAGGGCGGGAACGCCGCCATGCTCGCCGCGCCGAACGCGCACTTCGGCGACGTCGCGCTGGTTCCGCTCGTCGACACGTACGTCCCCGGCAGCGCCGCCGTCGGCGGCGGACGCACCCTCGTCACCGCGCGCGTCGCGGACCCCGAGCGCCGACAGGTCGACCGATACGACGAGGCGCCGTTCCACGCGAACGTCACCACGACGCGGCCCGGCCCGTGGGAGCGCTACTTCGACGGCCGCTGTGCGAACGTCACCACCGTCGCGGCGGGCGCGCGAACCACCGTCTCGTGTCGGCTGAACGCCTCGACGGTCGTCGTCCAGCGGACCGCCGTCCGCGTCACGTTCAGGTGAGGCGGACCGAGACGTTGTTCGACGACGCGTGCAGGAACGTGACGGCCTGACTGCTCTCGTTGTAGTCGACCGTCGCCGTCGACGAGTCGAAGTCCGCGGCCGCGTTGTTCCCGCGGTAGAGTTCGAGGCTGACGGCCGTGTTGTCCCGCACGAGCGCCATGTAGTGCGCGGTCAGGAAGTCCGCGGGGGCGGTGTGCGTCGCGCCCGCCGCGGACCCGTACGTCACGTTCCCGTCAACCGGCATGTGCTGGTCGAACCGCACCGCGGACGCGTACGCCTCGTCCCCGAACGGCGATTTCGACGGCTCGTCGTAGGTGAAATCGTGCGTCGGCGACGTCAGGTTCAACGCGAGCGTCGGCGTCCCGTCCACGCAGTAACCCGTGTACGTCGTCTTCCACGACTGGTAGTACGTGCCGTTCGAGTAGGACATCCGGACCGGGAGCGTCTCCGTTCCGCCGTCGCCGTCGCACTTCACGTTCCCGCTCTGGGGCTTCTGGACGTCAACGCGGAACGTCCGACTGCCCGCGTCCGCCTTGAACGTCGCGTCCATACTGGAGAACTTGCTCGACCCCGCCGCGAGCGAGACGTTCAGCTCGGTGAGCGCGTGCCCGCTCGCCATCCCGCGGACGCCGATGTTTCGGTCCGCGAGCGACGTCGTCCCCCGTTCGCCGATGGTCGAGAGCGGCACCGAGACGTTACCGTCCGACACCGTCGCGTTCGCGCCGAACTGCGAGCGGAAGTATGACGCCCATCCCTCCGCGTACGCGCTGTGCACTCGGAGCGTCAGGTTCTCCCCGGAGATGGGATTCCCCTGCGCCGCGTTCGGATACAGTTGCACGTCCACGTTCGACGGCGTGATCACGGCCCGCATCGACCCGCGTCGATCGCCCGGCGGGGACGTCACGGAGATTATCGGTATCGTCAGCGTCTGCGACTCGTAGTGCATCTCCGGCTGCGATATCGCCACCGTCCCGTTCCCCTGCGAGCGCCACACGCCCCCGCCCTGATACGCGATGGTCGTCTCGCCGTTCTCGTAGACCACCGACCCGAGCGACGTCCGCGGCACGAGCGTGGTGTTCGCCCCCGACAGCTCTATCCAGCCCGTGCCCGGACGCACCTCGTAGTCGCCGCCCCCGCCGCGCGGCAGATCCACCGCCTGCGCGTCCGTCCGCCCGAGCGCCACCAGCGACGCCTTCGCGTCGAACAGCGTCATCACGTTCTCCGCGTTCTCCGTCGCCGCACGCTGCTGCGTCGCGTCTATCGCCCCGCCGCTCGCCGTCACGAGAACCGTCGTGCCCGCGATCGTCAGCCCGAGCAGTAACACGACCCCGACCACCTCCGACTGCCCACGCTCCCGGCCCATACGAACACCTGACGCTCCCGCCGAATGAACCTACTGGCGAGGACGGAGCGCGAAGCGAACGCACCAGCGAACCGAACAGCGGACCGAGCGGCGATTCGCCGTCGTCGGCGCTATGCGCGCGCCCTCACTGATTCGAGCCCCGCACGTGCCTCTATTCGGCTCGCGGTGCTCACCAGAATAGCGGGCGTGGCGGGACTCCCGTGAGCGAAGCGAACGGGAGCCAGCGAGAGCTTCGCTCTCGCGTAGCCACCGCCCGGTTTCCGCGAGCCTCCGGCTCGCGTGAAAACGGGCGTGGCGGGA
>JBDGUG010000080.1:0-11884 GCA_042216135.1 Halarchaeum sp. | reverse complement strand
GTGGGGCGTGCGCCGAAGAGGCTACGGCGTGTCCGATGCGAGCTATCCCATGCAGTATTCGGCCACCGCGTCCGTCCGCGTTCGCGCCGTCGACCGCTCGGTCCGCGGGAGGGCCGGGGCGTGACGCTCGACGTCGCCTTCCTCGGTTATCGGTTCATGGGTCGCGCGCACGCGAACGCGCTCGCGCGGCTCCCGATGTTCTTCCCGGACGCCCCGGAGACGGACCGCCACACGCTCGTCGGCCGGGACGAGGCGGCTCTGGCGGACGCGCGCGAGCGCCTCGGGTTCGACCGCGTCGCGACGGACTGGCGCGACGTCGTCGACGACGTGGACGTCTTCTACAACCTCGGGCCGAACTTCCTGCACGTCGAACCGACGGTGGCCGCGCTGGAGGCGGACACGCACGTCCTCTGCGAGAAGCCGCTCGCGCCGACCGTGGCGGGCGCCGAGGCCGTCGCGGCGGCCGCGGAGGCGTCGGACGCGGTGGCGGGGACGGCGTTCAACTATCGGTTCGTGCCGGCGCTCCGGTACGCGAAGCGCCTCGTCGACGCGGGCGAACTCGGCGAGATACGGCAGGTGAACGGCCGCTACCTGCAGGACTGGCTGGTCGATGCCGACGCGCCGTGGACGTGGCGGCTGGACGAAGAGCTCGCGGGCGCGGGCGCGCTCGGCGACCTCGGCGCGCACACCGTCGACCTCGTGCGCTACCTCGTCGCGGACGTCGAGTCCGTCTCCGGCCACTTGCGGACGTTCGTGGACGAGCGGGAGACCGCGGGCGGTGAGACGAAGCGGGTGACGGTGGACGACGCGTACTCGGCGCAGGCGGACCTCGCGAACGGCGCGATGGCGACGCTGGAGGCGAGTCGGGTCGCCGCCGGCCACGAGAACGACCACGCCGTCGAACTCCACGGAACCGAGGGGTCGCTTCGCTTCTCGCTCGAACGTCTGAACGAACTCGAACTGATGCGCGCGGGCGACCGGGGGTACGAGACGATTCTCGTTACCGGCGGGGACGACCCGTACGCGGAGCACTGGTGGCCGCCCGGGCACGTCCTCGGCTGGGAGCACGCGGTCGTCCACGAGAACTACGAGTTCCTCTCGGCGGTCGCGGGCGACGGCGACTTCCGGCCGAGTGTCGCGGACGGCCTCGCGGTCCAGCGCGTCCTCGCCGCCGTCGAGGCGTCGGACGAGCGCCGCGAGTGGGTGGACGTCTGAGGCGGTCCCGCGCACTGTGGCGCACTCCCCGTCGCGCTAGAGCCGTCTGGAGATGGCCGCCGCCGTCTCCGCGCCGACGCCGTCGACGCTCTCCAACTCCTCGACGCTCGCCTCGCGGACGCCGTCGACGCTCCCGAACCGTCGGAGGAGCCGCGTTCTGAGCGCGGGACCGATCCCGTCGACGTCGTCGAGAGCGGTGGAGACGTCGTCGCGGAGGCGTTGGTGGTACTGGACGGCGAAGCGGTGCGCCTCGTCGCGGACGCGCTGGAGGACGTGGAGTTCCGGGGCGTCCCGCGGCCAGTCGTGCGTCCCGCTCGGGGTGACGACGACCTCCTCGCGCTTCGCGAGCGCGACCACCGGGACGTCCCAGCCGACGTCGTCGAGGGCGTCGCGCGCGGCGTCGAGTTGGCCGCGCCCGCCGTCGACGAGCAGGAGGTCGGGGTCCGGCCGGTCGTCCGTCCCGTCGATAGCGCGCTCGGCGCGCCAGCGGACGAGCCGTCGCATGTTCGCGTAGTCGTCGTTCTCCTCGCCGAGCTTCTTCCGCCGGTAGTCGCTCGTCTCCGCGCTCCCGTCGACGAACGTCACGTCGCTCCCGACGACGGCCTTCCCCTGCGCGTGGCTGACGTCCACGCCCTCGATGCGGGCGGGCCGGGCGTCGAGGCCGAGGGCGTCGCGGAGCGCGCCGAGTTCGTCGGTGCCGCCGGCGCGCCGGTGGGCGTTCTTCAGCGCGAGGTCGACGAGCGTCGCCTCCCGGCCCGTGCCGGGAACGCGGACGTCCACGCCCTCCGTGTCGAGCCACCGCTCCAGGTCGGCGTCCGCGGGGTCCTCGGGGAGGAGGATGGCGTTCGGGAGGTCGCGCTCCGCGTAGTACTGCGGGACGAACGCCGCGAGCACTTCCGCGACGCGCTCCTCGCCATCGGGGGCGTCGAGGATGTGTTGGTCGCGCTCGACGAGCTTGCCGTTCTCGCTGTGCAGGCGCGCGACCGTCGCCCGGTCACCCTCGATGGCGACCCCGAGGACGTCGACGTGGCGCTCGTTCGAGCGGCCCGCGACCGCCTCCCCGCCCTCGCCGTGGAACGCGCGCACCGCGTCCAGCCTATCGCGGAGGTTCGCGGCGCGCTCGAACGCCTGCGACTGGGCGGCGGCGTCCATCTCGCGCTCCAGCGGGTCGGCGAGCGCGCCCGTCTCCCCCTCGAAGAATCGCTTCACCGCCTCGACGTCCTCCAGATACGTCTCCGCGCCTATCTCGCCCGTGCAGGGCGCGCTGCAGAGGCCGATGTCGTGGTCGAGACACGGTCGCTCGCGTCCCTCGAACTTGTGCTGCGAGCACCCGCGAAGCCCGTACGTCTCCCGGACCGCCTTCACCACCGTCTCGACGCGCCCGACGTCCGTGTAGGGGCCGAACGCCGTCGCGCCCTCGCTCGGATCGCGCGTCACCTCGACCCGCGGGAACGCGTGGTCGGTGAGCTGGACCATCGGATACGACTTGTCGTCCTTCAGGCGAACGTTGTACTTCGGCTGGTGGCGCTTGATCAGGTTCGCCTCCAGCAGGAGCGCCTGCGTCTCCGTGTCCGTCACCGCGAAGTCCAGCGTCTCGGCGCGCTCGACCATCCGCGCGATGCGCGCCGAGCGCGGGTCGGCGTACGAGCGCACGCGCGTCCGCAGGTCCACGGCCTTCCCGACGTAGAGCGTCCCGCCGTCCGCGCGCTGGAACTGGTAGACGCCCGGCTCCGCCGGCAGGTCGCTCGCCGCGTCCCGCACCGCGTCCGCGTCCATCACCCCACGGTAGCGCGCCCGTCCGTTTCAACTGCGCGCTCGCCGAACCACAGACCCAAACCCCTCCGCGCCCACGGGGCGCGTATGAGCGACGACTCCGTTCGCGTCTGGTTCGTCGGCCGCGAGTACACCGACAAGGGGATGCTCACCCTCCGGTACGCCACGCCGGACGGCGAGCGCCGCTTCGAGAAACAGCAGTCGCTGAACGCGCCGGACCCGACCGCCGCCCGCGACGTCGACCCCGCGAAACTCGTCGCCGTCGACGACGCCGACACCGTCGAACGCTACGAGCGCGAGGTCGAACGCGTCCGCGAATCGAACGACCCGGACGACCTCGTCTGATGGCCGGCCGCGACGACGCAACGGGCGACGACGGGGACGATTCGGCCGCCCACGGCGCCGACGCGCCCGCCGACGACCGCCCGGTGTACGCGACCCGGCCGCTCGTCGAGGCGCTCTGCCGCGTAGCCGAGGACGCCGACCCGCGCCCGCTCTCCGTGGCGCTCGCGACCAGCGCGCGCGACGAACTCGTCGCCGCCGACGGCCCCGGCGAGTCGCTCGCCGCCGTCCCCGACGGCGACGCGGTCTTCTCGGACTTCTACTTCCCGAACGCGGGAGACGCCGTCTCGAAGGTCTTCGGCGTGGACCTCGCGACGCCCGCCGGCCAGACGAAGGGGCGCTTCCTCTCGCATCCGCGCGGCGATCCGGACCCGAGCGTGACGGACGACTTCGCGGCGCGCCTGCTCGTCGCGGTGCCGCCGTGGGACGCGGAGAACGTGCGCGCGTACGACCGCCGGGGACGCCGACGGCTGGTGCTCGTCGCCGCTGACGCGCCCGAAGAATCCGTATAGCTAGCCGAGCAGGTCGTCGACGAGCGCCTCGGGGTCGAACCGTTCGAGGTCGTCGTATCCCTGCCCGGTGCCGAGGAAGAGGATCGGCTTGCCGGTGACGTACGCGACGGAGATGGCGGCGCCGCCCTGCGAGTCCGCGTCCGCCTTCGTCAGGATGGCGCCGTCTATCTCGGCGGCGTCGTCGAACTCGCGCGCGCGGTTCACAGCGTCCTGTCCCGCGACCGCTTCGTCCACGAACAGCGTCATGTCCGGGTCGACGACGCGGTCTATCTTCGCGAGTTGCTCCATCAGGTCCGAGGAGGTGTGGAGGCGGCCCGCGGTGTCCCCGAGGACGACGTCCACGTCGTGCGCCTCCGCGTACTCCACCGCGTCGTAGATGACCGCGGCGGGGTCGCCGCCCTGCTCGTGCGCGATGAGCTTCGTATCGAGGTTCTCCGCGTGCTCGCGCATCTGCTCGTTCGCGCCGGCGCGATACGTGTCGCCGTTCGCGATGACGGAGGAGAACCCGCGGTCGTCGAGGTACCTCACGAGCTTCGCGATGCTCGTCGTCTTCCCGACGCCGTTGATGCCGGTGAAGACGATGACGAGCGGCTTCTCCGCCTCCGCGACCCGCTCGTCGAAGTCGAACTGGCCGACGCCGATGACGGAGAGCAGGGCGTCCCGAAGCGCCTCGTCCACGAGCGCGCCCGTCGACTCGGTGAACTTCCGCTCCTCGCCGACGAGGTCCTCGCGGATCTGATCGAGGATGGCTTCCGCGACGCTCATCTCCACGTCGCTCTCCAGGAGCGCCATCTCCAACTCCCAGAGCGGTTCCTCCAGGTCGTCCTCCTCGATGACGACCCGGCCGCGGACCGCCGAACGCGCCTTCTGCGCGATGCCGAACCCGCCGCCCGACTCGTCCTCGGACGCCGAGTCGTCGTCCGCCGAATCGTCCGCGGCCGACGCCTCGTCCTCGGACGCCGCGGGTTCGGCGTCGTCAGCGTGGTCGTCGCTGTCGTCCTCGGCGTCGTCAATATCGGGTTCGGTGTCCGCCTCGACCGCCGGTTCGTCGCCGGCGTCGTCCGCCGACCCCGCCTCCGCGTCCGCCGCGCCCTCGTCGGGTTCGGCGGCCGCGTCGCTCTCGGCGGGTGGTTCTTCGGCCGGTTCCTCGACCTCGGCGTTCTCCTCGGCGACCTCTTCGGCCTCGTCGCGGAACCGGCCGAGCTTATCCTTCAGCCCGTCGAACATGGCGCTACTCGTCGTCGCCCTGCTGCTGGGCCTGCTGCTGCTGCATCTGCTGTTGCATCATCTGCTGTTGGGCCTGCTGGGCCTGCTGTTCGAGCTGCGCGCTCTCCTCCTCGACCTCGCTGATCTCCTCGCGGACGTCCTCGATCTCGTCGTCGAGCGCGTCCTGCTTCGTCTCGAGGCTGGAGATCGCGCCGTCGCGGGTGCGCTCGGCGGAGTAGTCGGCGCCGAGGTCGACGATGACCTCGTCGATGTCCTCGACTTCGGCGCGGACGTACGCGCCGCCGCCGACGGGGACCTGAACGGTCGCCCCCGACTCGATGCTGTCGAGCGCCTCCATCGCCTCGTCGATCTCGCGTTTCTCCTCCTGCAGCGACTCGACCTCGGCCTCGAGTTCGTCCTGCTCCTCCTCGAGGGCCTGGATCTGCTGTGAGAGTTCCTGTAGCTGCTGTCGACCGCCACCGCCGCCTCCGAGACTCATGCGTGAAACAGCGGGCGCGAGCGGGAAGTATCTTCGGTTTCGGGGAAAAGGGAGGCTCTAGATGTAGCCGAGGGCGTCCTCGATGCGGCCGAGTTCCGGGCCGGTCGTGTCCTCGCCGACGACGTAGCCGTGCGTGTTCGCGACCAGGCCGGACCCGACGAGCGGCGCGCCGTAGTTCACGGTGCCGATGTCGGCGGGCACGCCGAGGGCGTCCTCGAGGGCGTCGAGTTCGTCGTCCGTGGTCTTCGGGTGGCAGAGCACGCCGTCGTTCGTCGCGACGGCGGCGGTGCCGACCGTCTCGACGTCCGCGATGCGGCCGCGCGTCACCGGCACGTCGAGCGTGTCCTCGACGGCCCGCACGGCCTCCCGAGTGAGGTCCGGGTGGACGTACGCGCCCGCGTCGTTCGCGAGCACGACGTTCCCCGCGGCGTTCACGCGCCCGGGGAGCGCGCCGACCGGGAGACCGGTCTCGGACTCGATGCGCTCGCGCTCCCGGTCGCGGACGCGACTGCTGACGAGGACGCCGTTTCCGTTGCCGGCGGCGAGCGATCCGACGGTGCTCGACCCACCGATGGTGGTGGGGACGGCGGGCACCTCGAGTTCGCCCGCGACGGACGCGACGAGGGCGTCGTCGAGGTCCGGGCGGACGAGCACGCAGCTATCGGTGGCGCGCGCGAACACGCCGACGTACGGCGACCCGGAGAACGAAGCGCGGAGCAAGACGGGGTTACTCGTCGGCGTGTTCCGCCTCGACGACCGTCTCGCCCTCCTCCTCGAAGCGCGCGGCCCGAACGCGGACCTTGCTCGGCGGCTTCTTGTTCGAACGAGCCCAGAGGGCCTCGTTGATGGAGGGGTCGAGTCGGACCTCGTCCTCGTCGACGGCGAAGTTCTTCGCGAGGTGCGCGCGGACGATGCCCGCGGCCTTCCCGGCGCGTTCGTGTTTCGCGTGCGCCTGCAGGTCGCGGAGCGGGACGGTGACGATGCGCTCCTCGAAGTCGCTGGCGCTCATTATTCGTCCGTGTCGCTACGCCGCCAGTGGCGGCGCTTCGGGTTTCGCTGCACGTCGCGGTCCGTCTTCATCATGACCCAGGCCGGAACGCGGCTGTTCTGGCGCTCCAGCTTCGCCAGCCGCTTCTTCTTGCCCTTGGACTTCTTGCCCATAGTGGTACGAACGTTCAGCCGCCGTAGTTAAAACGTTGTTCTTCTGGGCGCGCTCCTCGCCGGTCCCCGGTCCAGTTAAGGGCCTGTGTACGGAACACGCCACCCATGGCCAACGAAGACGCCGAACTCGAGCACGACCTCCTCTCCGACGCGGCCCGCGAACGCCTCCGCGTCATCGCTCGAACCGCCCTCGGCGATAGCCTCCGGTCGGTCACCTACTTCACCCGGACGGACTACGAGCAGGTGTACCTCCGCTCCGACCTCACTCGCGACGCCGACCTCTCCTCGTTCATCGGCGCCGAGTGGCAGTCCTTCCAGCTCTTGGAGGACGCCTACGACGGCAGCGAACTCGGCGACTTCGAGTACACGATCCGCGCGTTCTCCAACGGCTACCTCCTCCGCGTCACCACGGACCGCGAGGGCATCTTCCTCACCACCGACGGCCTCACGATGACGGACGTCGAGTCCTGCGCGTCCGCCATCGAAGAGACCCTCGAACACTGGCGCGAGGGCACGCTCGGCGAACTCGACGACCCGGACGTCTAGAGCGCGAAGCGCTCGCGCGTCTCGTACACCGCACCCTCTGCGGTGCGCGTGCTCTCGGTCAACCGCACTTCTTCGACCCGTACCGTCCCGACCACCGGGTGACGCTCGCGCACCACCGATCGGACGCGCTCCGTCCCGCCCGCGTGCTTCATCCGGCCGAGCGTGACGTGCGGCGTGAAATCGTGCTCCGCCGGGTCGAACCCGAGGCCGACGCAGGCCTCCTCCACGGCCTCGTGCAGCGCCGCGAGTTCGTCCGCGCCGTCGTCGACGCCGAGCCAGACGACCCGGATGTCGTCGAGGCTCGGGAAGACGCCGAGGCCGCCGAACGTCGCGTCGAACGGCCCGACGCCCGCGTCTCCGACGGCGCGCGAGAGCGCGGCGACGAGCGCGTCGTACTCGGACTCCTCCACCTCCCCGAGGAACTTCAGCGTCACGTGCGCCCGCGTCGGGTCGACGAAGTCCAGCCCCGCCGGGTCGTCGAACTCGGCCTGGAGTTCGCGGATCGACTCGGCGAGCGACGCGGGCAGGTCGACGCTGACGAAGAGCCGCATACGCCCACGTTCGGACGGCGTAGCCCTTAACCCGGCGGCCCGTCTAAGGCAGCTATGACCGACCGCGAGCCGGACGACCATCGCTTCTCCGAGGGGCAGGGGTTCGACGAGCCCTACGAGGGGTTCGACCTCGACCCGCCGGAGCTCGACGTCGACCCGTCGAAGGTCGACCCCGTGGACGACCACGCGCTCGCCGACCTGCTCGACGACGCGAACATCGTCGCCGACGCCGTGGACGCGGACGACCTCATCGACGTCGGCCTGAACTACATGGGCATCAACCGCCACGAGCAGGCCGCGGACGCCTTCGAGCGCGCCGCGCGCTACGCCGCCGACGACGACGTCGTCGAGCAGGAGGCGTGGGTGAACAAGGGCGTCGCGCACGCCGAGATGGAGGAGTGGGACGACGCCGCGAGCGCCCACCAGGAAGCCCTCTTCGTGGACGAGGACGGCCCGTTCGCCGCGGAGGCGGAGACGAACCTCGCGTACGCGCTCTGGGAGTACGGGAAGACCGAGGAGGCCTACCAGCACGCCGAGGACGCCGTCCGGAAGGACAAGCGCCTCCCGCACGGCTGGTACAATCTCGGGTTCATGGAGAACGAGCAGGGACGCCACGAACAGGCGCTGGACGCGCTCGACAACGCCATCCGCCTCGGGTTCAAACAGGCGGACGTCTACGAGGAGAAGGCGCGCGCGCTCGACGAACTCGGCCGCGAGGACGAGGCCGCTGACGTCGTCGAACGCGCCGAGGACATCCGGAGCCGGCAGGAAGAGCGCCTCGTCGATCAGTGATGGCCGTCCGCGTCACCGAACGCCGCACCGACCGAGGACTCCTCGTCGCCGCCGCAGATACGGACATCGTCGGCGAGACGTACGACAACGGCACCGTCTCCGTCACCGTCGATCCGGCGTTCTACGGGGACGCCGACGCCGAAGCGGACGCGGACGCCCTCGTCGACAGCCTCGCGCGCGCGAGCGTCGCGAACCTCGTCGGCGACGTCGCCGTGGACGCCGCCGTGGACGCCGGCTACGTCGACGAGTCCACGGTCGTCGATCTGGGCGGCGTCCCGCACGCCCAGTACCTGCGCCTGTAGCCGTCGCCGCCCCGCACCGTCGCCGACGACGGCAACCGCTCGCGGTTCCGAAGCTACCAAACGTTCTCGCGCCTTAGGCCGACCTAACATGGGGACGCAGGAACAGAGCCCGCTGGACGTCGAGGCGCTCCGCGCCGACTTCCCGATCCTCGACCGCGAAGTCGCCGAGGACGTCCCGCTCGTCTACTTCGACAACGCCGCGACCACCCAGACGCCGACGCGGGTGGTCGAGTCCATCACCGACTACTACTACGAGTACAACGCGAACGTCCACCGGGGCATCCACCAGCTCAGCCAGGAGGCCTCCGTCGCGTACGAGGACGCCCACGACCGGATCGCCGAGTTCGTCGGCGCGTCGGGCGGCCGCGAGGAACTCGTCTTCACGAAGAACACCACCGAGTCGTTCAACCTCGTCGCGTACGCGTGGGGGCTGAACGAACTCGGCCCCGGCGATACGGTCGTGCTCACGCAGATGGAGCACCACGCCAGCCTCGTCACGTGGCAGCAGATAGCGAAGAAGACCGGTGCGAGCGTCGAGTACGTCCCCGTCGACGACGCGGGACGCCTCGACATGGACGCCGCGAAGGAACTGATCGACGACGACACAGCACTGGTCTCCGTCGTCCACGCCTCCAACGTCCTCGGCACCGTCAACCCCGTCAGCGAACTCGCCGATATGGCCCACGCGCACGACGCGCTCATCTTCGTCGACGGCGCACAGGCCGTCCCCAACCGCCCCGTCGACGTCGAAGCCATCGACGCCGACTTCTACGCCTTCAGCGGGCACAAGATGGCCGGCCCCACCGGCATCGGCGCGCTCTACGGCAAACAGCACCTCCTCGAAGCGATGGAGCCCTACCTCTACGGCGGCGAGATGATCAAGAAAGTCACCTACGACGACGCCACGTGGAACGACCTCCCGTGGAAGTTCGAAGCCGGCACCCCCAGCATCTCCGAGGGCATCGCGTTCGCCGAAGCCGCCGACTACCTCGACGACGTCGGGATGGAGAAGATCCGCGCCCACGAAGAGCACGTCACCGAGTACGCCTACGAGGAACTCGAGCAACTCGACGGCGTCGACATCTACGGCCCGCCGAAGGACGACCGCGCCGGCCTCGTCGCGTTCAACGTCGACGGCATCCACGCCCACGACCTCTCCAGCATCCTCAACGACTACGGCGTCGCCGTCCGCGCCGGCGACCACTGCACCCAACCCCTCCACGACACCCTCGGCGTCCCCGCCAGCATCCGCGCGTCCTTCTACCTCTACAACACCCGCGACGAAGTCGACACGCTCGTCGAAGGCGTCCAGGGCGCCATCGACATCTTCGGCTGACGACCGTTTGCCGCGCGCTGGCTTCGCCCGCGCTGGCAAAAGCTCGGCCTCCGCGAGAACTCGAAGAGTTCTCGCTGATCCCGTAGAACGCGGGGGCGTTCTGCGGACAAAAGCCGTCGTCGCTCCGTCCAGTCGCTCCTCGGCCTCGCGACGTAGTCGCGAGTGGATCGCGCACCTTCCGGGGTCTAACGACCCGCTCGGTGCGCGAACACCCTTGCGTGCCCCACCCTGTCACTCGTCGTCCTCGCGCGCCGCCTCGGCCGTCCGATAGCGTTCGCCGACGACTTCCTCGACGAGCAGGAGGAGGCTGTAGCCGACGGTGGCGACGACGCCGACGGCGAAGAACCCGATCGGTTCCACCACCGCGAGGAGGTGCTCTACCTGGATGACCGCGAGCGCCAACAGGAGGTTGCAGAACGTCGCGAACAGGTGGACCATCTCCACGGCCGAGCGCACGTTCCGCCCTTCCCGGTCGACGCCGACGAGCAGGCCACCGAAACTGTACCACGTGAGCCCCGCGAACCCGAGCAGCGACCCCGCGATGTAGCCGAGCACGTCGAAGTGCGAGGGGACGCCGTACTCCGCGATGAGGAACGCGCCCGCGCCCCAGATGGTCAGCGTGTAGCCGTACGCCCACGACTCATCAAGGAGCGTTCGCGCGAGGCGGTCCCGCGGATGCATGCGTCGCGTGGTTGGTGTGGGAGGGCGTAAAGGGCGGTGGCCGGACGGTAGGCCACGTCGTCGCCCGTTTCTCTCCACTTTCACCCCGCTATCCCGAGGTTTATGATATCGTCTTGCAACGTTCCTGACAGCGTGAAATGTAAACGGACTACATACTCAAGGGGGCTGTCGTGCGCCTGCTAGTCGACCTGCGCGCCCGGCGGGACGCCGCCTACGACAACGCTCATCACCGGAAGATCCAGGGTCGGATCTGGGAGGCGCTCGACGGAACCGACTACGACGAGCGGCACGGTAGCGACGAGCCACCGGGGTTCTGCTACTCCTTGGCCTTCCCGCCGCGCGAGATGCGCGAGGGCGATACGCGCCACCTCCTCGTCGCATCGCCCGAGGAGCCGCTGCTCGCGCACGTCGCTGAAAGCCTCCAGAGCGACCGCGAACTGAACCTCGGCGACATGCCGTTCACCGTCGAGGACGTGCGCGCGCTCGCACCCGACGTGGGCGAACCCGGAACGCGGGGCACGCTCGAATCCGGGACGGGCGTGCTCGTCCGCATCCCTCCGTGGCAGCGCGAGGAGTACGGCATCGAGGGCGACCACGGCGACTCCGCGACGTTCTGGCGACCGGAGCACGCGATGGAGCCGTTCCGCGAGCAGGTCGAGAACAACCTCGACCGGAAACACGGGCTCTTCGCGCCGGACTACCTCTCGGGCCCGAGCGACGTGCAGAGCGACCTCTTCGACGGCTACGACCTCCTCAAGACGTACGCGCTCCCCGTCGACGTGACCGCGGACCAGCGCATGACGTACGTCCTCAGCAAGTGGAAACTCGACTACACCGTCCGGGACGACGACCACCGCCGCCACCTCAACCTCGCGCTCGACACCGGTATCGGCGAGCGGAACGCGCTCGGGTTCGGCTTTCTGAACGTCACCGACCGGACGCGCCCGGGTGAGACGGAACTGGAGGGA
>JBDGUG010000059.1:0-11969 GCA_042216135.1 Halarchaeum sp. | reverse complement strand
TACTACAATCGGGCGAAACAGCAGGGGTATCGCGCCCGGTCCGCGTACAAGCTGAAGCAACTGGATCGCGAACTCGACCTGATCGACGCGGGCGATACGGTGGTGGACCTCGGCGCGGCCCCCGGCGGGTGGTTGCAGGTCGCCGCGGAGGCGGCGGGCGAGCACGGGCGCGTGATCGGCGTGGACCTCCAGCGCATCGACGACGTCGAGAAGGGCGGCGCGCCCGTGGAGACGATTCGCGGCGACATGACGGAGGACGAGACGAAGGCGGAGGTGCGCGACGTCGCGGGCGGGCGCGTGGACGTCGTCGTGTCGGACATGGCACCGAACATGACCGGGGAGTACAACCTCGACCACGCGCGCTCGGTCCACCTCGCGCGCCAGGCGCTGGAGACGGCGGAGGACCTGCTCGGCGAGGGCGGGGACTTCGCGGTGAAGGTCTTCCAGGGCCAGGACCTGGAGGCGTTCCAGGAGGACGTCGAGCGCGAGTTCGCGTTCACGCGCACGCTCAGCCCGGACGCCTCGCGCGAGTCGTCCTCCGAACTCTACGTCGTCGGGAAGAACAAGCTGACCGGGCCGGTGCGCGTCGGCGACACCGTGGAGGTCGAAGTGACGGACGTCGGCGACGAGGGCGACGGCATCGCGAAAGTCGAGGGGTTCACGCTCTTCGTCCCGGACACCGAGGCGGGGGACGTCGTCACCGTCGAGGTGACGGACGTGAAGCCGCGCTTCGGGTTCGCCGAAGTGCGCGAGTAGCGCGGCGAGCGGGGCGCAAGCGGTGTCGGCACCCGGATTTTTCTCCGCGGAGGACGCGCGTCCGGTATGGAACCGGTGAACGACGCCGACGTGGAGTGGCAGGAGACCGAGACCGAGCGGATGCGCTTCCGGCGGAAGAAACTCGGCGCCGCGGCGGGCGGGGAGGACCTCGGTTGTAGCCTCTACGAACTCGACCCGGGCGAGGCGGCGTGGCCGTACCACTATCACGCGGCGAACGAGGAGGCGCTCTACGTCCTCTCCGGGGCGGGCGTCCTGCGTGTTGGCGACGAGACGTACGCGCTCGAACGCGGCGACTACGCGGCGTTCCCGACGGGTGCCGAGGGCGGGCACGCCGTCGCGAACGACGGCGAGCAGACGCTTCGCTACCTCGTGATTTCGACGATGAAGGAGCCCGAAGTCGTGCGCTACCCCGAGGGCGAGGGCGTCGGCGTGATGGTCGGCGGGGCGCCGGGCGCGAGCGAGCGCGACTTCGAGATATGGGTGAAGGAGGAGGACGGGCGTTCCTACGCGGACGCGACGAGTGACGCGACAACGAGCGATAGCGAGGCGTCGCGGTGAGACGAACGCCGAGCGAAGCGATGCGTGAGCCAGGTGGCAGCGATAAGGCGAACGGCGGGAGCCGTGAGCGACGCGACGGAAGAAGCGGCCGCTAGTTCGTCGGGCGAGCGGTCCCGCGGGCGTCCCGGTCGCGGAGCAGGCCGACGGCGGCGTAGACGAACGGCGTGTCGACGAGCGCGATGAGGAGCTTCAGGACGTACTGGCCGACGATCAGGGCGGCGATGACGCCCCACGGGAGCGGCCGGCCGCCGAGGAGTTCGGGGCCGAAGCGGAAGCCGATCAGGACGAAGATGACGGTGTCGATGGCCTGACTGGTGCCGGTGGAGGCGATGTTTCGGAGCCAGAGGTGCGCGCCGTCGGTGCGCTCGCGGAGCGCGTGGAAGACGTAGACGTCCCAGTTCTGGCTGACGACGTACGCGCAGAGCGACCCGAGCACGATGCTCGTGGAGGAGCCGAGGACGGTGGCGAACGCGCCCGGGTCGACGGAGGCGGACGCGGCGGGCGCGAGGATGGTGGACCAGACGAGGACGAGCAGCACGAAGTTCATCGCGAACCCGACGTTCACGACGACTTGCGCGGGCCGGCGGCCGTAGAGTTCGCTGTAGCAGTCGGTCGCGAAGTAGGTGAGGGCGTACGCGAGCGCCGCGCCCGGCATCACGAGCGTGCTCCCGGTGACGGGCAGCGAGACGGGGATGTGGAACGCGAGCACTTTCGACGCGGTGAGTTGGGCGGTGACGAGCGCGGTGACGAAGAGCGCTATCAGGGCGACCCGACCGGTCGCGAGCGAGGAGTCACTCATCCTCGGCCTCGTCGGCGAGTCGGCCGTGGCGCGCGTCTATCTCGTCGAGCACGTCGAGGGTCTTGCGTAATGAGGCGCGGATGGCGTCCGAACGGTTCACGAACTTCCCGTCGTCCCCGACGTGCGCGTCCAGGTCGTCGAGGAGCTCCTGCGGGACGTCCACCGATATCTTGGGCATACCGTGGTATTCGCGAGCGAATAGTTAAGCGGCGCGTCTCGCCCGCGACTACGCGGCGCGCTCGGTGGACTCGGCCGCGTCAGCGCCGCCACCGCCCCGTCTGCCGCCGAGCGTCGCCACCCAGAGGCCCGCGAGGCCGAACGCGAACGCGAACGAGAGCGGGGCGCCGACGAGTATCATCGTGTAGAGACTGCTCGGCGTGACGAGCGCCGCGAAGACGAACGCGCCGACGACGAACGCCCGCCAGCGCCGCCGCATCCGCGCGTAGCCGAGCACGCCCGACCAGTGCGAGAGCCACATCGTCACCGGGACGCACGTGAGCAGGCCGATGCCCGCCGTCGTCATGAACACCAGCCAGAGGAAGTCGCTGATGCGATAGCTGATGACGACGTTCGCCTGCAGGGCGTCGTAGACGAGATAGGAGATGATGCCGGGCGCGACGAAGAGGTAGCCGAGCACGCTTCCGACGACGACGGTGGCCGCGATGGCGCCCGCCCAGACGTAGACGACGCGCCGGCGCGCCGCGATGAACCCGCGCTCGGCGAGCGCCGGCCACGCGAAGTAGAGCAGGAGCGGCACCGTCGCGACGGCCGCGACCACCGTCGAGAGCTTCACCGAGAAGATGAGCGCCTCGACCGGGTGGAGCGCCACCGGCCAGTTGAGCGCGTTCGGGTTCCCCTGGAGCACCGACTCGGGGATGCGACTCAGGAAGTCGTTCCGGAAGAACGCCAGACCGCCCTGGTAGAGGAACGCGAAGATGCCCGCGAGCACGACCATGAACCAGCCGACGATCCAGAACAGCCGCGAGCGGAGGCTCCCGACGATGAACTGGATGTCCCGATAGTAACCGCCGATGTCGTCCTCCGTCGTCTCGTCGTCCGTGAACGCGTCCAGCATCCCCGTGCCGCGCTGGGAGAGGACGCCGCCGAGGCCGCCGGACTCCCCCGCCGCCTCGTCCGCGCCCTCCGCGCCCTCGGCCGCATCGGCCTCGGCTTCGCGGCGTTCCTCCGCCTCGTCGAAGCGGTCGAGGATGACGCCCGCCTTCTCCTTCTCGCCGTCCTCCATCGCCTCGCTCGCGAGCGAGAGCGCCTCCGCCTCCTCCATCGCCGCGAAGCGCTCCTCGGGCGCCGCGCGCACACCCTCCGCGTCGAGCACGGCGAGGTTCAGGTTCTCCGGCGACGGCGCCTTCCCGCCGTAGACGGCCGCTTCGGCGCGCGCCGCCGACGCGATGGCGTCGTAGAGCGCGTAGCCGAAGGCGAGGACGAACGCGACGAGCGCGAAGACGAGGCCGACGGCGGCGAGCGACGCGTCCGGGCCGAGACCCACGAGCGCCGTCGCGGACGGCACGCTGTACTTCGAGTACTGCCCGATGGTCTCGTTCAGGAGCGCGACGCCGCCGTAGCCGAAGAACGCGTACCCGACGAGGAAGCCGAGCACCGCGCCGCCCGCGAGGACGTTCCAGCGCGCGCGGAGTTCCCCGCGGGCGTCGATGCGTTCGCTGCCGCGGCGCGCGAGCGTCACGACCTTCGCGAGGTAGAGGCTGATCGCGTACAGGAAGAGCAGCGGCACCGCCCACATCACCTGCGTGAACGGGTCCGGCGGGGAGAACACCGCGCCGAAGACGAAGATGAGCACGACGGCGTGCTTCCAGTAGTCGCGGAACGTCTCGTACGGAACGACGTTCGCGTACGAGAGCGCCGTCATCACGAGCGGGAGTTGGGCCGCGACGCCGAACGAGATGGCGAGCACGAGGATGAACTGCGTCCACGCGACGATGGAGTACATCGGGCGGATGTTCGCGCTCATCGCGTTCCCCGCGAGGAACTGGAACATCAGCGGGAAGAAGAGCTCGTACGCGTACGCGATGCCGACGACGGCGAGGAAGACGGCGACGAGCGCGATGCCGACGAGCTGCCAGCGAGAGACCGATATTTCGGGGACGATGTCCCGCTCCGCCAGCGGCCCCTTCGCGTAGTAGAGGAGGATCGGGAGCGCGAATATCGCGCCGACGATCGCACCGATCTTCACCTGCAGGAGGATGACGTCGAACGGCGTCTGGAAGATGACGTCCACGCTCGACCCCAGCCCGAGCTTCGTGATGAGGTCCGCCTTCAGCGTCGGCCAGACGTACATCCGCATCGCGAAGATACCGCCGAAGAGACCGATCACGAACGCGATGAAGATGACCTGAAGGCGTCGCTTCGCCGCGCCGAGGAGGACGCCGACCGTCTCACGGCCGGTGTTGACTGCCTTCGCGGTGTCCTCGTCGAGGACCCCCGAATCGCTCATTTGTGCCCGGTAGCCGTCTTCCCGTTATCAATCTTCTCCTCGCCCCCCAAAAGAAAGCCTATAACGCCCGCGTCGCCTATCTTCGCAGGAGAATGGCAGACGGACCGGACGACGGGGAGACCCCCGACGAGCGCGCGGGCGACGACGACGTCACGAACGCCGAGTCGCTCGACGCCGACCCCGTCGAACCGACCGTGGACAGTCCCGCCGACGCCGCGAGCGCCGCCGAAACGGACGCCGAGGCGTCCGACAGCGACGACGCCCGCGACGCGGACCGCGACGACACCGACGACGGGCCAGCGTCCGATCCGCAGCGCGACGACGACACCGAGGGCGAGACGACCCGCGACGACGACGAGTCGGAGAACGGCACCGAGTCCGCGGACGAATCCGGCGACGACAGCTCGGAGGACGACGGATCGGAGCGCGACGAATCGGAGGCCGACGACACCGACGAGTCGGCCGACGAAGACGGCTCGGAGCCGGTCGCCGACCTCCCCGCGGAGGGCGAGGGCGGCCTGGATGGGCCGGCGACCGACCAGGAGCAGCCCATCGCCGAGCACGTCGAGGAGATGGTGCGACGGCTCGGCGTCGTCATCCTCATCGCCGGCGGCATCAGCGCCCTGCTCTTCCCGTTCGCGGACGGCCTCATCGGCACCATCTGGAACGGCGTCCTCCCCGTCGGCACCGCCGACCCGCACATCTACTCGCCGCTCGAACTCATCATCACCCAGTTCAAGGTCGCGTCCATCGCCGGCGTCGTCGTCGCGCTCCCCGTGCTCGTCTACGAGACGTACGCGTTCATGCGCCCCGGCCTCTACCCCAACGAGCGACGCTACTATCTCGCCGCCATCCCGACGAGCCTCGTGCTCGCCGTCGTCGGCGTCGTCTTCGCCTACTTCGTCGTCGTCCCGTCGGTGATGACGTACTTCCTCTACTACTCCACGAGCGTCGCGAACGCCGCGCTCGCGCTCGGCTCCACGTTCAACCTCATCCTCGTCCTGATGGCCTACCTCGCCATCGTCTTCCAGATTCCGCTGTTCGTCATGCTCGCCATCATGATGGGGCTGACCACGCGGCGCTGGCTCGCCGACCGCCGCCTCCTCTTCTGGGGCGCGTTCGCCGGCGTCGCCTTCCTCCTCACCCCCGACCCCACCGGCGTCGCCCCAATCCCCGTCGCCGCCACCATGATCGCGCTCTTCGAGGGGACGCTCCTCCTCTTACGCTGGACCGGGAACTAGACCATCTTTTTCCGGGTCGGGTCAGCAGAGCTGACCCCTCCCCGCAAAAAGATGGATGTGTCAGTCGTCGTCGTCAGCCGCCCCGCCCGGCGATACCGACCCCGTCCGGTACCCGTGTAAGTCCAGCGTCACGTGATCGAAGCCGGCGTCCGTGAGGTGGTCGCGCGCCGCCTCCGCGAACGCGGGCGTGAGCGCGACGTCCAGTTCGTCCGGCGCGACTTCGATGCGTGCGAGGCCGTCGTGGTCGCGCACGCGGAACTGCTCGAACCCCCACGTCCGGAGGAGGCGCTCGGCCTTCTCGACGCGCGAGAGCTTCTCCTCGGTGACTTCGAGGCCCGTCGGGATGCGCGAGGAGAGGCACGCCATCGAGGGCTTGGCCGCGACGCTCAGCCCGTAGCGCTCGGCTATCTCGCGCACCTCGTCCTTCGTGATGTCCGCGTCGCGGAGCGGCGAGTAGGCGTCGAGTTCCTCGACGGCCTTCAGGCCGGGGCGGTGACCCTCACCGGGGTCGGAGGCGTTCGTGCCGTCGCAGACCGTCTCGATGCCGAACTCGCGCGCCGCCGCGAACATCTCGGAGAGCCGCATCGACCGGCAGTGATAGCACCGCTCGCCGTCGTTCTCGACGAAGTCGGGATCGTCGAGTTCGCTGAACTCCACGAGTTCGTGGCGGATCCCGATCTCGTCGGCGACGCGTTTCGCGTCCGCGAGTTCGGCATCCGGGAGCGTCTCGCTCTTCGCGGTGCAGGCGACGGCATCGGAGCCGAGCGCGTCGTGCGCGAGCGCGGCGACGACGGCGGAGTCGACGCCGCCGCTGAACGCGACGAGCACGCCGTCGCGTGCCGCGAGCGCGTCCCGGGCGGCGTCGAGTTTGGCGTCGACCGACATAGCACGAGATTGACGCGGGACGGCCTTCCGTGTACCGGTCGGACCGCCGGCGGCGCGCGGCGGGCGGCGTCGATGCGGCGTGTTTTATGCCGCCGGGCCGCGTCACGACGCGTCGATGGTGGACATCGAAACCGTCGCGCGCTGGTTCTCCGGACGCGCGGTCTGGTGGCCGTTCGCGGCGCTCTCGCTGCTCGTGCTGACGTACGTCGCCGTCGGCGCGGGCGGCGGCGTCGGCGTGCTGGGCGTGCCCGGCTACGTGGTCGTCGCGGCATACGAGCGCGCGCTGGCGGCGACGCTGGGCGCGGGCGCGTTCGGCGCGGCCGACCCGCTCGGCCTCGCGGGGCTCTGTTACGTCGCGTCGGTCGTCGTCGGGGCGTGCTGGCGGACGTTCGCGGCGGCGTGGCGGCGGCGAAAGAAACTGCTCTATCCGGACGAGTACCCCCACTACTGAGGGCAAGACGTTTTCCCGATGACGACGAAGACGGGGGCGATGGATCTGGAGTCGGTCCCCGGCGTCGGCGCGAAGACCGCGGAGCGGTTGCGCGCGCTCGACGATCCGGCGGACGCGCTGGAACGCGGTGACGTCGCCGCCGTCGCGTCCGCGCCGGGGATATCGACCGGACGGGCGGCCCGCATCGTGCGGGGCGCGATACGCGCGCGCCACGACGACCCGGGCGGCTTCCTCGCGACGGACCGCGCGCGCGAGGTGTACGAGTCGGTGCTGTCGCTGCTCCGCGAGCGCGCGGTGACGACGTACGGCGAGCGGCGCCTGGAGACGCTCTATCCGTCGGCGGTGGGGTCGCGGATCGAGGAGGTGGCGGCGCTCGCCGAGCGCGCGCGGGAGCGCGAGCCGAGAGCGGACGTGCTGGAGGCGCTCGCGGACGTCGAACCGATTGCGCAGCCGAGCGACGTGCGAGTGCGCGAGCGCTGCGTGGCGACGGCGGACGCGGAGACGTACGCGGCGGCGAAGGAGGCGTTCCCGGAGCTATCGGTCGAAGTGGTGGACGACGCGCGCGGGCTGGCGGACCTCGCGCGCGGCTACGCGTCCGTGGTGGCGCTCGACGAGGCGTTCGCGGGCGTGGCGGTCGAGGGGGACGTGACGGTGGACCCGCAGGCGTTCGAGCATCCGGCGGAGCACGTCCCGGAGCGGCCGCTCGCGTTCTTCGCGACGAACCGGGCGTCGCTGCGCGCGGCGATCCGCGTGCATCGGCGCGCCGACCTGGACGCGCCCGTGGACCTGGACGCGCTGGAGTCGGGGCTGGCGGCGCTCGCGGCGGACGGGAGCGTGACGGGCGACGAGGAGGTGGCGCGGCTCTCGACGGCCGTCGACGACCTGGACGCGGCGGTGTCGATGGCGGAATCGGTGGCGAACGACCGGCTCAGGGAGGCCATCGAGGAGCGCGACGTCACCATCGAGGGCGCGGACTTGCTCTCGCTCGTCGAGCGGGGCGCGGGCGTCGACTCGCTGCTCTCTCGGGAGCTATCTGAGGAGTACGCGGCGGCGGTGGCGGCGGCGCGCGAGCACGTCGCGGACGCGCTCTCGCTGCGCGACGACGAGGCGGAGCTGGCGGCCCAGCTGTTCGGCGACGAGCCGACGTATCCGGTGGAGCGCCGCGAGGAGGCTCTCGGGCGGCTCCGCGAGGAGCTGGTGGCGGAGCGGGACCGCCGGACTGCGAAGCGAAAGCGCGAGCTCGCGGGGCGGCTGGCGGAGCTGCGCGAGGGCGCGGCGGCGCTGGTGCGCGAGGCGCTCGAACTGGACGTCGAACTCGCGATCAGCCGGTTCTGTCGGGACTTCGACTGTACGCCCGCGGAGCGCGGCGGGACGAGGTTCGATATCGAAGGCGGGCGCTCGCCGCTCCTGGACGTGCCGTTCGAAGACGTCGAACCGGTCGAGTACGGCGTGGAGGGCGTGGCGCTGCTCTCCGGGGTGAACTCCGGGGGGAAGACGAGCACGCTCGACCTCGTGGCGGTGGTGGTGGTGCTCGCGCACATGGGCCTCCCGGTGCCGGCGGAGCGGGCGCGCGTGCCCGCGGTGGAGGAACTCCACTATTACGCGAAGACGCAGGGGACGCTGGACGCGGGCGCGTTCGAGTCGACGCTGCGGGACTTCGCGGCGCTGACGCGGGGCGCGGACGCGAAGTGCGTGCTCGTGGACGAACTCGAGTCCATCACCGAGCCGGGCGCGTCGGCGAAGATCGTCGCGGGCATCCTCGAAGAGCTACACGGCGCGGGCGCGACGGGGGTGTTCGTCTCCCACCTCGCGGGGGAGATTCGGGACGCCGCCGACTACGCCGTGGACGTGGACGGCATCCGCGCGGTCGGCCTGGAGGGCGGCGAGTTGGTCGTGGAGCGCTCCCCGGAGAAGGGACGACTCGCGCGCTCGACGCCGGAGCTCATCGTGGAGAAGCTCGCGCGCGAGAGCGACGACGGTGGCTTCTACGAGGACCTGCTGGAGAAGTTCTGAGCGCCGGCGAAGGCTTATGTTGCGGGCGGCCGCACGTTTCGGCGATGGCCGACGACGGCGACGGCGGAATGCTGTCGTGGGACGAGTCGGTGTTCCGCGACGAGCACGTCTTCGAGATAGACTACGTTCCGGAGGCGTTCCGTCACCGCGAGTCCCAACTGCAGACCCTGCAGTACGCGCTCCGGCCCGCCGTCCGCGGGAATCGGCCGCTGAACGCGATGGTCAGGGGGCCGCCGGGGACGGGGAAGACGACGGCGGTGCAGAAGCTCTTCGGCGAACTCGGCGGCCAGCCGGGCGTCGAGGTGGTGCGCGTGAACTGTCAGGTGGACTCGACGCGCTACGGCGTCTTCTCCCGGGTCTTCCAGTCGATTTTCGACTACGAGCCGCCCTCCTCGGGCATCTCGTTCAAGAAGCTCTTCGGGCAGGTGGCCGACCACCTCGTCGAGGAGGAGCACGTCCTCGTGGTCGCGCTGGACGACGTGAACTACCTCTTCTACGAGAACGAGGCGTCCGACACGCTCTATTCGCTCCTGCGCGCGCACGAGACGCACCCGGGCGCGAAGGTGGGCGTCGTCGTCGTCTCCTCCGACCCGGACCTCGACGTCATCGAGGCGCTCGACGGCCGCGTGCAGTCCGTCTTCCGGCCGGAGGAGGCGTACTTCCCCGTGTACGACCGCGAGGAGGTCGCGGACATCCTCGGGGACCGCGTCCGCGTCGGCTTCCGCGAGGGCGCGCTCGCGGACGACGCGCTCGACCGCGTCGTCGAACTCACCGCGGGCGCGGGCGACCTGCGCGTCGGCATCGACATGCTCCGGCGGGCCGGCCTGCACGCGGAGTCGCGCGCGTCGCGCTCGGTCGAACTGGCGGACGTGGAGGCGGTGAGCGAGGACGCTCGCGCGCTCACACTCGCGCGCGATTTGGACGCGCTGAACGACGTCGAGCGAGCGCTCGTCGACGCTATCGCGGCGCACGAGGGCGAGCGCGCGGGCGACGTCTACGACGCGTTCGCCGACCGCACCGACCTCGGCTACACGCGCTACACGGAAGTCGTGAACAAGCTCGACCAGCTCGGGCTCATCGAAGCGGCGTACGAGAGCATGGAGGGCCGGGGGCGCTCGCGGACGCTCCGACTGACGCACGATGCGGACGCGGTCCGCGAGCACCTCTGAGGCGGGGCGTTTTTTCTACCGCGGCGCCGACCCGGGAGACATGAAAGAGCGCGGCGGGAGCGACGCGGCGAAGCGAGCGGCGGGCGAGCGCGCGGCTGACGCCGTCGACGACGGCGACGTCGTCGGCCTCGGAACGGGGAGCACGGCGGCGCACGCCATTCGAGCGCTCGGCCGGCGCGCGGACGCGGGCCTGGACGTCGTCGGCGTCCCGACGAGCTTCCAGTCCGCCGAACTCGCCCGCGAGTGCGGCCTGTCGGTGCGGACGCTCGACGACGTGGACGGCGTTGACGTCGCCATCGACGGCGCGGATCAGGTCGCGCTCGGGAGCGGCGCGCTCGTGAAGGGGGGCGGGGCGGCGCACGCGAGCGAGAAGGTCGTTGACGCCGACGCGGAGCGCTTCCTCGTGGTGGTCGATCCGTCGAAGGTCGCGGGCGAACTCGACCGGTCGGTGCCGGTGGAGGTGTTACCGGCGGCGCGCCGCCCGGTCACCGAGGCGGTGTCGGCGCTCGGCGGGGACGCGACGCTGCGCGCGGCCGAGCGCAAGGACGGCCCCGTCGTGACGGACAACGGGAACCTCGTTCTGGATTGTGCGTTCGGCGCGATCGCCGACCCCGGCGCGCTCGCGACGGACCTCGCGACGGTTCCGGGCGTCGTCGCGCACGGCCTGTTCGTCGGCCTCGCGGACGCGGTGCTGGTCGGGAGCGAAGACGGCGTCGAGGCGCACGAGTACGCGGCTGAGTAGCCGTACGGCTACGCGGTCGAAATAAACGAGAGGAGGGTTGAAGCGCGTTTACAGGTCGCGCGGCTGAACGGTCTTGCGACCGTTCGATTCGGCGCGACGGGCGGCGTCGTCGAGGAGGTCCTCGACCTTCTCGTCGAGCGCGTCGTAGAAGTCGGACGCGACGTTCTTATCCTCGAGCGCTTCCTTCACAGCGGCCTTGACGATGAGGTCTGCCATACGGCGTTTGCTTTACCTCCCTTGTTAATAAGAGTTCCCATAAATCGGCGTGAGACCGGCGTCTATCGGCGCCTCGGGAAGCGAAACCCACCTGTATCTTCCGCCCGATACCCCCGTTCATATGAGAGACGTCCTTGAACGGGTGGCCGACGGCGACCTCTCCGTCTCGGAGGCCGAAGCGGCGCTCGCGGGCTACGCGACGACCGCCGCCGGCAGATTCGACGCGGCGCGCGAGACCCGGCGCGGCGTCCCGGAGGCGGTGCTCGCCGAGGGGAAGACGCCGCAGGAGGTCGGATCGCTCGCCGCGACGGCGGTGGAGACGACGGGGCGCGCGCTCGTCACGCGCGCGAGCGAAGCGCACCGCGAGGGCGTCGTGGACGCGCTCGAACGCGAGCATCCGGACGCCGAGGTGACCGTGGACGAGCGCGCGGACGTCCTCGTCGCGCACGCCGCCGGGTTCGAGCGACCGGCCGTGGACGCGTCCGTGGCGCTCGTATCCGGGGGAACGAGCGACGCGGCCGTGCTCGGGGAGGCGCGCGCCATCGTCCGCGAGATGGGCGCGGACGTCGAGACGGTGGAGGACGTCGGCGTCGCGAGCATCGCGCGCCTCCTCGATCAGGTCGAGGCCTTGCGCGCGTACGACGTCGTGGT
>JBDGUG010000078.1:9764-12057 GCA_042216135.1 Halarchaeum sp. | reverse complement strand
GCCCCCGCGTTTATGTAGCACACCCGACGACTGTGGGTGTGACCGCCGGCACGACGCTCGCGCGCCTCCTCGCGGACCGCGCGGCGATGCTCCGACCGCTCCGCGACGGACCGCGCACCCCGACCGAACTCGCGACGCGAAGCGACGTCTCGCGCTCGACGGTCGACCGCGTCGTCCGCGCATTCGTCGACCACGGGGCGCTCGAACGCCGCGACGGCGCCGTCGCGCTCACCCTGCGCGGCCGCCTCGCCCTCGACGCCCACGACACCCACGTCGCCACCCTCGAACGCGTCCTCGCGTGCGACGCCTTTGTCGACTTCGACCCGAACGTCCCGCTCTCGTTCTCGCTCGTTCGAACCGCCGACGTCGTCACCGCGGCCGACGACCCGCTTCGAATCAGCACCGACCTCGTCTCGCTCGTCGAGCGCGCGACGCACGTCGAGATGTACACCTCCGTCCTCCTGCCCGACGTCGTCGACGCCGTCGCGGACCGCGTGACCGACGGCGACCTCACGCTCACCGTCTACGTCGACGACGACGTCGTCTCCTCGCTCCTGCGCGACTACGACGACGTCGTCGAACGCGTCCTCCCCTCCGAGGCCGTCACGCTCGCCACTGTCCCGGACGGCCATCCGTTCGACGTCGCCGTCTACACGCTCGCGGACGGCGAACGAGTCGCCGCCGTCGTGTTCGGGACCGGGGCGCCGGCCGCGCTCCTCCTCAACAGCTCGCAGGGCGCGCTGGCGTGGGCGAGCGAGCGCCTCGACGCCATCGCGGATCGCGCCACGCCGCTCACCTGAGCGTCCGCAACGACCATAGTCGTCCGGCCCACGGGTACGGACGTGCTATCCGTCTCCGGGCTCACGAAGACGTACGGCGACGTCGAGGCCGTGCGCGGGATCAGCTTCGACGTCGGCGACGGCGAAGTGTTCGGTCTCGTCGGCCCGAACGGCGCGGGGAAGACGTCCACGCTGAAGACGCTCGCCGGCCTGCTCGAGCCGACGTCCGGGTCGGTGGTCGTGAACGGCTACGACTCCACGGACCCCGAGATGCGCCGCACGCTCGGCTTCCTCCCCGAGGACTCCCCGCTCTACGAGGACATGACGCCGCGCGCCTACCTGCGCTTCTTCGCCGACCTCTACGACGTCCCGCGCGAGACGGCGGACGACCGCATCGCGGCCGCGCTCGATAGGCTCGCACTCGACGTGCGGGACCGGCCCGTCGGGGACTTCTCGAAGGGGATGAAGCGGAAGGTCGCCATCGCGCGCTCGCTCGTCAACGACCCGGACGTCCTCGTCTACGACGAACCCGCCTCGGGGCTCGACCCGACGACGACGAACGTCGTCGTGGAGTTCACGCGCGAACTCGCCGAGCGCGGCAAAACGGTCGTCTTCAGCGCGCACGACCTCTACCACGTCGAGTCCGTCTGCGACCGCGTCGCCATCGTCTCGAACGGCGAGATCGCCGCGCAGGGAACGCTCGCGGACATCCGCGCCGACCACGGCCGCGTCGAGTACCACGTCTTCGCCGACGTTCCGCTCGACGACGCCACCGAGGTCGAATCCGGCCGGTATCGGCTGACCGTCGAGTCCATGGCGGGCGTGGAGGACGCGCGCGTTCGCGCCGCGGACGCGGGCGGCGAACTCGTCGACATCCGCACGCGCGAGTCCACCCTCGAAGACGTCTTCCTCGCCGTCACCGGGGGCGAGGCGTGACGCCGCGGCGCACCCTCCGCGTCGCGCGATGGGAGGCGACTCGCGGCGTCTCGGGCGTGGACCGGCGCACCGCCGTCCTCCTCGCCGTCGCGCTGATCGTGCTCGCCGCGCTCGCCCCCCTCCTCGTCGCGTACGCGCCGACGCCGGGCGCGGGCGTCTACCGGGTCGCGGTCGCGGACGACGACCCCTATCGCGCGCCCGTCGACGCGACCCCGCAACTCCGCGCCGTCGACCCCCGCGGGAACGCCGTCGCGAGCGGTCGCGCGGACGTCGCGATAGGGGCGCGCGGCGTCCGCATCGCCGACACGGAGAAGGGGCGCGCCGCGCTCGCGACGGTCCGGGACGCCGTCACCGCCTACAACGACCGAGTGATGGCGTCCGAGGGCGATCAGGCGGCGGCGTTCCCGGTGGTCGTGAACCTCACGTACGTCGAGCGGAGCGCGGTCCGCGTCGGCGGAACGGCCGGGGCCGGGGGCGGGTCGAGCGGCCCGTCGGGGACGACCACCGATGCGACGAGCGCGGGCACGACGAGCGCGACGGCGACCAGTACGACCACCAGCGCGGGCACGACGAGCGCG
>JBDGUG010000078.1:0-9664 GCA_042216135.1 Halarchaeum sp. | reverse complement strand
CACGACGAGCGCGACGGCGACCAGTACGACCACCAGCGCGGGCACGACGAGCGCGACGGCGACCAGCGCGGGCACGACGAGCGCGGCGACTACCAGCGCGACGGTCGCACCGAGCGGCGACAGCGACGCCTCGCAGGGCGACGGGCCGGCGACGCCGAGCGACATCACGCCGCCGTTCCCGCTGCGCTCGCTCCTCTACGCGTTCGTCTTCCTCCTCCCGCTGAACGTCGTCATTCAGGCGTACGGCTCCAGCGTCATCGACGAGCGCATCGACCGGCGCGGCGAACCCCTCCTCGTCTCCCCCGCCTCGCGCGGCGACATCGTCGTCGGGAAGGCGCTCCCGTACTTCCTCGGCGCCGTCGCCGTCACCGCCGTCGTCGCCGCCGCCGTCGGGGCGGGCGTGCGCTCCGTCGTCGCGCTCCTCCCGCTCGCCGGCCTCTTCCTCGGCGTGACGTTCCTCGGCGCGCTCTTCGCGCGCTCCTACAAGGAACTCACGTTCGTCACGGTCACCGTCAGCGTCGGCCTGATGGCGTACGCGTTCGTCCCCGCCGTCTTCACAGAAGTCCACCCCATCGCCGCCATCTCCCCGCTCTCCGTCGTCGTCGGGGACATCCGCGGGGACCCGTTCTCGCTCGGCGCGTTCCTCCTCGCCACCGCGCCCGTCGCCCTCGCCGCCGCCGTCTGCTACGGCCTCGGCCTCGGCGTCTACCGCGAGGAGGACCTGTTCACGCAGAAGCGCCTGCCCGCGAAGGCGCTTGACGCGCTCGCCGCACCGCTCTCGTCGGCGTGGCGCGTCGGCCTCTGGACGGCGGCGTTCGTCCCGTTCGTCCTCATCGCCGAACTGTTCGCCGTCGCCGCGCTCTTCGTCGTCCCCGAGGCGTTCGCGATACCGGTCGTGCTCGCGCTCGTCGCGCTCGTCGAGGAGGCGGCGAAGAGCCTGCACGTCTACGCGGGCTTCGCGAACGCGCGCTTCCCCGACACGGACCGGGTCGCGCTCGCCGTCGGCGTCGCCGCCGGCGTCGGCTTCTTCGCCGGGGAGAAACTCCTCCTCTTGACGCGCCTCGTGGACCTCCCGAACGTCGCCGTCGGGGGCACCGCGTTCGGCGGCGCCGAACTCGGCGTCGGCTCTCTCGCCCTCCTCGTCGCGCCGCTCGCCCTGCACGTCGCGGCGGGGACGGCGAGCGCGCTCGGCGCGCGACGCGGCCGTCGGGGGTACGCGCTCGCGTTCTGTTGCGCCGTCGGCCTCCACCTCGCCTACGACTACGCGGTGGTGAGCGTCCTTGGATAGCCGGCTCAGGCTCGCCGCGCGCGAGTTCGCGTCGCTGCGCCGCGAGAAGACCATCGTGCTCGCCATCGCCATCCAGTTGTTCGTCGCGGCGTTCTCGTCGCTCCTCGTCGTCGGCCTCGTCAGCCTCTACGCGCCCGGCGCGGCGGGCGGCGGCCTCGTCGTCACCGTCGGCGTCGCCGGGGACGCGGGCGGCGACATCGCGCCGACCGTCGGCGCGAGCGACGCCCGGCACGTCCGAGAGTACGGGAGCGCGGCCGACGCGCGCGCCGCGTTCCGGAACGGGGAGGTGGACGCCGTCCTCGTCGCCGACCGGCTCTCGAACGGCCGCACGAGCGTCACCGCGCTCGTCCCGGACGGCTCGTTCACCACGACGGTCGTCGTCACCCAGTTGAAGGACGCGCTCACCACCTACGAGCGCGAGCGCCGCGCGGACCTCTCCTATCGGCTGGATCGCCAACCCCTGGACGTGCCGCCCGAGCAGCACGGCAACCCCTACTTCGGGTTCGCGTACACCGTGCTCGTCCCCGCGCTCTGCTTCCTCCCGGCGTTCATCAGCGGCTCTATCGCCGCGGACAGCGTCGCGGAGGAGCGCGAGCGCGGGACGTTCGACCTGCTGCGGTCCGCGCCGCTCTCGATTCCGGACATCGTTGACGGGAAGGCGCTGACGTTCGTCGCCATCGCGCCCGTCCAGGTCGCCGCGTGGTTCGCCCTGCTGTCGCTGAACGGCACGTCCATCGCGCACCCCGTCGCCGCGCTCGGGTTCGTCGTCGCGACGACGGCCGTGCTCGTCGTCGGCGGCGTCGCCGTCGCGCTCGCCGTCCCGAAACATCGGGAGGCCCAACTCGTCTACTCGTTCGGCGCCATCGGCGTCTTCGGCGCCGCGAGCCTCCTCCCGGAGAGCCCGCAGAACGCCGTCGCGAAGCTCGCGATCGGGTCCGCGACGCCGACGACGTGGCTGACGCTCGCGGGCGCGCTCGCCGTCGGCGCCGTCGGCTACGTCGCCGTGCGAGAAGCGGCGGCGCGCGCGTGGGACTCGTAGCTTTTTGCCGGCGCCGCACGACCCCTCGCGCATGGAGTACACGACGCTCGGGAGCACGGGCGTGACCGTCAGCGAACTCTGTCTCGGCTGTATGAGCTTCGGGTCGAGCGAGTGGCGCGACTGGGTGCTCGACGAGGAGGAGGCCCGCGAGGTCATCGAGCGCGCCATCGACCTCGGGATCAACTTCTTCGACACCGCGAACATGTACTCGCAGGGCGAGTCCGAGCGCGTGCTCGGGAACGTCCTCGACGACTACGACCGTGATCGGCAGGTCGTCGCCACGAAGGTGTTCCACCCGATGGGCGACGACCCGAACGCCGGAGGGCTCTCGCGGAAGACCATCGAGCAAGAGCTAGAGAACTCCCTCGACCGGCTGGGGATGGACACGGTGGACCTCTACCAGATTCACCGCTGGGACTACGATACGCCAATCGAGGAGACGCTTCGCGCCCTCGACGACGCCGTGCGGCGCGGGCGGGTCCGCTACGTCGGCGCGTCCTCGATGTGGGCGCACCAGTTCGCCGACGCCCTGCACACGAGCGACGAACTCGGCCTGGAGCGGTTCGCGACGATGCAGGACCACTACAACCTCGTCTATCGAGAGGAGGAACGCGAGATGCTCCCGCTCTGCGAGAAAGAGGACGTCGGCGTGATGGCCTGGAGTCCGCTCGCGCGCGGCTACCTCACCCGCCCGCACGAGGACATCGACGCGACGACGCGCGGCGCGAGCGAGGAGTACATGTACGAACACCCGTACCGGGAGGGCGGCGGCCCCGAGGTGAACGAGCGCGTCGGCGAACTCGCCGCGGAGAAGGGCGTGAAGCGCGCGCAGATAGCGCTCGCGTGGCTCCTGCACAAGGACACCGTCACGACGCCCATCGTCGGCACGTCGAGCGTCGAACACTTAGAGGACGCCGTCGAGGCGACCGAACTCGACCTGAGCAGTTCGGAGATGGAGTACTTAGAGGAGCCCTACGAGCCGGTTCGGGTGTCCGGGCACGAATAGCGTCGGACCCGAGGTCCGACTGACTCGCACTCACCCATGTTCGCGCGAGTAACGTTGCGCCGAGCGCCAGCGAGGCGCAACGAGAACGCGAGCGGGAGCGAACGAACGTGAGCGACACGCGAGCAGCGGTGCGCTCACGGCCACCCGCAGTCGAACTCCTCGTCGGGCGGGTCGGCGGTGTCGGCGGCGACGGTGTCGGTGACGCGGACCCAGAGACCGTAGTAGTCGCCGTCGCGTTCGAGGTAGGTCCGCGGGGTGAGGCGGCCGGCGAGCGAACTGAGAGTGTCGAGGTCGGAGCAGGCGTGGTAGACGCCGTCCGAGATGGCGGTGGCGACGACGTCGCGTTCTTCGGCGGAGAGGTCGGCGTAGTGGACGAGCGAGGCGTCCGCCGCGGTGGCGTCCGTCTCGCTGGCGGGTTCGGTGGCGATTTCGCCGTCGTGGGGCATTCGGTCGAGACAGCCGGCGAGAGCGGCCGTGGCGACGGTGACTGTGGCGGCGAGGGCGCGGCGGCGAGTGGAGGGCACGCGTGGGGGTGGTGTCGCGGTCGGTAAGTGTCTTCTCCCGGGCTACTGGGGGCCGGCGGTGAGGTAGACGGCGGCGATGGCGAAGCAGATGCCGACGCCCTTCCGGAGGGTGAAGGCGTCGCCGAGGAGGAGGACGCCGGCGAGGCTGCTGGTGACGAGGAACATCCCGAAGACGGGGACGACGACGCTGACGGGGCCGGCGGCGAGCGCCTGATAGTAGGCGAGGATGCCGACGGAGAGGCAGAGACCGGCGATGGCGACGTACCACATGCGGGGGTCGGTGGCGTACTCGAGGACGGGCGTGCCGGTGTAGAGGACGACGCCGGCGGTGACGGCGACGAGAATGCCGTTCGCGAGGAGCGCGCCGACGGTGGCGGGGATGCCGTCGGGGCCGGTGGCGAGTTTCATCAGCGGCGCGACGAAGGTGTAGCCGGCGAGGGCGAGGAGCGCCCAGCGGAGGTAGTTCATACGCGAGCGGAGTGCCGTCGCGGAGAAAGCGGTGTCGGAGCCGCGAGCGGCCGCCGGTATCGAGCGGCGGCAGTGAGAGCGAAACGGGAAAGCGCGGCGGGGGCGAAGGCGCGAGCGTGACCGGGGGAACGTACACGCTCCTGCTGGAACTGGCCGAGGCGGCGACGGTAGCGTTCGGCGCGGCGGGCGAGCGCGAACTCGAACCCGGCTGGTACGCGTACGCGGGGTCGGCGTTCGGGCCGGGCGGACTGGACGCGCGCGTCGACAGACATCAGCGGGTCGCGCGCGGCGAGCACGACGTGCGCCACTGGCATATCGACTACCTGACCGGCCACTCTGAAACACGACTCGACGCGGTGTTCGTCACGGAGGGCGACGACCGGGAGTGTGCGCTCGCGCGGACGCTCGCGGCCGCGGGCGAGGCGGTGTCGGGGCTGGGCGCGTCCGATTGCGACTGCGAGAGCCACGTGGCGTACGCGCCCGAGCGGGCGGTGCTGGCGGCGGCGGCCGAGCGCGCGCACGAGACGCGGAGCTAGTTCTCGTGACGAACGGGTGCGCGGCGACGCGGGCGTAGAACGAGCGGACGCCGGCGAGTCGTCCCGCGGCGACGCGAAACGGCCTACTCGAACGCGACCCAGTCGGTGGGGGAGCTGGTGACGCCGCGGACGCGGGCCTGGCGGCCGGCGTCGTCGTCGAGTCGGATCTCGATCATGCCGTCGAAGAGTTGACTGATGGTGTTGACTTCCTGCTGGTCGTGGCTGTCGGGGTCGATGGCGAAGAGGCCGATCCAGTCGCGGCTCTGGATCTGGCTGGTGAAGACGTGGAGGAAGCGGAAGAGGCGCTGGAGGTCGACGTACATGAGGAGGGGGGAGAGGGAGTCGAAGCCGACGCGGAGACGTTCGAGGCCGGTCTCTTCGGCTTCGCGCGCGATTTCGGAGAACTGGATGCCGATGCCGGTGAGGTCGCCGGGGGAGGAGACGTCGTGGACTCCCTCGACGTCGGTCGCGGTGTCGCTCTGGTTGCTGACGCAGTCGATCACGCGGAGGAATCGGGTGGCGTCGGCGGGGAGGAGTGCGTCGTACTCGTCGACGACGTCGTCGGCGGGGTTGCGGGAGGTGACGACGATGGAGCCTTCCCCTTCGCTGGCGCCGCGTGCGAGCAACTGCAGCAGTAGCTGACGCTTCCCCGACATCGCGGGCCCGCTGACGAGGAGATTGGTGCCCGCCTCGACTTCGGTGAGGAGTTCGGGCGGGAGCACGCCATCGAACGTGTAAGGCATGGCTGCTGGATGTACCGACATCGGTTCTCCGCTGTCGTTGGTTGGTTTATGTTCACCCGACTTAAGTATATGCGGGATTGTGCCGTCGCCTCCGGATCAGACAGGTATTCAGGCGGGCGCGTTTCCGACGAGGTCGTTGAACGCGGCGACGTCCTCGTCGCTACCGGCGACGACGAGCGTGTCGTCGCGTTCGATCTTGAAGTCGGGGTCGAGGTCGGCGTGGACGACGCCGTCGCGTTCGACGGCGATGACGGTACAGCCGGTTCGCGCGCGAACGTTCGCGCTCGCGAGCGTGCTGCCGGCGAGGTCGGGGGCGGTGGTGCGGACGATGGTGACGCCGGTGTCGAGGCTCATGACGTCCTCGCCGAGGATGGTGTCGGCGAGCATACGGCCGCTGACGGTGGCGAGCGCCATGACGTAGTCGGCGCCGGCGGCGTACACCTTCGAGGCGGCGTCGGCTTCGTCGACGCGCGCGACGACGTCGAGTTCGTCGTACTCCTCGCGGGCGACGAGGGTTGCGAAGACGGTCTGGGTGTCCTCGCCGAGCGCGAGGACGAGCGCGTTCGCGTCGTCGGCCCCGGCTTCGGCGAGGATGCCGGGGTCGGAGACGTCCCCGACGACGTCGACGCTCGGGCCGTCCTCGCGGTCGACGACGGTGTTCTCGATGCCCTGGCTGTCGAGGACGCTCTTGACGGTGGAGCCGACGTCGCCGTGGCCGGCGACGACGACGGGGCCGCGGCCGTGCGTGCGGTGTTCGGCGAGCGTGAGGTCCTTGAGGTCGTGGAGGGCTCTCTCGGGCCCGGCGACGAGGAGGATAGTGTTGCGGTCGATGGTCCGATCGGGGTCGGGGCCGCCGACGAACGCGCCGGCGAACCACGCGCCGATGACGTGCGCGCCGGTGCGTTCGCGGATGCGGCTCTCGGCGAGCGTGACGCCGTCGAGGTCGCTGCCCTGCTGAATCGGCATCTCGGCGACGGTGAAGTCCTCGCCGACGGTGACCGTCTCGCCGAGGTCGGTGCTGATGGTGGACGTGACCTTGTCGGCGAGCGAGCGCCCGAGGATGTCGTGCGGGCTGAGGACGTCGTCGGCGCCGGCGTACTCGAGGTAGGTGGCGGCGTCGGGTTCCTCGGCGAAGCTGACGATGCGGACGTCGTCGCGGCGTTCGCGGACGGCGAGCGCCATCATCGCGTTGCGCTCGTCGACGTCGTCGAGGACGACGCTTCGCGCCTCGTCGACGTTCGCGGCGGCGAACCCCTCGACGGACTCGGGGTCGCCGCGGACGACGTGGCGTCCGTCCTCGTGGAGGCGGCGCGCGGCCTCGCGGTCGTCGATGAGGAGGACGTAGGGGACGTTGGCGGCGGCGAGTTCGTCCACGAGCGTCTCGCCGCGTTCGGAGAAGCCGGCGACGACGACGTGGTCGGTGGCGTCCGTTCGGGTGGGGGCGTCCACTTCGAGGCGGCGTTCGACCCACGGCGCGGCGAACAGCGGGAGGCTGAGGACGAGGAGGACGAGCCCGGAGAGCTGCATCAGGATGACGAGCACGTGCATCGGCGCCGTCGTCCACGGGGCGTCCTCGCCGTAGCCCGTGGAGGTGAACGACTGCACCGTCACTTCGAGGGCGTGGACGAAGGTGACGGGTCGCCCTTCGAGGTGGGACATCCCCCACTGGTAGAGCAGGGCGTAGCCGAGCGCGACGCCCGCGAGGAGGACGAAGTAGCCCGCGGCGCGTCGCTGCTGTCTGTTCATCGCCGGAGGGGAGGCGACGAGAACCCATAAACCCCGGGAAGTCGCGGAGTCCGGCGCGCCCGCGTCCCGCCGGTGTGCGTGACCGACATCCGGGTATTCGCCCGGTGACGGGGGCGCGTGACGGCGGCTCGGGTGGCGTCATCGAGCGGGTGGTTACCCGTACGTAACCCCGTCACGACACCGTTACCGAGGTACTATAACGCTGGCGCGCCTCCGTACTGACACGATGAAGGAAGAGACGGTCCAGGACCTCCCGCCGAGCGCGAAGCTCGTCTTGAAGGTGCTCGAGTACAACGGCGGCCTGACCCAGAAGGAGATCGTCGAGAAGTCCCGGCTCTCCCAGCGGACGGTTCGGGACGCGCTGGAGCGCCTCCAGGAGCACGACATCGTGCAGAAGGACATCTACATCCCGGACGCCCGGCAGAACCTCTACCAGCTCGACGTCGAGACGGATACCGAGGCCGACTCGGACGCGGAAGCCGCCCTCCTCGACTAGACGGAGACGCCGTCGCAGGCCGGTTCGAGGTGCTCGTCGCCCCACTCGGCGAGCGCCAGCACCACTCTCTCCAGCGACTCGCCGGAGTCGGTCAGCGAGTAGCGCACCCGGACCGGTTTCTCCTCGACGACGGTGCGGTCGACGAGGCCGTTCGCTTCGAGGTCGTTGAGGCTCTCCGAGAGGACCTTACTGGAGATGCCGTCGACCTCGTTCTGCAGTTCGTTGAACCCCGACGCGCCGTTCTCGAGCAGGCGATGGATGATGACCGGATGCCACTTCTTGCCGATGAGGGTGGCGGTCGCGGTGATCGGGCACCAGTCGCCGCCGGCGCACTCGACCGAGAGCCGTTCGGACTTGGACACGTGCCGTAGTGCGCCCCGCCCGCCCAAAAGGTTACCTCCCGAAAGGGGGTTACCAGTGGTAGGGGAAGCACGACACTCTTATTCGGGAATCACGTCGATACGCGCATGGAGAACGTCACGGACCGGACGAGCAACCCGTTCGGGATGCGGCCCGCGGGCGACGCGCACGTCCACGGCTACGGCGACGCGAACGCGGACTTCCACGTCGTCGGCGACCACCCCGGCGCGCACGGCGGCGCCCGTACGGGCGTCCCGTTCACGGGCACTGACGGCGCCGTCCGCCTCCAGCACGCCCTCGCCGCTGTCGGCCTCGTCACCGAACCCGGCGCCGAACCCGACGTCGAGAACCTCTACCTGTCCTATCGTCACTCCGGGGTCCTCGACGAGGACCGGGCGCCCACCGACGCGGAGTACGCCGACCTGGAGATGTTCTTCGACGCGGAACTGCGCGCCATCACCGCGCACGTCCTCCTCCCCGTCGGCCGCGCCGCGACCGAACACGTCCTCGAGCAGTACACCGCGCGCCTCGGGAAGGTTGACACGACCGACATGGCCGCGCTCCACGGCGAGGAAGTCCACGGGAGCGGATTCCTCGTCGTCCCGATCAGGGACCCGCGCGAGTGGGAGGCGGGCGACGACGTCGCCCTCGTCGAGGCGCTCGAAGCGCTCATGGCGCGCGACTACCGGCGCGAGTCCGACCTCGGCCGGTTCCTCGTCGGCCCAGACCCCTATCGGGTCCGCTAGGGCCGCGCGCCGACGGGCAGGTTTTTCATTCGGCCCCGCGACGTGACGGCCGTGAAACGCGGGTACGCACCGCTCGCCGTCGCCGTCGCGTGCGCGATGGGCGGCGGCCTCGTTCTGAACGCGCCCGGCCTCGTCGACGTCACCGTCTCCGGCTATCCGGTCGCCGCACTCGCCGGGAAGGCGCTCGTCGCGCTCGCCGTCCTCTTCGGCTGCTACGGCGCGTACGCCCTCTTCTACGGGTTCGTCGAGCGCCGCACCCCGGACAAGGTCGAACGCCACAAACTCCGCTCCGTCCTCCAGTTCTGCTTCGTCGTGCTCGGCACGCTCGCCGTGCTCGGCGTCGTCACCGACCGCTGGGTGCCCGCGCTCGTCTCTCTCGGCGTCGTCGGCTTCGCCATCACGTTCGCGCTCCAACAGCCCCTGCTCTCGCTGTTCGGCTGGGTCTACATCATGGTGAAAGAGCCCTATCAGGTCGGCGACCGGGTCGCCATCGACGGCTCGAAGGGCGACATCATCGACGTGGACTTCCTCGTGACGACGCTCTGGGAGGTGGACGGCGAACTCGTCGCCTCGAACCAGCCGTCCGGACGGCACGTCACGGTGCCGAACTCGGTGGTGCTCTCGACGCAGATCACGAACTTCTCGCGCGAGGAGTTCCCGTACGTCTGGAACGAGGTCGAAGTGCAGGTCGCCTACGAGACGGACCTCGAGT
>JBDGUG010000088.1:0-12096 GCA_042216135.1 Halarchaeum sp. | reverse complement strand
GCTTTGAGAAAGCTTAATTCCGCCCGCCGTAGAGGACTTCGAGTGTGGACGTATCGCGCGCCGGTGACGTGCTCGACGCGCTCGGGGACGAGCGTTCGCGCGAGATACTCGCGGCGCTGAGCGAGCAGTCGCGCTCCGCGAAGGCGCTCTCGGCGGCGCTCGACGTCTCGCTCCCCACCGTCTATCGCCGTCTCGACGCGCTGGAGGAGTGCGGGCTGGTGACGACGCGGACGGCGATGGACGGCGACGGGAACCACTATCAGCGCTACGTCTGCGCGCTCTCGGAGCTCTCCGTGGCGCTCGACGACGGCGAGTACGACGTGGACGTCGAGCACGGCGGGGACGCCGCCGACCGGTTCAGCGACCTCTGGTCGTCGCTGCGCCGCGAGGACTGAGGGGGTACGTTTAAGCGCCGCGTGACGAATATCGCCACGCAGATGTCGCTCGCCTCTCTCGTGCTCCTCGCCCTCCGTCTCGTGTTGCTCGCGCTCACGCTGGGGCTGACGCTCATCAGCTTCACCGCCTATCGGCGCGAGGGGACGCGACGGCTCGAGTACGCGTTCGTCGGGTTCGCGTTCGTGAGCATCGGCGTCGCGCTCACGGTGCTCGCGGAACAACTCCACGTCGGCGACGTGTTCAACATCGGCGCGACGCTCCCGTTCGTGGTGGGGTTCGCGGCGCTCTACCTCTCGCTCTACCGCTAGCCGTCCGCGACGGCGGCGTCGGGCGCGTCGTCGCTCCGGACGGTGTCCGCGACCTGCGTGTGGACGAGGAGCGCGCCGAGGAGCGCGAGCAGGCCGCCGAGGACGAACGGCGTGGCGTAGGAGACGGACGCGAGCGCGCCGGAGGCGAGCGGGCCGAGGGCGACGCCGAGGCCGAACGCCATCGTGAGCAGCGAGAGCTGCGTGCCGGACTGGCCGGCGCGCGCGTAGTCGCCGGCGAGCGCGAGCGCGGGCGCGAAGACGGCGGCGCCCGCGACGCCCTGGAAGAATCGCGCGACGACCATCATCCACGGCTCGGTGACGAACCCCTGCACGGCCGTCGTCGGCGCGAGCAGGAGGAGTCCGAACAGCACGAACGGCTTCCGGCCGTAGTCGTCGCTCGCGGAGCCGATGGGGGCTTGCAGGAGGACTTGCGCGAGGACGAACGCGGCGAACTCGACGCCGAAGAGGAACGGCCCCTGGTCGAGTCGGGCGTTCACGTCCGCTTCGATGGCGGAGAGGAGGGCGATGCCGATGGCCATGAAGAGCGACGCGACGGCGAGCGTGAAGACGGGGTCGAGGAGTTTGCCGGCGCGTTCGCGGTCGAGGACGGCGATGGAGAGTTCGTCGCCGGCGTCCGCCTCGACTCGCTCGGGGTCTTCGACGAGCGCGTAGACGAGCGCGACGCTCACGAACGCGCCGAGCGCGGCGACGCCGAACGCGGCGTTGTAGCCGCTGATCGTGCCGACGCCGACGTCGTACGGGCCGGCGTGGACGACGGCGCCGGCGACGATGGGGCCGAGGCCGAAGCCGAGCAGGCGGAACGTGTTGAAGACGCCCATGTTGTTCCCGCGGGTGGCGTCGGTGGCGAGTTCGTTCACGAGCGCGATGGTCGCGGGGACGGTGAACGCGACGCCGAGGCCCTGGATGGCGCGGATGACGAACAACTGGACGTAGCTGGAGGTGAACGCGTACGCGACGTTCGTCACGGCGAGCACGCCGAGGCCGAACAGGACGAACGCGCGCCGGCGCTGGAGGCGGTCGGACCACCGACCGGTGAACGGCTGGCCGAAGCTGTTCAGGAAGCCGAACGTGGAGAGGACGACGCCGATGGCGAGGCTCTCGGTGAGCGTGACGGAGACGGGGCCGGCGCCGAGCGTGACGCCGCTCGCGCCGCGCGTGACGATGTCGCCGATGTAGAGCGGGAGGACGACGATGAGGAAGCTGTTGCCGAGCGAGTCGACTGCGCGCGCGAGCGCGAGGACGAGGACGCGGCTGTCCACGTCGAAGAGCCGTCGGACGTACCGGACGGGGTTCACGGCGCGGCCTCCGCGGGCGCGGCGGCCGCTGTGGAGCGAGTCACGTGCATAAGGTGTCTCCGAGTCCGCCCGGAGCGCGTAAAAGCGGTTCGGACCCGGCAGGCCGTTCAGTCGTCCGCGGGGACGGCGCGTTCGCCGACGGGGGTGGTGTCGCCGACGACGGCGGCGACGACGACGGCGATGGCGACGGCGAGGAGCGCGCAGCCGACGTACTCGCTCGCGTAGCTCGTGGCGGTGGCGACGGGGAGCGCGACGAGGGGTCCGAGCGTCGCGCCGAAGTCGCCGAAGACGTTGTAGACGCCGCCGAGTTTCCCGACGTCCTCGGCGGGGCTGACGTCCCCGAGGTAGGCGAGCAGCGGGAGGTTCGCGCCCTCGACGCCGACGCCGACGAGCGCGACGCCGACGATGGCGCCGGCGAGCGTGGGGCTGAGGACGAGCGCGAGGAAGCCGGCGGCGAGGAGGCAGAGCGCGGGGACGGCGACGTGCGAGCGCGTCGGCGCGCGGTCCGAGACGGGGCCGGCGACGACGGTGGCGCCGGCGGCGAAGAGCGCGCAGACGGCCATCACGACGCCGCTGACGCCGGTCGCGGAGAGGACGCCGACGCGGATGTCGTTCTCGGCCGCGTACTCGACGACGGTGGAGAGGAGGACGCCCGAGTAGAGGAGGCGCACGACGAAGTTCGTCGCGCCGACGGCGAGGACGCGCCGGTCGGAGAACGCGAGCGCCGGGACGTCCCGGAGCGTCGCGTCGTCGCCCGCGTCGTCCGGGCGGATGTCGGGGAGGACGACGGCGCCCACGGCGAACGCGACGACGGCGGCGAGGCCCGCGGTGGCGAACGCGGCGCGGAAGCCGAAGACGTCCGCGGTGAGGCCGCCGACGACGAGGCCGGCGGGGAACCCGAGGCTCTGTCCGCCGCGCATGTAGCCCGCCCAGCGCCCGCGGTTCTCCGGCGTCGTCACCTTCGTCACGACGCTGAACGCGCCGACGAGGACGAACGCGGACCCGACCCCCCAGAGGATTCGCGCGACGACGAACGTCGCGGCGCTCGCACCGCTCGCGTCCACCGGAAGGGCGGCGGCGAGGCCGCCCGTCCACGCGTCGGTGAGTCCGAGGAGGTAGCCCGCGGGCGCGAGCGCTTCGAGCGCGAACCCGGCGAGCATCGGCCGGCGCGTCCCGACCCGGTCGAGGAGCGCGCCCGCGGGCGCGTTCACGACCATCCGGGTCGCGCGGTTCACGGCGAGGACGACGCCGACGACGAGCGCGGAGAACCCGAGGAGGACCCCGAGGCGCGGGAGCGTCGGGAAGGCGACGCCGCCGACCATCCCGCCGAAGAAGACGCCGACGACGAGGCCGGCGACGACGGCGCGGGTGTTCCGGGACGCGGCGGCCATACCGTGGGTTCCCGGCGGACGCCCAAGAGGCGTGGGGTTCGGGCCGGCGCGGCCGATACCCGAGCGGGGCGTCGCCGTCGCGTCGCGAACGCGGGCGGGGCCGCGGCCGAACGCCCTACTCCGACTCGACGGCGAGCGCGGCACCACAGCAGTCGCTCCGGTAGCGTTCGGGCGTCTCGACGGTCGGGCAGCGCCGATAGCGGTAGCCGACGACGCCCTCGCAGGCGGTACAGCGCAGGACGTAGGCGGGGTCGGTGAACGTCGGACAGGAGAGCGGGACGTCGAGTTCGTCGGCGCGTTCGCGGAACGCCGCGCCGTGGTCGGTGACGCCGTACGCCTGCACCTGCTCGACGTGCACGAGTTCGTGCCGGAGGACGTCCCGGAGGGTCGCCTCGTCGAACGCGTCGGCGGCGCGGCGCGCGAGTTCGACCGTCGCGTCGGGGCGCTCGCCCCGGGCTATCGGGTCGCCGACGCGCGCGTCGGGGAGGGGCGTGTAGCGGCACGCGCCCGCGCGGCGCTTCGCGCGCGCCGACACCGCGACGTCGACGAGCGCGGTGTCGACGGCGAGGCCGTCGGCGGCGACGAGGACGCGCGTCTCGTGGCGCATCCACCCGCGCAGCATGGCGTCCGACGCGAACTCCATCGTCGTCGCTGGGCGCTCGGCCCACTTAGCGGTGACGCGCCACGGCTATACGGACGGATCACCTACGCCGGGGCGTGCAGTTCGTGGGCTACGAATCGAGCGGGCCGGACGCCGACGCGGCCGTCCTCGTCGCGGACGAGGGGGCCGTCGAGCGCGTGCCGCTCGCTCCCGGCACCGACCTCGCGTACACGCTCGGGGAGCGCCGCTGCGCGGGCGTCCTCACCGATGACGGCCACATCAACTGCGGGCGCGACGACGCGCCGTACTGCGCGCAGCACGCCTCGACGTGGGTGTGCGCGAAGTGCACGGGGACGTGCCTGAAGGCGGAGATGGACTGCCACGAACCCCACGCGATATATCTCGCCGCGTTCGCGCCCGACACGGTGAAGGTCGGCGTCACGCGCGAGTGGCGCCTCGCCACCCGCCTGCGCGAGCAGGGCGCCGATCGGGCCGCGCACCTCCGCACCGTCGAGAACGGCCGTATCGCGCGCGAGCAGGAGGCCGCCATCGCCACGGCGTTCACCGACCGCGTGCGCGTCCCGACGAAAGCCCGGGGCCTCCACCGGCGGGTCGACGAGGCCGTCTGGGCGGACGCGCTCGCCGGCTTCGACCCCGTCGAGACGTTCGACCTCGACTACGGCTTCTCGCTCGACCGACAGCCGGTCCCAGCCACCGTCGCGACCGGTACGGTCGTCGGCGTGCAGGGCCGCGTCTGCTGTCTCGAACGCGCCGGCACGACGTACGCCGTCGACCTCCGGGACCTCGTCGGCCACGAGGTCACCGCGGAGGCGGACGGGGACGCCCTCCAGTCGAGTTTCGACGCGTTCGCCTAGGCCACGTCACAGGGCTTTTCACGCCGACCCGAGAAGGCGACTCTATGGCAGACGACGATCAGCCCGAGGAGTCCCCCGACGGGGAGAACGCCGAGTCCGAGGAGGAGACGAAGTCGTTCCGCGAGCGCGTGGAGGAGATCCGCGAGCAGCGCGAGAACGAGGAGGGCGGCGACGCCGAGTCCCGCCGCGAAGAACTCGAAGAGCGCATGGGCGGCGGCCCCGGCGGCATGGGCGGCGGCGGTGGCGGCAACCCGTTCGCGCAGATGATGGGCGGGATGATGGGCGGCGGCCCCGGTGGCATGGGCGGCGGCCCCGGTGGCCCCGGCGGCGCGGGTCCGGGCGGACGCGGCGAGGAGGACTCGGGCGCGCAGAAGCGCATGGCGCGCGAACTCGAAGAGCTCCGCAAGGAAGTCGAGCGCACGAACAACAAGCTCGACCGCATCGCGAACGCGCTCGAAGACCGCGACTGACGCGACTCCCGTAACTAGCTTCTGACGCGCGCGTACGCCGCTTCGAGGCGGTCGACGGTGTGCGCGACGCTGACGTTCTCGCGACGCGCGAGACACGTCTCCGCGAGCGCGTCCCGCTCGGAGAGCGCGCGCCGGACGGCGTCGCGGAACGCCGCGACGTCCCCGGGCGGGTAGTGGTAGCCGGTCTCGCCGTCGTCCACCGTCTCGGTGAGCGCGCCGGCGTCCGCGGCGACGACGGGCGTGCCGCAGGCGTTCGCCTCCAGCGCGACGAGTCCCTCCGTCTCGACGGGGCTCGGGAACGCGAAGACGTCGAGCGCGCTGTAGAACGCGGGGAGTTCCTCGCGGTCGAGAAAGCCGAGGAAGCGCGCGTCCACGTCCTTCGCGGCGGCGCGCGCCTCGACGTCGTCGCGCGCGGGGCCGTCGCCGCCGACGACGAGCGTCGCGTCGAGGCCGGCCGCGGCCTCGACGAGTTCGTCGAGGCGTTTCTCGTAGCCGTGCCGGCCCGTGTAGCCGACGAGCGGGCCGTCCAGGTCGTAGCGCTCGCGGAACGCGCCACCGTCCGCGGGCGCGAAGAAGTCGATGTCGACGCCGTTCGGCAGGGCGTCGACGGGCGCGGAGACGCCGAGCGCGCGGACGTCCGCGGCGGTGCGCTCGCTCGGCGCGAGCACGAGGTCGGCGCGGTCGAGGAACCACCGCTCCCAGCCCCGACTCGCGCGTTCGAGCGGGGCGACGAGCGGGCCGGGGGCGACGTACTCGACGTACTCGCTCGTCGGCGTGTGGTAGGAGACGACGAACGGGACGTCGTGCCGGCGGGCGTAGCGGTAGCCCGCGAACCCGACGGAGAACGGCGAGTGCGCGTGGACGACGTCCGGGGTGACGACGCCGCGCGGCACCGTCGGGACGCCGAGGCGATAGCCCTCGTAGAAGGGGAAGGGGAGGCTCCGCACGGGGTGCTCGCCGTCATCCGGGTCGTGGTCGCCGTCCGGGTAAACGACGTCCATTCGGCCGCCGCGGGCGCGCCAGCGCTCCCGCCACGTCCGGACCGTGTAGGTGGCGCCGTTGACGGTCGGGAGGTAGGTGTCCGTGAACGTCGCGACGCGCGGCGGCATTACCACCCCGTGTGCGGGCGCGCCCTATCCGTCCATCGATTCCGCGCCCGCTCGCCCCGTCTCGGGCGGTGCTGCACGCTCAGGCGTCCGCGCCGTCTCGCGCGTCCGCTGCTTCCGGCGGCGTCTCGCCCGCGAGAAGCGACTCGTAGACGTCGACGAGTCGTTCGCCGACCCGTTCGAGGCTGTGCCGGGCCGCCGTCTCGCGGGCGTTCGCTCCCAGGCGCTCGCGCAGGCCGGGGTCGGCGGCGAGTCTGTCGAGGGCGTCGCGGAACTCCTTGCGCGTCGAGCACTTCAGGCAGTCGCGGCCGTGCTCGAAGAACTCCTCGAAGACGGGGATGTCGCGCAGGACGACGGGCTTCCCGCAGGCCATCGCTTCGAGGACGGCGATACCCTGGTTCTCGTTCTTCGTCGGGAAGCAGTAGACGTCCCCGGCGCCGAACGCCATGCGCTTGTCCTCGACGAACCCCGTGAACGTGACGTTCGCCGGCGGGTCACCGGTCCACCGGCGGACCTCCTCGCTCGCCGCCGGCCCCGTCTCGTAGTGGCCGAACCACGCGAAGTCGTACGTCGTCGCCTCCGCGAGTTCGCAGAACGTCGAGAGGCCCTTGCGCTCGAACACCTCGCCGACGGAGAAGACGACCATCCCGTCCAGGTCGAAGCGCTCGCGCGTCCCCTCGCGGAACTCCTCGAAGCCGTCCAGGCTCTCGACGTCCACGCCGTTCGAGACGGTTCGGATCGGCACGTCGACGGGGTAGGATTCGAGGACGGCGCGCGTGTAGTCGCTCGGGCAGAGCACCACGTCCGCCTGCGCGTAGAACCAGCGGAGGTAGCGCTTCAGGAGCGGGACGGCCTTCTCCGAGTGGCGGAAGGACTCCGCGAAGTCCTCACCGGTCGTGTGCGCGTGCAGGACGAGCGGGATTCCCTCGCGGGTCGCGTGACGCGCGACGGCGAGCGACCCCGGCCCGATGGTGTTGCAGTGCGCGACGTCGTAGTCGGCGAAGTACTCCCCCGAGAGCGCGCCCGGCAGCGAGCGCACCGGGTCGCCGTCCCGCCACGGCGACTCCACGACGTCTACGCCCCGCCCGCGGAGCGCCGCGCGCTGCTGGCGGGTCGCCGTGACGATGCCGCCGCGCAGGCGGTCCTCGAACTCGAGGTAGTCGAGGGTTCGCATACCCGTGGGTGTCGCGGGCGAGCGAAAGAGCTACCGGAACCGTTTTCGCCGCGACGCCCCCCACTTCGAGTGTGAGCATCGCGTCCGAACGAATCGAGCGCCTCACGTCGCTCGCGCGGGCCGCGGCCCGCGACGGGGACGACGAGCGCGCCCGAGAGCGCGTGCGCCTCGCGCGCCGCATCGCGGAGCGCAACCGCCTCAGGCTCCCGCGAGAGCTCGTGCGATTCACGTGCGACGCCTGCGACGCCTACCTCGTGCCGGGACGGAACGCCCGCACGCGCCTCCGGGACGGCCACGTCGTCGTCACCTGCGACTGCGGCTCGCAGGCGCGCTACCCCTACTAGGGTCGCCCGACCGACGCGCGTAAGGCCGAAGGTTCAAACCCTCCCCGCGAGTTAGCGGGGACGTGATGGGTGACTTACGCTCGAAGGCCCACGAGGCCGACGTGACGGTCTGGGTCGGGAAGGGCGGCATCGAGGCGGTCGTGGACGAACTCGACGACCAGCTCGCCGACCGCGACGTGGTGAAGGTGAAGTTCCTCCGGTCCGCCCGGGGCGGAACGGACACGGAGACGCTCGCCGAAGACCTGCGCGAGGCCGTCTCCGCGGACCTCGTGGAGACGCGCGGGAACACCGCGGTGTATACGCGATGACGCTGCCCCTGCAGGCGTCGACGGGGAACGCCGTCGGGGACTTCCTCGCGCGCTACATCGACCCGTCGTACGCCGGCCCGCTGGGGAAGGCGATTACCTTCCTCGTGGTCGCCGCCGTCCTCTACTACCTCGGGAAGGCGCTCGCGGTTCCGCTCGTCGGGCGCGTCCTCGACCGTCGCGGCCTCGACGAGCACGCGAAGCGCCCGCTCCAGAAGGTCACGGCCATCGTCGCGCTCTTCGTCGCCGTCGGCGTCGCGTTCGCGTTCGCCGGGTTCGGGAACATCGTCACGGCCGTCGCCACCATCGGCGCCGCCGCGACGCTCGCCATCGGGTTCGCGATGCAGGACGTCATCGCGAACTTCGTCGCGGGCGTCTTCATCTACACGGACAAGCCGTTCCGCATCGGCGACTGGATCGAGTGGGACGGCCACTCGGGCGTCGTGGAGGACATCAGCCTCCGCGTCAGTCGCGTGCGAACGTTCGACAACGAACTGCTCACCGTCCCGAACTCGAACCTCACCGACGGCGTCATCAAGAACCCCGTCGCGAAGGACAAACTCCGCGTCCAGTTCGAGTTCGGCATCGGCTACGACGACGACATCGACAAGGCGACCGAGATAATCGTCGAGGAGGCGGAGAAGCGCGACGACATCATGGACGACCCCGGGGTCTCCGTCCGCCTCACCGAACTCGGGAACTCCTTCGTCGGCCTCAAGAGCCGGTTCTGGATCGAGGACCCGTCGCGCGCGGACTTCGTGAAGACCCGCGGCGAGTACGTGCAGGCGGTGAAGGAGCGATTCGACGAGGAGGGCATCGACATCCCCTACCCGACCCGAACGCTCGAAGGCGGCCTCACCGTCGAGGGCGAAGCCATCGACCCCGCGACGTTCGACGAGTAGCGTCGCCGTCGCTCTCGACGCACTTCTCTGCCGTGACGCCGTTTCGCTCCCGCCGATCTGGTCGACGGACGCGGCGCTCGCCACGTGATGAACCGAATGAATGCGGACGGGTCGAGGTCGCCCGACCGTTTCGGGCCGGATAGTCCCGGTCGCCTCCTCCACCCCGCGACCCTTCGAGCGACAGGCGTCCAGTGCTCCGCTGCTCACTTCCGTGCCTGACGGGGTCGCACCGACGAACCGCGCCGCGACGCCCCTGCAGGCGCACGAACGCGGACCGCCGCCCCCGAAGGACGAGGCTTCGACGTCGGCTTCCGGGGTCCGACCCGGGCGGGCCGGACTCGCTCGACGTTCGACCCCCACTGATGACCATTTCGCGGGCGAGGGGCGGGGCCAAACCGCCCGGTCTAGTCCAATTCACCGTAGTCGGGTTCCACATAAGGGCCTTTCGCTACCGACGGACGGCGGCCGAATCCGAGGGCCGGCCCGCGGGTCGAACGCATACGGCGAACCCTATTTACGGGTGGGCGCCGACCCTTCGAGCGGACGCGAACACTCACATGGACGACATCACGCAGGCGCTCGATCGACGGACGTTCTTCGTCACCGCCGCCGTCGGCACGGGCGCGTCGCTCGCCGGTTGCTCGACGAGCGGATCGAACGAGGGCGACGGGTCGAGCAGTACGAGCGGTACGGCACAGGGCGGCTACGTCGACGGCACGCGGCTCGTCGACGGCGACGGGAATCCGGTCGGGGTGGACGCCATCGACGCCGGGAGCGGCGGCGAACTCACCGTCTATCCCGAGAAGGAGGGCGGCGGCGCACTCGAAGAGAAGGACGTCACCGCGCTCCTCGTGCGGTTCGCCGAGGACGCCTACGTCGACCCGACCGACGTCGACGGGACGATACAGGGCTACGCCGCCTACTCGAAGGTGTGCACGCACGCCGGCTGTCTCGTCTCCGAGCGCGGCGGCCCGGACGGCGAGGACTTCCACTGTCCCTGCCACGGGTCCACGTTCGACCCGCGCAAGGGCGCGGAAGTGGTCAGCGGACCCGCACCGCGCCCGCTCCCGCAACTCCCCGTCGGCCTGACGAGCGACGGCGAGTTCGTCGTCGCGACCGGCGGGTTCGAGGGCGCGGTCGGCCCGTAAGCGCGCAGGACAACCGTTAGGTGGCCCGGTATCGAACCACCGGTATGGGACTCACGAGCACGGCCAACACCATCAGTAAGCTCTCCGACCTCGCGGAGAAACTCTACGCGCGCGTCGAGAACATCCGCGAGCAGATACAGGAGATGCGCGACACCGTCGGCGAGACGAACGAGCGCACGGACGCCATCGCGGACGAACTCGCCGAACAGCGCGCCATCCTCGACGCGCTCGCCGAAGAGAACGGCGTCGACGTCGAAGCCGTCCTCGACGACGTCGAGGACGACGCAATCACGGACGCGGACGAGTAACGCTAGGCCTTCAGCCGGCGGTGCTCGACCTTCATGCACTTGTCCTGCACCACGAGGAGCCCCGCCTCCTCGGCGCGCGCCGCCGCCTCGTCGTCGCGGATGCCGAGCTGCGTCCAGACGGCCTTGACGTCGTCGCGTTCGAGCGCCGCGTCGACGATACCCGCCACCTCGTCGCTCGGCCGGAAGACGTCGACCACGTCTATCTCCTCCGCGACGTCCGCGAGCGAGTCGTACGCGCGCTCCCCGAGCACCTCGTCCGTCGTCGGGTTCACCGGAACGACCCGATAGCCGTGGCGCTGCAGGGACTTCGGAATATCGTGCGCGGCCTTCCCGGGCGTGCTCGAACACCCGACGACCGCGATGGTCTCGTAGTCGAGAATCTCCGAGAGGGTCTCGTCGTCGTCGACTGGCATACTCACGCGTAGCCGGGCGAGCGAGAAAAACCCTCGGCGTCAGGCGAGCGCGCGCCCGACGACGAACGCCGCCGCCGCGAGGAACATCCCGTACTTCAGCAGCGACTGCGAGCGCGTCGGATCGTCGAACGCGAGATACGCCGCGTACGCCATCACGAGGTCCGCCGGCACCACCACCGCGAGGTACGCGACGCCGAACAGGCCGCGCGCGTACGGCAGCGGACTCGCGAGCACCGCGAGCGCCAGCACCGCGACGGCGACCCAGCACGCCCGCCGCTCGCCCACGGCGATCGGGAGCGTGTTCAATCCCTCCTCGCGGTCCCCCGCGACGTCCTCCACGTCCTTCACGACCTCGCGCGCGAACGTCGAGAGCGCCGCGAGCGCGAACAAGACCGCGCCCGCGAACGGCCGCCCGACCGCCGCCGCGCCGAACAGGAACGTGCTCCCGCCCAGGTAGGCGACCACCGCGTTCCCCGCGCCCGGCAGGCCCTTGAAGAGCTCCGTGTACGCGACCAGCGCCACGAGATTCACCACCGCGATGGCGATGGCGAGCGGCGGGAGCGTCAACGCGAGCGCGACCGCGAGCCCGAACAGGAGGACGCTGAACGCCAGCGCGCCCCGCGGCGACACCGCCCCGCGCGGAATCGGCCGATCCGGGGCGTTGATCGCGTCGATGTCCCGATCGAAGTAGTCGTTGATCGCGTTCCCCGCCGCCGTCGCCGCCACCGTCGCCAGCGCCGCCGCGAGCGCCGCCGCCGCGAACGGCCGCCCCGCCACGTACGCGCCGATGAACGTCAACACGCCCGCCGCGACCGAGTTCGTCGCCCGGCAGAGGTCGAAGAAGCCGCGCGCTCGCTCGCCCAGACTCATGTACGCACGCTCGCCCGCCCACCGGCATAAACGCCCCCATCGCCGGACGCCGAACCGCGGGACTTAAGCGCGCCCACCGGGAACGAGGAGTCGCGGGCGTTTAGCTCAGCTTGGACAGAGCACTTGGCTTCGGACCAAGACGCCGCGGGTTCAAATCCTGCAACGCCCA
>JBDGUG010000057.1:0-12195 GCA_042216135.1 Halarchaeum sp. | reverse complement strand
AGTCAGTTCCGCGACCAGAGTGAGCGGGGAGCACGGCGACCCGCGAGCCACGGGAGCCTGAGCGGAGCGACGGCTCCCGAAACGAACGGCGCGCGCCGTGAGCGCCGCGCGAGGTGTCGTGGTTTCTGGGGTGTCGCCCGGTGGTATTAGGTCGTTCGCGCGCGGTGGTGTGGGTGATGGGAAACCGTACGCGGCAGCACCTCGACGAGCGCGTGGAGGAGCTTCCGTTGTTCACCGATACGGCGACGGTGACGCGCGTGGAGGCGCTGGACGAGGAGCGCGGCCCGGCGGTGCGGCGGGCGGTGCGTCGGCTATTGAAGGAGCACGATGCGCTCGTCGAGGAGCACGTCGGCGAGTCCATCGACTGGGACGCGCTCGCGGACGACGTCAGGGACGTGGACCTCCCGGACGTGACGCGGACGAAACTCCGGACGCTCCGCGAGCGCGACGAGCGCGCGTATCCGTCGCTCGTCGAGGTGGCGTTCGATCCGGACACGGCGTTCGACTTCGCGCCGGGGCAGTTCGTGACGATCCGATTCCGCGGGACGCCCCGACCGTACTCCATCGCGTCGTCGCCGAACAGCGAGGAGATGTCGCTGTGCGTGCGCCGCGTCCCGGGCGGCCGGCTCTCGGAGCGCCTCTGCACCGAGTTGGAACCGGGTGACCACCTCCCGGAACTCCGCGGGCCGAACGGCGATTTCACCCTGCAGGACCCCTCTGCGAAGGACATGGCGTTCCTCGCGACGGGGACGGGCGTGGCGCCGCTGCGCTCGATGATCCGCTACGTCTTCGAGGAGGGGCTGGACACCTACGACGGCGACCCGCGGGACATGTGGCTCTTCCTCGGGGCGTCCTGGGAGGACGACCTGGCGTTCCGCGAGGAGTTCCGCGCGCTCGACGACGAGCACGAGCACTTCCACTTCGTGCCGTGTCTCACGCGCGAGCGCTACCTGAGCGGGTGGACGGGCGAGACGGACTACGTCCAGCAGACGCTCCTGAAGTACCTCGCGGACGACGTGGATCCGGACGACCTGAACGCGGACCTCCGGCCGTTCCTCGACGAGGCGCCCGCGACGGATATCGAGGCGCGCATCGACCCCTGCGACCTCGAAGTGTACGCGTGTGGCGTCTCCGCGATGGTGCAGACGCTGGAGGACGTGTGTGGCTGCGTCGGCGTCGCCGGCGGGGACATCCGCGGCGAGGGGTACGGCTGACTCGCGTTCGCCGCCCGTGCGGGGACGACGACACACGTAAGGGCCGGTGGCGACTACCGATGCGCTAATGAGTGAGGACGCGCGCGACGGCGAGGGGTCGGTGCGGCTCGTCGGCACCGCGCACGTCTCCACGGAGAGCGTCGAGGACGTCGAGCGAGCGATCCGGGAGGAGGAACCGGACGCGGTGGCGGTCGAACTCGACGAGGGGCGCTATCGGCAGATGAAGGGCGGGGAGCCGGACGACATCGCGCCCGCGGACCTCCTCCGCGGGAGCGTCGCCCTCCAGTTCCTCGCGTACTGGCTGCTCTCCTACGTCCAGCAGCGGATGGGCGAGCGCTTCGACATCCAACCGGGCGCGGACATGCTCGCGGCGGTGGAGACGGCCGAGGAGGTGGGGTCGGAGGTGGCGCTCGTCGACCGGGACATTCAGGTGACGATCCAGCGCTTCTGGACGCGGATGACCGCCCTGGAGAAACTTCGGTTGATCGGTCAACTCGCGCTGGCGCTCGTCGGAATAGGCGGCGACGAGGAGGAGATGGCGATGGACGACCTGACGGACGGCGACGTCGTCGCGGCGATGATGGAGGAGTTCCGACGGTTCAGCCCCGGCGGCGCGGAAGCCCTCCTCGACGAGCGCGACGCGTATCTCGCGCACAACATCCACGACCTGCGAATGCAGGGGAAGGACGTCGTCGCGGTGATCGGCGCGGGCCACCGCGCGGGCGTCGAGTCCTACCTCGCGAACCCGGAGACGCTCCCGCCGATGGCGTCGCTGACGGGGAAGACGGAGAAGCGCTTCTCGCTGGTGAAGGCGTTCGGGACGCTGCTGACGCTCGGATTTCTAGTCTTCTTCGCGCTCGTCTTGATGGCGGGCGTGAACAACGCCACGATATTCCGATTGTTCGCCGCGTGGTTCCTGTTCAACGGGATCATCGCCGCGGGGCTCGCGCTCCTCGGCGGGGCGCACTGGACGTCCGCGGGCGTCGGCGGCGCGGTGGCGTGGCTGACGAGCCTCAACCCCGCGCTCGCGCCGGGATGGTTCGCGGGCTACGTCGAGTTGCGCTACACGCCGGTGCAGTTGAGCGACATCGGCCGACTGAACGAACTGTTGAGCGACGAGACGAAGCCGATCCGCCAGATCCTCTCCGAGATGACGGACGTCCCGCTCTTCCGGCTGATCGCGGTCGTGGCGCTGACGAACGTCGGGAGCTTCATCGCGAGCGTGCTCTTCATCCCGCTCGTCCTCCCGCTCGTCGGCGGCGACCTCGGGAGCGCGAGCGAGGTCATGTCCGTGCTCGTCGCGGGCGCGCAGAACAGCCTGGACCTCCTCCGGGGGCTCGTCGCGTGAACGTCTCGTTCGGGTCGCGCGAGATCCGGGACCTGATCGTCGCGTGGGTGGCGCTCGGCGTCGCGTTCACGTTCTTCTTCGAGCGCGTGACGGTGACGACCATCGGCGCGTACGTGGGGTCGCGGGCGTTTCTCGCGGCGCTCGCGGTGAGCCTCCTCACGGCCGGCGTCGGCTTCCTCCTGCACGAACTCGCGCACAAGGTCGTCGCGGTGCGCTACGGGCAGGTCGCGGCGTTCCGCGCGGACTACGGCCTGCTCGCGCTCGCGGTGCTGGGCGGGCTGGCGGGCTTCCTGTTCGCGGCGCCGGGCGCCGTCGTCCACCGCGGACGGCTCACGGAGCGCCAGGGCGGACTCATCGCGCTCGCCGGCCCGGTGACGAACCTCGCGCTCGCCGCGGTGTTCGCGCCGCTCGCGTTCCTCGGCGTCGACCTGGCGATTCGCGGCGTCTCCATCAACCTCCTGCTCGCGGGGTTCAACATGCTCCCGGTCGGGCCGCTCGACGGGAACACGGTCCGCCGGTGGAGCCTCCCGGTCTACGTCGCCGTCGCCGCGCCCTCGATACTGCTCGCCGCGGTCGCGCTGTTGTACGTCTGAGGGTACTTCGCTACGTTTTTCGCCCCCGATTGCGCACGTCCGTGTATGACCGAAGACGACGAGGGGATGACGTACGCCGAGGCGGGCGTCGACATCGACGCGAGCGAGGCGGCGACGGCCGCGCTCGTGGACGCCGTCGCGGACGTCGGGAACACCACCGACTACGCGGGCCTCGTCCCGATGGGCGAGCAGTACCTCGCGCTCGCCACGGACGGCGTCGGGACGAAGCTCCTGGTCGCGGAGGCCGTCGAGGACTACTCGACGGTGGGTATCGACTGCATCGCGATGAACGTCAACGACCTGATCGCCGCGGGCGTCGAACCGGCGGCGTTCGTGGACTACCTCGCGGTGGACGAACCGAACGAGGCGCTCACCGCGCAACTCGGCGAGGGCCTCGCGCGCGGCGCGGAGGAGGCGGACATGGCGCTCGTCGGCGGCGAGACGGCCGTGATGCCGGAAGTCGTGAAGGGCTTCGACCTCGCGGGCACCGTCGCCGGCCTCGCCACCGAGGACGAGTTGTTCCCGGGCGAGGCGCGGGTCGGTGACGCGCTCGTCGGCTTCCCGTCCTCGGGCATCCACTCGAACGGCCTCACGCTCGCGCGGCAGGCCGCGACGGCGGGCGACGGCGACTACGACGACGACTACCCATACGAGGGGTACGAGACGGTGGGTGAGGCGCTCCTCGAGCCGACGCGCGTCTACGCGTACCTCCTCGAACACTTGCGCGACGTCGAGGTGCACGCGGCGGCGCACGTCACCGGCGGCGGGTGGACGAACCTCTCGCGGATGGGGGACTACGAGTACGACGTGACCGATCCGCTGCCGGCGCAGGACGTCTTCGCGTTCGTGCAGGAGCGCGGGAGCGTCTCCGACGAGGAGATGCACCGCACGTTCAACATGGGCACCGGGTTCGTCGTCGCGCTCCCCGAATCCGACGCCGACGACCTGGTCGACGCGACGGACGGCGAGCGCGTCGGCGCCGTCGCGGAGGGCGACTCGGTCGAGGTTCGCGGCCTGTCGCTCTGAGCGGGGGCGTCCCGGGGCGGGCGTTCGGTGCGCTCCCCCGGACCAGTTTCACTTTCACCACGCTGCACCCGCGGGGTTTTATACGCGTGCCTCCAACGGCGTGGGTACGGACATGACGTCCTTCCAGTCGACGCTCGGTGAGGGAGACGAGGGCATCGCGGAGGAGCTCGCCGCGAGCCAGCGCGAGATCTCCATCGCCGAGTTCTTCGAGAAGAACAAGCACATGCTGGGCTTCGACTCCGGGGCCCGAGGGCTCGTCACGGCCGTGAAGGAGGCCGTGGACAACGCCCTCGACGCCACGGAGGAGGCCGGCATCCTCCCCGACATCTACGTCGAAATCGAGGAGTCCGGGGACTACTACACGCTCGTCGTGGAGGACAACGGCCCCGGCATAACGAAAGAGCAGATTCCGAAGGTGTTCGGGAAGCTCCTCTACGGGTCGCGCTTCCACTCGCGCGAGCAGACCCGCGGCCAGCAGGGTATCGGCATCTCCGCCGCCGTCCTCTACTCTCAGCTCACCTCCGGCACGCCCGCGAAGATCACCTCGCGCACGCGGGGCGCCGCGGAGGCGAACTACTACGAACTCGTCATCGACACGGACACGAACGAACCGGTGATCAGCGAGGAGAAGACTGTGTCGTGGGACCGCTCGCACGGCACCCGCATCGAACTGGAGATGGAGGCGAACATGCGCGCTCGCGCGCAACTCCACGACTACGCCGAGCACACCGCGGTCGTGAACCCGCACGCGCGCCTCGAACTCCGCGAGCCGAACGGCCACTTCAAGTTCGAGCGCGCGGAGAACGCGAGCCTCCCCGCGGAGACGGAGGAGATCAGACCGCACCCCCACGGGGTCGAACTCGGCTCGCTCATCAAGATGCTCGGCGACACGGACTCCCGGACCGTCCGCGGCTTCCTCCAGGAGGAGTTCACGCGCGTCGGCGCGAAGACCGCGGACGGCATCTGTGACGCGTTCCGCGACCGACACTACGGCCGCGAGCTCGCGTGGTCGCCGCCCGCGCGCGGCGACGCTGACCTCGACTCGCTCGTCGCGGACGCGGTGTCGAACAAGCCCGCGGACGCGACGGGCGCGTTCGCCGAGCGCGTGGCGACGGCCGTTCGGGAGAGCGAATCGCTCGCGTACGCGGACGTGGAGGATGTCGTCGCCGCCGCGGCGGACACGGACGGCGACGTCTCCTTCGGGTCGACCGTTCGCGAGAACGTCGTCGACGCCGTCTGGCGTGCGCTCACCGCCGACCGGCGCGCAGACCTCTACCGGCGCGTGGACGCCGCGACGTCCAACCAGAAGGACGACGAGACGGTGGACGCCCTCGCGGAGCGCCTCGCCGAGAAGTTCGGCGAGGAGACGCCGCGCGACCGGGTGACGCGGGGCGAACTCGCCGAACTCGTCGACCGGGCGGCGGAGCAGACGGAGCGCGGCACCGGCGCGACGGTCGGCGAGACGGCGCGCGAGAACGTCGTCGCGGAGCTCTGGGACGCCGCGCGCACCGTCGCGGACGACCTCCCGTCGGTGTCGGCCGTGGCGGACGACCGGAACCTCGCGCGCCCGCTGCTGGACGCGATGACGGCCGTTGACGTGATGGCGCCGCCGACGTCGTGTCTCGCCCCCATCGAAGCGGACCTCATCGAGGCCGGCCTCCGCAAGGAGTTCGACGCGGAGTTCTACGCCGCGGCGACGCGGGACGCGGACGTCCACGGCGGCGACCCGTTCGTCGTCGAGGCCGGTATCGCGTACGGCGGCGAACTCGCCGCCGAGGGTCCCGTGGACGTGATGCGCTTCGCGAACCGCGTGCCACTCGTCTACCAGCGCGGCGCGTGCGCGACGACGAAGGTGTTGAAGGACATCGGCTGGCGGAACTACGGGCTGGACCAACCGGGCGGGAGCGGCCTGCCGAGCGAACCGTGCGTCCTGATGGTCCACGTCGCGTCGACGAACGTGCCGTTCACGAGCGAGTCGAAGGACGCGCTCGCGTCGGTGCCCGCCATCGAGGACGAGATAGAGCTCGCGGTGCGGGAGGCCGCGCGCGAACTGAAGAGCTTCCTGAACAAGCGCCGCTCGATGCAGAAGCGCCGGCAGAAGCAGAACGTCATCATGGACGTCCTCCCGAAGATGGCCGATAAAGTCTCGGAGATGACGGGCCGCGACCCCGTGAACGTCGACGACTCGCTCGCGCGCATCATGAACAACGTCCTCGTGGAGCGCGAGCGCGACGACGGGAGCGTGACGCTCACCGTCGAGAACCACACGAGCGCGGGCGCGGACCTCGACGTCACCGACATCGTCTCGGCCGAGCCGGCGGACGTCTCCGATGGAACGGTCGTGGAGATGGACGGCGAGTGGTTCGTGAAGTGGGCGCCGACCGTGCCGGGCGGCGAGGAGGCGACGCTCACCTACGAGGTATCGGACGACGCCGACTGTGACCTCTCCGTGAGCGGCGTCGAGGACGCGAAACTCACCATCAACCAATGAGTTCAGACACCACCCCGACGGACGCGGAGGCGCGCGAGCGTCTCATCGACATGGCGGCGGAGTTCTACGACCAGTTCGCGGACGGCGACATCCCGAGCATGAGCCTGCCGACGCGGACGAAGTCGAACATCGTCTTCGACGAGGACGCCGGCGTCTGGGTGTACGGCGACCGCACGTCGACGCGCTCCGCGAACTCGGTGAGCGGCGCGCGGAAGCTCCTGAAGGCCGTCTACACCATCGACTTCCTCGCCCAGCAGTTAGAGGAGGACCGCTCGTCGACCCTGCGTGAGCTCTACTACCTCAGCGAGTCGTGGGGCGAGGACGAGGCGCAGTTCAACGACCAGTCGGAGTCCGACAAACTCGTCGAGGACCTCGAAATCGTCTCCGGCGTGAAGCGCGAGGACTTCCACATGCGTCCGGAGGAGTCCGGCGCGAAGGTGATGGGCCCGCTCCGGATTCGCGAGCAGACGAACCGCGGGGACCGCGAGATCCACTGTCAGGACGACGTCGGACAGGGCGGCTATCAGATCCCGAACAACCCGGACACCATCGAGTTCCTGGATCACGACGTGGACTTCGTGCTCTGCGTGGAGACCGGAGGGATGCGGGACCGCCTCGTCGAGAACGGCTTCGACGACGAGTACAACGCGCTCGTCGTCCACCTCGGCGGTCAGCCGGCGCGCGCGACCCGGCGACTCACGAAGCGCCTGCACGACGAACTCGACCTGCCCGTCGTGGTCTTCACTGACGGCGACCCGTGGTCGTATCGCATCTTCGGCTCCGTCTCGTACGGCTCCATCAAGGCGGCGCACCTCTCGGAGTACCTCGCGACGCCGGACGCGCAGTTCGTCGGCATCCGTCCGGCGGACATCGTGGAGTACGACCTCCCGACCGACCCGCTCGCGGATTCGGACGTGAACGCGCTGGAGAGCGAACTGGAGGACCCGCGATTCCAGTCGGAGTTCTGGGAGGAGCAGATCGAACTCCAACTCGACATCGGGAAGAAGGCCGAACAGCAGGCGCTCGCGTCTCGCGGTCTGGACTTCGTGACGGAGACGTATCTGCCCGAACGACTCACCGAGATGGGCGTCCTCTAGAGGAATGGCATCCCCTGAGGGCCGTGGGGGGAGAGGGGGAGGGGGCGGCCCTCACGAGGAGGTGGCGCGTCGCCACACTCGATACGACGCCCCGCTCGCAGTTCACTTTCGTGCCTACGTGATTAGCACCGGCCTCGCAATTGTTGCCTACTTCCGTGGGTCGTCCGACGGGCCGCCCGCCGCCTCGAAGAGCGACACCGCGTCCGCGAGCGACCCGACGATGTGATCCGGTTTCGGCCCGTCCGCGTCCGCGACGCCGGTTCGGACCCGGACCGTCGTCATGCCCACGCGCTCCCCGAGCGCGATGTCCGTCGCGGGGTTGTCACCGACGACGATACACTCGCTCGCCGGGACGTCGAGGCGCTCCAGAACGAGTTCCGCCGTCTCGCGCGACGGCTTCCCGAGCACCACGTCCGGCTCCCGGCCCGTCACGCCCGCGACGGCGCGGACGATGGCGCCAGAGCCCGGAATCGGTCCGTCCTCCGAGGGAATCGCGCGGTCCGGGTCCGTGCCGACGAACGCCACGCCCTCGCGCCCGTCGAACGCCCGGAGCGCCGCGACGAGGTCCGCGTAGCCGAACGACTCGTCGTAGCCCGCCACCACCGCGTCCGCCGCGGCCGGGTCGTCCGTGAGCGAGACGTCGCCGTCGCGCAGTTGTGCGACGACGGGTTCTCCCGCGATGGGGTAGACGGCCGCGTCCGGATGGTTCTCCCGAAGGTACGCGACGGCCGCCGCGCCCGCCGTCACTATCTCCGCCGCCGTCGCCTCGACGCCGAGGCCGCGGAGGCGCGCCGCGTACGCGTCCGGCGGCACCGTCGGATTGTTCGTCACGAAGAGCACGCGCTCCGTGGCCGCGCGGATGTCCGCCATCGCGTCGCGCGCGCCCGGAAGGAGCGTCTCGCCGCGCAGGACCGTCCCGTCCAGGTCGACGACGGCGGCGCGCGCCATCACTGCGCCTCCGCGAGTCGTTCGAGTCGTTCGAGGCCGTCCGCGTTCGCCGGCGGCTTGTCCTCGCGGACCGCGAGGAAGCGCGGGAACCGCAGGGCGTACCCCGAGGAGTACGTCGGCGAGCGCTGGATCTCCTCGTAGCCGACCTCGAAGACGACCGCCGGATCGACCTCCACCGTCTGGCCGTCCTCCGAGAGGACGTGCGGTTCGATGCGCTCCGTGAGGTCCGCGAGTTCCTCGTCCGTGATGCCCGTCGCGACCTTCCCGACGGTCGCGTAGCCGTCGTCGCCGTCGCGCGCCGCGAGCAGGAACGTCCCGAGGAGGGACGCCCGCCTCCCCTCCCCCCACTCGGCCCCCGTCACCACGAGGTCGAGCGTCTCCACGTCCGGCTTGCGCTTCAGCCACTGCTTCCCGCGCGTCCCCGGCGTGTACGCCGACTCGGGATCCTTCAGCATCACGCCCTCGTGGCCCGCGTCCAGCGCGTCCGCCTCGAACGCCTCAATGTCGTCCGCGTCGTCCGCGTAGAGCACGTCGGAGACGGCGTCCGTCCCGTCGAGGCGCGCCGCGAGTTCGTCGTGACGCTCGCGCAGGGGCGCGTCCAGTAAGTCCCGGCCGTCCGCGTGCAGGCAGTCGAACGCGCGGAGTTCGACCGCCACCTCCTCGCGCACCCGCTCGACGTCGTGCTTCCGCCGGAATCGCCGCAGGACCTCCTGGAACGGGAGCGGCGCGCCGTCGTCGTCCACCGCCACCACCTCCCCGTCGAGGATGACCGGGACGTCGAGGCGGGCGCGCGCGAACTCGACGACTTCCGGGAGCGCACCAGTCACGTCCTCCATGTTCCGACTGTAGAGCGCCGTCTCCCCGTCCGGGTCGTGGTGGAGTTGGACGCGCGCCCCGTCGTACTTCGTCTCCACGGCGACCGTCCCCCACGCCTCCACGGCGTCCGCGACGCTCCCCGCCTGCGCCAGCATCGCCTGCACGGGCCGGCCGACTTCCAAGTGAATGCCGTCGAGGCCCGCGACGCCCTCGTCGCGCGCCGTCACCGCGACCAGACCGTAATCGTTCGACACCTGCAGAGCGCGCGCGACGGCCGCGGCGGGCGCGTCGAACGCCTCCGCGATGGCGTCGCGCACGGCGCCCTCGCCGACGCCGATGCGCATCTCCGAGAGCACGAGACGGGCGAGATAGCGCGCCTCCGCCTCGTTACAGCGCGAGAGGAGGCCGAGGAGGGTCGCGACCTTCTCGTCCTCGCTCCCCGCGCCGCTCGCCGCCGCGAGACCGCGGAGTTCCGAATCGACCGTCGCGACCGTGAGCGGGTCCGGTCCGTCGTCCGTGAACGCGCCGAGGCCGCGCTGGCCGCCGAGGTCGTAGCTCGCCGCGACGGCGCCGATCTCGCCCGTCTCCGCGAGGCGGTCCTCGACGTCGTCCGCGTCCACGTTCGGGCCGGCGGCGCGCGCTATCGCCTCCCGGCAGAGGCGCGGGCCGACGTCGAGCGTCCGCTCGCCGTACGCCGGGAAGACGCGTCCCTGCACGAAGCGCGCGACCGTCCCGAGGTCGTCGCCCGCCGCCGCGAACAGGTCGGCGACGAGCGACACCGTCTCGAGGTCCGCGGGCTCCGCCTCTATCTCGGCGGCGCGCGCGGCGAACTCCGCGAATTCCATCACCGCGCCGTAGGCCGAGCGCGCACTTAACCGCGGTGAAAGAGCAGTTTGAACACGCGCCGCCGCGAACAACGACCGTGACCGACGACGAACTCGCGGACGCGGTCGAATCGTTCCTCGACGGCGCGGACGCCGTCTACGCGGACTACGAGCGCGGCTACACGGACGCGGACGCCGCGCTGCACGTCCTGGAGAGCCACCTCGACGACCTGCGCGAGGCGCACGAGAACGCGTAACGAGGGCGTTCTCGGGGGACGCTTTCAAGTCGGGACCGCCCGAAGGCCGTGGCATGGCCGAGTCGGAACTCGCACGCGATGTCGAGTCCGTGCTGGACGTGGACGTCGGCGCGTTCGACGAGCGCGTGCGCGAGGACGCGGAGACGATCAAGGCCGAGATAGAGGCGGGGACGTTCGACAACCCGCAGGCCATCGTCGGACTGGAGTACGAGTTCTACGGCGTGAGCGACGACGGGTCGCTCGCGCGCATCCCGCGTCGCCTCCTCGAGTTCGTCGGCTTCGAGAAGGAACTCGGACTGCACAACGCGGAGATGACGGCGAGCCCCCAGCCGCTGAACGCGTACGGCCTCGCCGCGCAGGAGAACGAGGTGCGCGCGCGCCTGGAGGCCGCGGCGGAGCCGATGGACGCGGAGGGCCTCCACCTCGTGAGCGACGCGATGTGGACGATTCCGCCGGAGGGCGAGACGGCTCGCGAGTACCTCACGGACAGCGTCTCCGACGACGGCGTCGAAATCGCGTCGAACATGAGCGCGTCGACGCGCTATCACGCGATGGCGAACACCGACCAGCCCGCGGGAATGCGCCTCGACGCCCCGCACGTCTCCCTCCGGGCGGACACCGTGATGCCGGAAGCGCTCATCACGTCCATCCAGCCGCACTATCAGGTTCCGCAGGCCGTCGACCTCCCGACCTATTTCCGGTACGCCGTGCGCCTCGCAGGCCCCCTCCTCGCGCTCGGCGTGAACTCGCCGTTCTACCCGCCGGACCTCTACGACGCGGACGCCACGCCGGCGGAGATACTCGACGACGGCCACGACGAGGGCCGTATCGACGTCTTCGAGAACGTCCTGAACGTCCCGGGCGAACAGGAGAAGGTGCGCTTCCCCCGCGACCTCGAGAGCGTGCAGGACGCCGTGGACGCCGTCGTCGAGGACGCGACGATGGTGCCGATGCCGGTGGAGACTGCCGGGCGCTTCGACGACGAGTTCGCGCACTTCCGGATGAAGCACGGCACCTACTGGCGGTGGGTGCGCCCCGTCTTCGGCGGGGCGTCGAAGGAGTCCGCGAACGCCCGCATCGAGTTCCGTCCGCTCCCCGGTCAGCCGACGGTGCGGGACACGATGGCGTTCCAGGCGCTCCTCGCGGGCGCGCTGGAGGCGATGGTGGCGCGCGACCACGCGCTCTACGACCTCGACTGGGCGGACGCGCGCGAGAACTTCTACGCCGCCGTCCGGGACGGCTCCGACGCCGACCTCACCTACCTCGGCCCCGACGGGGAGACGACGGACGCGGACGAGATGTACGCCGACCTCTTCGAGCAGGCGGAGGCCGGCCTCCGCGCGCGCGGCCTCGACGAGGAGACGGCGGCGAAGTACCTCTGGCCGCTCCGCCAGCGCGCCCGCCACGGCGTCACGCCCGCGGACTGGAAGCGCGACCGGGCCCGCGAGTACCTCGACGACGGCGCGACCCTCGAGAACGCCGTCTACGACATGCAGTTCGACTACCTCGAACACCAGCAGGACACCCTCCTCGACGGGAGTTTCGCGGACTGGACGGGCCGCGGCGGCGGCGTGGACGCCG
>JBDGUG010000001.1:3561-12231 GCA_042216135.1 Halarchaeum sp. | reverse complement strand
GCCTCCCCAAGTGGAAACGCAAGTGGCCAGTGTTCGGTGAACTGCACTCGAAGGCAGCGCAAGCCACTGTTGCCCGTCTCCACCACAATCTCACTGCCCTGAGCGAACTCAAAAAGAAAGGCTACAACGTCGGTCGTCTCACACGGCGAGCACCCGCGGATTATCGAAGTGTGACGTACAACCAGTCTGGTTTCGACCTCGATGAAAAGAGGGGCCACAACAAGTACGCGTACGTCCGGTTCAGCAAGATCGGCTGGCTGAAAATTCGATACTCCCGCCCAATTCCCGACCAAGCCACGATCAAAGAAGTCACGTTCAAGAAAGAGCGAACTGGTGAGTGGTTCGTCTCCTTCGGACTGGAAACCGACGACGCCGACCGGCCCGAGAAACCCGACGTGAACTCGCTCGATGCGAGCAACAGCGTCGGTATCGACCTTGGAATCCTCAACTACATCCACACCAGCGATGGCAAGGCGGTGGAGTGGCTCGATCTCGATGACGAATACGAGCGGCTTCGCCGTGAGCAGCGGCGACTGTCACGGAAAGACCACGGGTCGAACAATTACGAGAAGCAACGGCGGACGGTCGCCGACGTCAAGCGACATATCCAGCGAACGGTACTGGATTACCAGCACAAGATTACGACGTGGCTCATCAAAGAGTACGATGCCGTGTTCGTGGAAGATCTCAACGTGAAGGCGATGATGCAGGGTGATGGAAGCTCCCGAAACAAGCAGGATGCGGCGTGGCGACGGTTCATCACACTCCTCGAATACAAGGCGGACTTGTACGGGACGCACGTGATACAGGTCGAAGCGGCAGGGACGACGAAGGAGTGCGCATCGTGCGGTGTGGAGACAGCAAAACCCATCTGGGTGCGGGGGCACTCGTGCCCGTCGTGCGGATTCGAAACGGATCGAGATGCGAACGCGGCCATAAACGTCCTCAAGCGTGGTTTTTCTGAAATAGGGTTGGGATGGCCCGAATCAGCGCCTGTGGAGACTGTGGCCACTACGGACACCGCGGCCTTCCACCTGGTGTCTGCAAGCCACGTCGTCGAAACAGGAAACCTGTCCTCGTGAGAGCAGGATTCCCCGCGCTACTGTCGTGGGATAACATTCAATGAGCGCGCTCCCCAACCACCGGGTATGCCCGCTACCGAGGAACTCCGCTGCACGAGCGACGACTGCGAGCTCGACATGTTCGAGAACCACTACACGTACGACGTCGCCGACGACCTCTCGATAGACGACCTGCGGTGTCCGCTCTGCGGCGGCACCGACTGTCTGGAGCGGATCGAACTGTGAGCGACGTCACGGACTACTCGCGGGCGTTCTCGCGCGCCGTCCTGGAGCGCGTCGGGCGCGCCGCGAGTCGCGCGCAGGAGCGCGCGCCGCGGCCGGCGGACGTCCTGGAGAGCGACGACGAGTATCTGATCGTCGTGGACGCGCCGGGCGCGGAGGCGCGGGACGTCGAGGTGTCGGCGGACGCGTCGGGCGTCACCGTCCGAATCGACCGGTACCGGGAGGCGGAGCCGGGGTTCGAGACGCTGTTCGCGGGCCGCGGACTCGCGCTCGACGCGGACGTCGAGTTGCCGGGGGACGCGGTGCCGGACGCGGACGGGACGCGCGCGGAACTGCGCGACGACGGCACGCTCTACGTCTACGTGCCGAAGGCGGAGCGCGTCCCGATCAGCTGAGGGGGACGCCGTCGAGAGCGACGGGTTCGTCGCCGTCGAATCGGCCGGGGTCGAACGCGGGGTCGCCGTCGCGTTCGCCGACCACTTGTTCTGCGAGTCGTTCGCCCGCCGCGGGCGCGCGCATGAGGCCGTGGCCCTCCCAGCCGGCGCCGACGTAGAGGCCGTCCGCGAGTTCGCCGAGGAGCGGCCGGCCGTCCGGGGTGGCGGTGCAGACGCCCGTCCACGCGCGCCGCACGGGCACGTCCGCGTTCACGAGGCGCTCCCGGAGGCGCGCGCGCGTCCCGTCGCGGAAGGCGTCGTCGGCCGTCTCGTCGTAGTCGTCCGGGTCGACGGCGCGCGCCTCGACGCCGTCGCCGGCGAGGACGCCCTCGCGGTGCGGGCGCGCGTAGTACTCGGCGGTGGCGTCGTAGAAGATGGGGACGGCGGGGGCGTTCGCGACGAGCGCCTGCGCTCGGTAGACGCCGAGGGGGACGGTGACGCCGGCGTCGGCGAGCACGCGCTTCGTCCACGCGCCGGCGGTGACGACGACGGCGTCGTAGCGCTCGCCGTTCACGCGCGGCGGGTCGAGCGCCACGCTCGCGGGCGTGTCCGCGTGGACGGTCGCGCCGGCGGCGCGGGCCTTCGCGGCGAGGAGGTCGGCGTACGCTTCGGGGTCGGCGACGCCGGCGTTCCGGGCGAGCGCGGCCGCCTCGATATCGTCGGCGCGCATGACGGGGAAGCGCCGGCGGACGTCGGCGGGGGCGGGGACGTCGACGTCGCGGCCGCGTTCGCGCATCCGGTCGGCCTGCTCGCGGACGGCGGCGGCGTCCTCGGGGTCGGTGGCGAACCAGAGGTAGGGCGTCTCGGCGAACCGGAAGCCGCGTTCGCCGGAGAGCGCGCGGAAGCGTTCGAGGGAGCGGGCGGCGAGCGAGGCGTCGACGTCGTCGGCGTAGGCGTCGTAGGCGATGCCGGCGGCGCGCGCGGTGCTGCCTCGGCCGGGGGCGTCGCGGTCGTAGACGTCCACGGTTGCGTCGCGGGCGGCGATGTCGAAGGCGGCGGTGAGGCCGACGGCGCCGGCGCCGACGACGGCGACGCGCGAGTCGTGCATACCGGAGCGTGGGCGGGCGGGCACTTGAACGTCCGGCCCCACGCGTTCGGGGTTCTCGGCGCGCCTCGCGACCACTTTCACTTTCACTCCGCAAGGATGACCTATTAGCTGGTGGCCGTCGTCGTCGCGAGTATGAGCGCGGACGGAATCGCAGTCATCGACGGTACGCGGGTCGAGGAGTCTCGAATCGACGTCACCGACACGACGTTCTCGTGGGTCCGCTCGTTCGTCCGGGAGCGCGACGCGCACTTCGAGCGCGCCGGCGGCCGGACGTACCTCGTCCTCGACTAGCGGAACTCGTCGGGCCCGCGGGCGGGATAGCCGACGATAGTGTCCACGCCGGCGTCGCGGAGCGACGCGACGCGTTCGCCTACCGTCTCGACGTCGCCGACGAGCGCGAAGTCCCGAACCGCCTTCGAGAGCACCTCGCGGGCGCGCCCCGTCGCCGACCCGTCCGTCTCCGCATCCTCCGGGAGCGCGCGCTGCACCGGGCCGCGTCGCGCGGTGTACCCGCCGACGGCGTCCAGAATCGCGTCCTCGTCGTCCGCGAGCACGACCGGCGCGTAGAGCGCGACGTGCCCGTCGAAGCCCGCGGCGCGCAGTTCGCGGATGTCCCGTTCGGTCGACCGGGAGAGCAACTCGAACTGGCCGGCGCCCGTCGCGAGCGCGACGCGCTCGATGCCCTCCGTGCCGACCCACGCGGCCGGGTCGCCGTCCACCGCGGCGGCGAGGCGGGGCGCGACGCGCTTCTCGCGTTCGGCCTCGTCGAGGTACGCGCGGTTCCCCGCGACGAACACGCGGCCGGCGTCCTCGGGGAGCGATTCCGCGACCGAGTCGTCGCCGAGCGGGTCGAACCCGCTCGCGCGCACCGGCACCGTGAGCCGGAGTTCCTGCTTCGCCGCCAGTTCCGCGAGCACGTCCCGCGCGGGGAGGTGTTCGCGGCCCTCGTAGTCGACGACTATCGTCTCGAACGGGAGGTCGTGCGCGACGGCGACGTCGCACTCCACCGGCTTCAGCGCCACCGCGTCGATGTCCGTCTCGCGGACGCGGGCCTCTGCACTCAACATCCTCGCCCTCGCTGTCGTGTCACTCGCACGGGAGAATTAGTCCGCTCGCGGAACTCGACCACTCGTCTGTGCGACCATACCCAACGTATCGGGCGAACCGCAAAAAGACTAGCGGATTCAGGGCTCAGCGTCCGGATCCACGACGCGGTCCGGCGTCGTCGGCGAGCGCCAGTCCGTCGCGAGTTCGAGGAACTGCACGAGGATGCGGCCCGTCGCTCCCCAGACCGTGTAGCCGTTCACGCGGAAGAAGTGGACGTCTATCTCGCCGTACTCCGGGTGGTCGCGTCGTTCGAGTTCGTGGTTCGCCGGGTCGGTGAGCGCGTCGAGGGAGAGCACCGCGATTTCCGCGACCTCCCGCTCGTCCGGATCGTACGCGCGGTCCGGGACGCGCGCGACGATGGGCGTGATGGCGTAGCCCGTCACCGTGTGGATGTCGTCGAGACGGCCGACCACGCTCGCTTCCTCGGAGCGGAGGCCGATCTCCTCCTCGGCCTCGCGCAGCGCCGTCGCCGTCAGGTCGACGTCGCTGGGTTCGCGCCCGCCGCCCGGGAAACTCATCTGTCCGGGGTGCTCGCCGAGGTGGGACGCGCGCTTCGTGAAGAGGAGCGCGGGGCCGGCGGCCCGTTCGACGACCGGCACGAGCACGGCGGCGTCCCGCTCCGCGTCCGTCACCTCGGTCGGCGCGTGTGCGGCGATGCGGCCGAGGTCCATATCGGGTGCAGACGCCGCGAACCCTTAACTCACACGTAGCGTTCGATGGCGTCCCGGACGTCGCCGAACTCCCCGCCGGTGAGCGCTGCCGCGTCGTACGTGACGTCGAGCAGGACCGAAGCGCGCTCCGCGTCGTCCTCGTCGAGGTCGTTCACCGCCGCCGCGAGGCGCGCGCGCACCGCGGACTCGACGGCGTCCCCGGGGACGTCGCGGCGCGACACGTCGAGGATGTGCGGGAGGTCCGCACCGCCGTCCGGCGTCCGCGGGAACGCGCGCGGCCCCGGGACGAGCAGCGGTTCGCCCGCGTCGGCTGCTGTGTCGTCCGACGCGGGCGCGAGTTCGAGGAGCACGAACGCCGCGATAGCGTCCGCGACGGCCGCGTCGTGCGCGTCCGCGTCGAACTCGTCGCCGCGGCGGAACGCCAACTCCTCGGCGGCGCGCGCGAGTTCGTCGCGCGAGAGGCCGCCGAAGAGGTCGCAGACGCCCGCGAGTTCGTCCGGGTCGAGAGCCATACGCGGACGCTCGGCCGCGGGGGGCTTCAGCGTACCGCGTCCAGGTCGGCGGACGCGGCGTCGACGACGTCCGACGGGTCGATTGGCGCGTCCGTCCACGCGGGTAGACGGTCGTCCGCGCCGGGCGGTGCGACGGCCTCGCGGTACGTCTCCACCTGCTCGCGCTCCGCCGACGAATCGTGCGCGAAGCCGTTGAACGCCGCGTCCGCCGCGTAGCCGCGCCGGAAGCGCTCGGCGGCATCGGCGTACCGCTCCGGGAGCGTCTCGTAGTCGGGGTCGACGCCCGTCTCCTCCAGCGCGCGGAAGAGCGCGGCGGCGACGCCATCGCTCATGTCGCCGAGGCCGGTCGGCCCGGAGACGGAGCGGTGATCGTGCTCGTAGAACCCGAGGTCGACCTGCGCCGCGGCGTCCGCGCCGACGACCCGGTAGGCCTCGCCGAGCGTCCCGACCTCCAGCCCCCAGCGGCGCGGGATCCGCATCGAGCGCGCGAGGTCGCTCGTCATCGCGCACTCCCCGGCGAGCGCGTACCGGAACGCCCCGAAGAAGTCCACGACGTCGGCGTCGTGGCGTTCGTCGAGCGCGGCGAGCAACGGCTCGTAGAACAGTCGGAAGAGCCGCCCGTAGAGCCGCCGGGATTCGACGCGCGCGTAGTAGCCCTTCGCGAAGGCGAACTCGCCGGCGAGCGGCGCGAGGAGCTTCGGGACGTCGCGCTCGTCGTAGCTCGTCGCGTCCGCGTCGTGGACGACGACGTACTCCGAGTCCGCCGCCACCCCGAGCGCCAGCCAGACGTCCCGGCCCTTCCCGCGCTCGCCTTTCAGGCCCGCCTCGGCGAGCAGGTCGGCGACGCGCGGCCCCGAACACCAGAGGACGTCCAGCGGCAGGTCGAACTCGTCCAGCCAGTCCACGAAGTCCGGGACGCGCTCCGCGGGCGCGCGCAGCGGCACGAGCACGCGCTCGGGCGCGAGCGATTCGAGCGTCGAGAGCACGCCGTCCGCCGCCAGCCCCGCGTGCTCGCGCTCCGTCATCGGCACCACCACCGTCGCGCGCTCCACCGGCGCGTCCGGGTCCGCCCCCCCGTAGTCGTGGAGCGTCGCCACGCGCTCCTGCGTGTAGTCCATACTGGGGACTCGCGCGCCGCCCCCAAAAGGCCGGAGGAATCGGCGACGCGAGAGCCTACGCGTCGTAGTCGGCGACGGCGTCCGCGTACCCCTCGCGGAACGTCGGGTAGTCGAACTCGTAGCCGAGCGCACGGACGCGGTCGTTCGAGCAGCGCTTGCTCGTCGTGAGCCGTCGGCGCGCCGCCTCCGAGAGGTCCGGGTCGGCGAGACGCTCCTCGCGCGACGCCTTCGCGGGGCGCGCGACGCCCACCCGGTCCGCGAGCCAGTCCGCGAGCGCCTGGCGCGAGACGGGTTCGTCGTCCACCGCGAGCAGCACGTCCGCGTCCGTCTCCGTCAGCGCGAACGCGACGATGCCCGCGGCGTCGTCGCGGTGGAGCATGTTCAGGTAGCCCTCCACGACGGGGCCGTCGAGGTAGCGTTCGAGCCGATAGCGTTCCGGCCCGTAGAGGCCCGCGAAGCGCACGACCCGGCCCGTCATCCCCTCCGGGGGGCGCTCGCGCGCGACGCGCTCGGCCTCCGCGAGCACGCGCGTCTTCGCCGTCGTCGGCTCCAGCGGCGTCTCCTCGTCCACCCAGTCCCCGTCGTGGTCGCCGTAGACGCCCGTGCTGGACGTGTAGACGAACTGCTCCGGCGGGTCGTCCCGGCCGGCGAAGTGGTCGATAGCGGTGCGGAGGCCCTCGACGTAGACCCGGCGCGCCGCCGCGGCGTCCCGGCCGCCCGAGGACGCGGCGAAGACGACGGCGTCCACGTCCGGCACCGCCGCGAGCGCGGCCGCGTCCGTCACGTCCGCCTCCACGGCGTCGAAACCGGCGTCCCGGATCGCCGCCAGCCCGTCCGCGGAGCGCCGCACGCCCACGGGGTCGTGGCCGGCCGCGGCGAGCCGTCGGCCGAGTTCGAGGCCGACGTAGCCGCAGCCGAGGATTGCGACGCGCATCACCAGGGATTCTCCGTCGCGAGGTAGTGCACGACGCGCGCGTACTCCTCGAGCGTCATCTCGCGGCGCCCCTCCACCTTCTGCTGAAGTTCCTTCGCGTCGAGGTCCGTGTCGACGCCGCGCTTCAGCGCGTCCACGTCCACGACCGCCGAACTCATCTCGAGCATCAGGTGGTCGCGGACTTCGAGGAGGACGTCGTCCGCGCCCGGATAGTCCGGGGAGCACGACAGCACCGCCGCCGCCTCCGCGAGCGTCACCGCGCCCGGGTCGTCGGAGGCGAGTTCGTCCACGCGCTCGCGCGAGAGCTCCGTCTCGGCCGCGACTTCGGCCGCACCGACCGACTCGACGACGGCGGTGAGCGCGGCGAGATACTGCGTGCGGAGCGCCGCCGGCGTCGTGTCCGCCGGGTCCGCGATGGGTTCGGTCAGCATACCCCGCGGTTGGCGCTCGGGCTAAATGGGGCTTCTCACTTCCCCCAGCCGGCCGAGCGCTCGTCCGCGTTCCCGGTGTCGCCGACGCCGCGCGGCCCCGCGGGCACCACCGCGACGGCGCCCGCGTGGGCGGCGAAGTCGAGGCGGTCGTTCGCGCCGAGGCGCTCCGCGGCGCCGTCGCCGTCGACGTCGAGCGCGACCGTCTCGTTCTCGCGGACGTACCGGAGCGTCCCGCCGGCGACGCCGGGGCGGCCGAGCGGCGCGGCGACGGCGAAGCGCTCGTAGCCGCCGCGCGCCTCGACGTCCCACGCGTTCGCCGTGACGTACCACCAGCCCGGAACCGGGAGGAGCGGGAGGCCCGCGGGCAGGACGGCGAGCGAGGACCGGGCGGCGGCGCGCTCCGCGGCGCGCTTCGTGGTGTCGGCGAGCACGGCGCGCGCGCGACTTCGGACGCGAGTTCGGATCGCGTCGACGTGCCCGCGCTCGATGCGAAACGAGCGGTCGGCGCGGAGGGCACGCACGGTGCGCTGGAGGCGCGCCGCGAGCAGCGCGGGGTGGTCGGCGCCGCGTCGGGCGGCCGCGCGGGCGACGGCGCGCGGGAGCGTGCCGTTCGCGACGGCGAGCGCGCGCGACCCCGTCGTCTCCCACCGCGAGAACGCGGCGTCGAGGGCGCGCTCGCGCGCTCGCGAGTCGAGGGCGGTGCGCGCTTCGAGGGGGGCGGCGAGCGACCCGCGCACCGTTTCGAGACGGGCCGTCACCGCGTCGTCGAGGCGGGCGCGGGGCGCGTCGGCGCGTTCGGCCGCGCGGAGCGTCGCGGCGGCCGTGGCGAACCGCGCGGGGTCGCTCCGGCCGGTGCCGACCACGGCGTCCGCGAGGTCGCCGGCCGGGACGGTGAAGAGGTTCGTGTTCCGCGCGGTGAGCGGGTAGGTCGCCGCGTCGACCGGCGCGTCGGCGGGCGTGACGCGCGCGAGCGACAGGTAGGCGGGGTCGGCGGAGACGCGCATCGGGACGGCGGGTGCGGACGCGTTCGCCGCCGCGACGGCGCGGCCGCGCGGGATACCGTGGTCGGCGAGGACGTCGCGGAGGCGGGACTGGGCGCGCGCGAGCGCCG
>JBDGUG010000001.1:0-3461 GCA_042216135.1 Halarchaeum sp. | reverse complement strand
CGCGCGAGCGCCGTGCGGGCCGCGCGCGCCGTCGAGTCGGGCGGCGTGGGGCGGACAGTAAACGACTCGCAGAGGCGGCCGGTGGCGGCGCGCGCCGCGAGCGAGTCGGGGAGCGCGGCGTCGACGGCGTTCGCGACCGACTCGGAGTCGAGCCACGCGCTCGCGTTCTCGACCCGCGGGCCGTCGGCGAGACGCACACCGACTGTCGCGGTGGTGGCGTATCGGGTGCCGTCGCGGGTCGCGGTGGTGGCGTACCGGGTGTCGTCGCGGGTCGCGGTGTCGGTGACGGTGCGGAGCGCGCGGTAGCCGTCGGGCGCGGGCGGCGCGGCGGGCGTCGGGACGGACGCGTTCGCGTCGCCGGTGTTCGTTCGGACGGCGAGGCGGACGTCGACGGCGGTGGCGTTCGCGAGCGCACCGTCGAACGAGTCGGGGCCGGTTCCGTCGGCGAAGGCGACGAGGGCGTCGTCCGCGGCGGGCGCGAGGCGGACCGGCTGGGGGTTCGCGGCGCCGACGTCGACGCCGCCGATGAGTCCGTGCGTGGAGTTCACGCCCGTCGCGGAGTCGTTCAGCCAGCCGTCGACCGAGTCGACGCCGGCCTTCTGCGCGCCCGCGAGGAGGTCGCGGCCGGCGGCGTGGACGGCGGCGCGCCGGAGGGCGGCGCGGCCGCTCGGGTCCGCGCGCCCGAACGTCGCGCGTTCGAGCGCGAGCACGCCCTCGTTCGTCGCGAGCGCCACGTGGCGATTGGCGACGACGTTCGAGACGGGCGCACCGCCGTACTGCGCGAGGCCGCGCGCCTCCGCGAGCGTCGTGAGCGAGAGGGTGACGCGCCGGGCGAGGCCGGGCCGGGAGACGCCGGCGTCGAGGCGCGCCTCGAACGTCCGCACGCGCTCGTGGACGGCGAGCACGGGCGTGTCGGCGGTGACGGTGAGCGTGCGATTCGCTCGTTCGACGGGGGCGCCGGCGCGGGTGGCGACGACGGCGACGTTCTCGATGCGCACGCGGAGCGCGCTCCCGTTCGCGGCGGGCGCGAGCGAGACGCGGTCGATGGCGGCGCGCGCGTCGGCGGGCGACTCGATGGCGGGGAGGGACGCGGCGGCGCGGACGCCGTCGACGGTGACGGCGCTCGCGTCGAGGGCGTCGCGCAGGGCGAGATAGGTGCGGAGGCGGAGCGCGGCCCGGAACGGATCGCTCCCGTTCACGACGCGCCCGTAGGTGGTGTTCGCGGGGGTGACGACGGGGTGGCGGGCGGCGCGGACGCTCGAGGCGAGGACGGCGCGTTCGGCCGCGGCGTTCGTCGCGGTCCACGACGCGGCCATCGCGGGGCCGGCGTCGTAGCCCGATGGGGTCGGCTGGGCGCCGATGCCGACGGCGAGCGTCGCGCTGGTGACGAGGAGGAGCGCGCCGACGACGGCGAACGGGACGCGCCCCCGGTCGTCCCCGAGGTTCATCGCGACCACGTCCGGACGGTGAGGTGGACGGGCGCGCCGCCACAGCGCGTGGTGTTCTCGGCGGGGACGGCGAGCGTGACGGCGTCTATGGGCGCGCCGGGCGAGGGCGTCGCGCCCGCGGCGAGCGAGACGCGTGGACAGTCCGGGGGCGCCCACGTGGCGGTGACGGCGGCGCGCCGCGACGTGGCGCGGAGTCGGCGATCCGCGACGCGCGTGACGGCGCTGGCGTATCCGGGCGCGGCGTCGGTGGCGTTCGCGACGGCGGCGTCCGCGAGTAGGGCGGCGAGCGTGCCGCGGACGCTCCGGTTCTCGACGGTGACGGTGGCGGTGCTGTCGAGGGCGGCGCGCGCCGTCGCGCTCGGATGGGTGTCGGACGCCGGGGCGTCGGGCGCGACGGTCGTCAGCGCGGCGACGGCGGCGGCGACGAGGAGGACGCAGACGGCGACGTCGAGGACGGTGCTGAGGCCGCGCCCCGTGTCGCGCGTCATCGCCACGCCCACACGCGGAGGCGGCCCGGACGGACCGTGCGATTCGAGACGCGAACGGGGAGCGGCGTCGCGGCGCTGTCCGCGCCCGGCGGGACGGGCGGGCCGGCGCGCCACGTCCGGTCGGCGGTGCTGAGCGTCGCGTTCACCCGACGCGGCCCGACAGCAGCAGCGAGCGCGGCCGGGTCTGTGGGGCCGGGACCGAGCGCGTCGGCGACGCGTTCGAGCGCGGCGTGTGCGGGCGTCGACGGGGACGGATCGAGCGGGAGCGAGGCGTGTGCGACGCCGTAGACGCCGAGTGCGGCGGTGAGCGCGAGCACGGCGGCGAGCGCGGCGTAGGGCTCGACGACGCCCCTATCCGAGGAGCGTGACATCCTCTCCTCCGAGCGCGACGCGGCGAACGCGCAGGTCGCCGTCCGTCGGGAGCCACTTCGCGCCGGTGCGGGCGCGCTCGCGGGCGTCGCGTGCGGCCCGCGCGAACGCGGCGGGCGAGTCGTAGACGGCGCTCGGCGGGTCGCCGTCGAGGACGCGGCGGAGCGCGGGCGTACTCGCGGGGGTGACGGCGGCGCGGAGCGTCGCGTGCGCGGTCCCGGCGTCGTTCCGGAGGGCGAGGCGGGTCGGGCGGACGCGCGCGTCGGCGGCGACGTGGAGGGTTCGCGCGGCGGCGTGGTCGCTCGCGGCGACGGCGTCGACGGCGTTCGCGACGGCGGTGGCGTCCGGCGGCGGGGACGCGGGGACGGCGAGGACGAGCGCGAGCGTCGCGGCGGCGGCGAGCGTGAGGGCGGTCCAGACCGGGAGCGTGTCGGCGTGCGTGTCGAACATGGGGGGCGGTGGTCCCGGCTTCCGGTATAAACTAGAGGGCGAGGGCGGCGACGGCGGCGGCGCTGGCGTAGCAGGCGCCGGCGCTCGCGAGGGCGACGCCGACGCGGTACGCGAGCGGGGCGGGGCGGACGCCCCGGTCGAGGCAGACGGCGAGCGCGGTGAGGACGACGGCGGACCAGACGACGTACGCGCCGACGACGAGGCCGAGCGCGGCGACGCCGGGGGTGTCGGCGGCGACGTCGGGACCGGCGAGCGTGCCGACGTGCGCGGCGAGCGCGACGGTGACGCCGGCGATGACGGGCGCGAAGAGGCCGCCGGTGCGCGCGAGGGGGTCGGCGAGGCCGGCGAGGTCCGCGCGGGCGTCGGCTTCGAGGGCGTCGACGCGGTCGAGCGCCGTCGCGTAGGACGCGAGGACGCGGCCGCCGGCGCGGCCCGCGGTCGACGCGTCGAGCGCGAGGCGGACGGTGTCGCGGACGCGCGCGCCGTGCGCGTCGCCGAGGACGCCGTGGGGGCCGAAGAACGCGGCGTCGAGCGGGCGGCCGAGCGCGCGCCGGACGCGGTCGGCGGCGGCGAAGAGCGCGCCGGTGCGTCCGGGAATCGAGTCGCCGGCGGCGGCGACGGCGGCCTCGGGGGGTGCGCCCGCGGCGAGGCGGCGGCCGAGGACGGCGACGGCGTCGACTTCGCGGAGGGGCTGATGAAGAACCGC
>JBDGUG010000006.1:0-13887 GCA_042216135.1 Halarchaeum sp. | reverse complement strand
TAGGGGCGCTCTGCGGTCGCGGTGTCGACGTCGATGCGGAGGATGCTCCCCTTCAGGTTGTCCGTGATGTCCTGGCCGTTCCACGGGTTCAGGCCGTCGCCGAACGCCGCGTAGAGGTAGCCGTCCGGGCCGAAGTCGAGCGCGCCGGCCTGGTGGATGGGGCGCTCCCACGGGAGTTCGAGGAGGATGCGCTCGCTCGCCGGGTCGGCGGTCGTGCGGTCATCGCTCGCCTGGAACTCGGAGAGGCGCTCGCGGTGGTCGAGCGTCTCGTCGTCGGGCGCGGGCGTGCTGTACCGCAGGAGGAACCGGCCGTTCGTCTCGAACGCGGGGTGGAGCGCGATGCCGATGAGGCCGCGTTCGTCCTCGGCGATCCAGCTGGGCAGCCCCTCGCCGACGTCGACGACGCGGTCCGTGAGGTCGACGAAGACGTGGGGGTCGGGGTCGAGGGCGTGGACGACGCCGACCTGGTCGATGACGTAGCGCTCGCCCGTCGGCGCCGTCGCCATCGAGTTCGGCATCACGAGCCCGTCTGCGACGACTTCCAGGCCGACGACGGGCCCCTGCTCGAAGTACGGCTCGTCCGTCGGCTCCGCTGTCGTCGTGGTCGGCGGCTCCTCCGTCGTCTCGGTCGACGTGGACGTTCGGAATCGGTCGCGGCGCGTGGAACAGCCGGCGACGCTCGCGAGGCCGGCGACGCCCGCGGCCCGGAGGAAGCGGCGACGGTCGAACCAGGCGTCGTCCGCGGTGTCGTCGGGGGGTGCGTGCGGGACGCGGTCGGCGTCGCCCGCGCGGGCGGAGTCCGTGTGGTCGCGCACGATCAGGCCACCGTAGTCGTCGCGGGGGCGCGCGTCTCGGCCGGCGGCCGGCCGCGGCGTTCCGCGCCGGCGGGGAGTACGACGTTCATCTACTGCTCGCTTCGTCTCAGGGCGCCGCGGCCACATTAACTTACCTGGCACGGCCGGTCCGAATCGAACGCGGGCGATACGACCGACAGCATCAAGTACGTACGTGGTATGTATCTGGGTAGCCGTGGTTTCGTACGAGCGGGCGGCCGATTTTTACACAGATATCGCCGTCAAGGGGAGACGGACGTGGGTCCGCCGCGTCGTCGTGCCAGCGCTCCGACGCAACAGGACACGTAAGCTCGCGTAGAGGTCGTGGTTCGCGGCGCGAGTGGCGATGCGACCCGAACGCTATCACGTCCGTTCGCCGACGTGACAACCCTCGGCCGAAAAATATAACGGTCCCGCTAGCCATCGTCCAACGGTTCGACACGCTCCGTCATGTCCATCACGACCACGCTCCGAATCGAGAACGACCGCCTCTCCCTCGTCCCGACGCTCAAGCGCCTCGACGGCGTCCAGATGCGCGTCCTCCGACAGGGAACCACCGCACCCGGGAGTGAGGAGTTCCCGTTCGTCATCGAGCACGCCGACCGCGCGGAACTCGAAACCGCGTTCCGGGCGGACGAGACGGTCGCGAGCTACGAAGTCGTGAACTGGAGCGACGACGCGGGCGTCTACTACATCTCGCACACGCCCGAGACGAAGCTCATCAGCCCCATCGTCACCGACGTGAACGGCTTCCTCGTGAACACCGAGACGTGCGACACCGGCTGGCTCGTTCACGCCCTCCTCCCGGACCGGGACGCGCTCGACACCATCTGGACGTACGCGCGCGAGAACGACATCGCCCTCGACATCATCGACATCCACGGCACCGACGAGGCCGCCGACGAACCCTCGTACGGCCTGACCGACGAACAGCGCGCCGCCCTCCGCGTCGCCTACGACGCCGGCTACTTCAACGAACCGCGGGACGTCGCGCTCGACGACGTCGCGGAGAAACTCGACCTCTCGCCGTCCGCGACGAGCGGGCGTCTCCGTCGCGGGATGCGGAACATTCTGGCCGCGACGGTCGCCGAACGCACCAGAGAGCACTGACCGACAGCGCGGCCGAGCGGCGGGGGGACGCGCGCGGAAGAACACGGACGACGAGCGACTGCGAAACGAAGAGGCCACAGAGTGCGACGAGCGCCGTCACCGGGCGGCGCTCGTCACGCGTCACGCGGGCGGCGCGAGAGGTGCGCCGGGCCGCGGACAGAGGGGTGTGAAGGGGTCACGGACCGCGCGTGCGGCCCGCGAAGGGACAGGGGGCCCGCGGGCGACGCGTCAGTCGCTCGCGGGCGGACCGCGTGACAGATCAGTCGTCGGATTCGGCCTCCTGACGGGCGTTCAGCTTCGCCTGCTCGCGGGCGCTCGGGTTGACGGACTCCTTGAACGGCACCTCGGCGACCGTCGCGAACACCGGCTCACCGGGCTCCTCGGAGTACTCGTCGGGGAGGTGGACCTGGAACTCGATGTCGAGGTCCTCCTCGTAGATTTCGTCGTTGAGCAGCGCGTCGGTCTCCGCCTGCAGTTTCTCCGCCGGGACGAATCCCATACCGATGTTCGTCTCCAGGTCGGGGTTCCACCACGGCGACGTCATGTAGCCGCACTTCTCCCCGGTATCGGGGTCGCTGATGTGGTAGAAGTCGTTGGCGTAGTCGCGGATCGGCTCGCCCGCCATCTTCAGGCCGACGAGCTTGAGCTCGAACGGGTACTCGCCGCTCTCGATCTGCTCTTTCTGCGCTTCGAGCGCCTCCTTCCCGACGTAGTCGGCGTCCTTGTCGTCCGGGACGTGGTAGCCGAGGTTGACCTGGAACGGCGACGTCTCGTGGTCCATGTCCTGGCCCCACGAGAGGATGCCGGCCGCGATACGACGGTGGTGGCCGGGCGCGATCTGCATTCCGCCGTGGTCCTTGACGGACGCCATGACGGGATCCCAGACGTCCTCGGCGTACTTCGTCGCGTCCTTGACGTAGATCTCGAAGCCGGCCTCGCCGGAGAAGCCGGTCTGGCTGATGAGGACGTCGACGCCGTTGATCTCGGCGTCCATCAGGCCGTAGTAGGGGATGTCGCTGACCTCGTCGCCGACGACGTCGATCATGACGTCCTCGGAGAGCGGGCCCTGAATCTGCATCGGCGCGACGTCGATCTCGTCCACCTCGACGTCGAAGTCCTTCCCGACGTTGACGCCCTGAATCCACTGCATGAGCGTCGAGTCGGAGATGGAGAACCAGAACTCGTCCTCCTCGGGACGCAGGAGGACCGGGTCGTTCAGGATGCCGCCGTCCTCGTTGCAGAGGATGACGTAGCGGCCGTTCATCGGCTCGATTTCGGTCGCGTCACGCGTGATGAGGTAGTTCGTGAGCGCCTCGGCGTCCGGGCCCTTCACGCGGATCTGGCGCTCGACGGCGACGTCCCACAGCGTCACCTTGTTCACGAGCGCGTCGTACTCCACCATCGCGCCGCCGTCTTCCGGTTCGACGAGGCCGCGCGGGTGGTAGACTCGGTTGTATACCGTGGCGCGCCACGCGCCCTCCTCGTTGAACGACTTGTCGAAGAACGGCGACTTGCGAACGCGGGTCGAGACGAGCATCTCGATTCCGGGGTCGCCGGTCTGTCGGAGGTTGCGTGGTAACTCTCTGTCCGACTGATCGATACTCGGGACGTTGTAGTGAGCGTCGTCACCCGACATGCCTCTGAACCGAGTCAACAGATCACAATAAAAGAAGGCGCGAATAGCCGCACCCGTTTATGTGGCGTCAGTCGTAGAGCGGGTGGTCGTCGGTGAGCGCGTCGACGCGCGCGCTGGCGGACGCGACGACGTCGTCGTCGTGCGGCGCGTCCACGACGTCCGCGATGAGGTCCGCGACGTCGCGCATCTCCGGTTCCTCGAAGCCGCGCGTGGTGAGCGCGGGCGTGCCCGCGCGGACGCCGGACGGATCGAACGCGGAGCGCGTCTCCCCCGGCACCGTGTTCGCGTTCAGGACGACGCCCGCGGCTTCGAGCGCCTCCTCTACCTCCTTCCCTGTCGTGTCGGGGTGGGAGTCCCGCAGGTCGACGAGCACGAGGTGGTTGTCGGTACCGTCGGAGACGAGCGAGAGGCCGCGTTCCCGGAGGCGTTCGCCGAGCGCTTTCGCGTTCGCCACCACCTGCGACGCGTACTCCTCGAACTCCGGCGTCAGCGCCTCGCCGAAGCCGACGGCCTTCCCCGCGACGTTGTGCATCAGCGGCCCGCCCTGCGCGCCCGGGAAGACGGCGGTGTCGACGGCGTCGGCGTGCTCGTCGTCGCACATGACGATGCCGCCGCGGCCCGCGCGAATCGTCTTGTGCGTCGACCCCGTCACGAAGTCGGCGATACCGACCGGCGACGGGTGTTCGCCGGCGGCGACGAGTCCCGTGATGTGCGCGATGTCGGCGAGGTGATAGGCGTCAGTGGCGTCGGCGACCGACTGGATGCGCTCCCAGTCGATCGTTCGCGGGTACGCGGAGTAGCCCGAGACGACGACGTCGGGGTCGAAGGCGTCGGCGTGGTCGGCGAGCGCGTCGTAGTCGATGCGGCCCGTCTCGGGGTCTATCTCGTAGTGTTCGACGTCGTATATCTGGCCGGCGAAGTTCGCGGGGTGGCCGTGCGAGAGGTGCCCGCCGTGCGTCAGGTCCAGCGAGAGGATCTTATCACCGGGGTCGAGGACGGCGAGGTAGACGGCCATGTTCGCCTGCGACCCGGAGTGGGGTTGGACGTTGACGTGCTCGGCCCCCCACAGCTCCTTCGCCCGCTCGATGGCGAGCGTCTCGACGTCGTTCGCGTACTCGCAGCCGCCGTAGTAGCGCTCGCCGGGGTAGCCCTCCGCGTAGTTGTTCGTGAGTTCGGAGCTCTGTGCGGCCATCACGGCCTCGCTGACGTGGTTCTCGCTCGCGATCATCGCGAGCGTGTCGTTCTGCCGCTCCCGTTCGCCCCTGAGCGCGGCCGCGGCCGCGGGGTCGGTCTCGTCGACGTGGTCGTACATCGTCGTATCGGGGCGAGGCCGCGACCAAGGGTCTTTGGTCGCCCCCGCGGGCCCGCCCGAGAGGACACGAACAGTAAGGCTTCCGAGAGGTCTGGTTGTCAGGCGTCGAGTTTCGCGCGGCGCCACTCGGCCACGTCCGCGGTCTGGTTGAACGTGTAGACGTGGACGCCCGCGATACCGTCGGCGTCGGCGTGGGGGGCGAGGCCGTCGACGAGGTCGTCGGGCGTGTAGCGGCCGCGCGAGCCGAGTAGTTGGCGCAGGAAGCCGAGGATGCCGGTCGTCTTCCGGAGGAACTTCATCGAGTCGCCGACGCCGACCTTGCGGGAGATGGAGAGGAGGCGCTCGTACTTCATCACGCCGGGGATGCCGACCTGCACGGGGAGGTCGATGCCGCGCGCGCGGACGTCCGCGATCCACTCGCGGACGGCGTCCGGGTCGTAGCAGAGCTGTGTCGTCAGGTACGTCGCGTACGGCGCCTTCTTCTCCAGGGACTCCCAGAGCGTCTCCTCGGAGAGGAACGCGTGCCCCTCGGGGTAGCCGGTGATTCCGACCTCCTCGAACGAGTAGTCGGTGTCGTCGAGGGCGACGAGGAGGTCGTGCGCGGAGTCGAACTCGCCGGCCGGTTCCTCCAGGTCGCCGCCGGGGACGAAGATGTCGGTGATCCCGGCGTCGGTGAGTCGTTCCGCGATGTCGACGAGGTGCTCGCGGTCCTCGACGTAGCGCGCGGCGACGTGCGGCACGACGTCGTAGCCCGCCGCGGCCGCGTCCTCGGTGCGCTCGACGGTGCGCTCGATGCCGAGTTGGGGCGACGTCGTGACCGTGATGGTCGCCCCGTCGGGGAGGTGGGTTAGCTCGTCGTCGAAGCTCTCGAACGGCATCAGTTCGTAGCGCGCGTCCGCGAGGAGGGCGTCGACGCCCCTCGATTCGGAGACGGCGGCCGTCTGTAGCATGGGTCACGGGGAGGTGCGCGCCCATCCCCTTCTATCCGCGGACGGCTATGCGCGTCCGTTTAAGAGGTAGGGCGCGCCCGCGGCCGGCTACGCCACCGGGTCGGCGACGCCGACGAGTCGCTCGCCGACGACGACGACCGCCTCCCGCGTCAGCGAGTAGACGACGCCGTCCACGGCCGCGGTGGCGGTCTCTCGCTCGGTGAACGTCGACGGGCAGTAGACGGTCCCGAGTTCGTCGCCGGCCGCGACGCGGTCACCGACGGAGAGGCCGGGGCGCGCCTCGAAGAGACCGGATTCGCCGGCTATCGCGTCCGTCGCGCGGTCGTGGAGGACCGACTGGTCGGGCGCGTCGTCGGGGCTCCCGGGGAGGACGTCGAGCGCCCGGAGGACGTTCTCGAGGCCGTCGGCGCCGCGCCGGACGGCCCCGTGCGCCAGTTCGCGGCTGTTCGAGAGTTCGACCGTGATGGCGGGGACGTCCTCGCGTGCGAGTGCGACGCGCAACCGACCGCTGAACGCGTCGTCCGTCGGGGCGTCGTCGGCGTCGACGAGGAGGTGGCTGGTGCCGAAGGCGGACGCGAGGCGTTCCGCGTCCGCGTCGCCCTCGACGAAGCGGGCGTGTTCGAGCATGTCCGCGCTCCCCGTGTGGAGGTCGACGACGGCGTCCGCCTCGCACACGACGTCCCAGAGGCTCGCGGCGAGACGCTCCTGGAACGTCCCGTCGGCGTCGCCCGGCCAGACGCGGTTGAGATTCCCGTTGAGGGCGTCGAGGGCGTGCGGGGTCATGTACGAGCGGTGGTCGAACGCGAGCGGGTTGGCGACGGGGACGACGACGACCGTTCCGGCGACGTCGGCGTCGAGGAGGCGCTCGTGGAGGCGTCGGAGCGCCGCGGGCCCGTTGACCTCGATGCCGTGCTGGAGGGCCTGCACGTGGACGGTCGGTCCGGCCCCGCCGACGTAGCGGTGGACGGGAACGGTGACCGGCGTCCCCGACGGGAGCGTCCCGAGGGGCAGTTCCTCGTGCTCGTGTGCGACGGGCGCGTAGTCCATACACTACCTGTTGGCTCGGCGAGTGAAAGCCCCTTCGCGGCGCGGGCGCGTTCAAGCGCATCGCGAACCTATAGCTATCAGTCCCCCTACGTTTCTGGTCTCGGTGGGGCGGCGATAGCTATATCGGGCCTCGCGGGCACGTGCCGATTATCATGGAGACGACACAGAATCCGCCCGAGCAGGCGGGCACCGTCGTCGTCGGGGCGGGCATCGTCGGCTGTAACGTCGCGTACCAGCTCACCGAGTTGGGCCGCGACGACGTCGTGGTCGTGGACCAGGGGCCGATGCCGACGACCGGCGGGTCGTCGACGCACGCGCCCGGGATCATGTTCCAGACGGCCGAGGAGAAGACCCTCACCAAGTTCGCGGACTACAGCCGACGGCTCTACTCCGACCTCGAAGGCGCCGACGGCACCCCGGCCTTCACCGAAGTCGGCGGCATCGAAGTCGCGCGCACCGAGGAGCGCATGGACTTCCTCGAACGCCGCGTCGAGAACGCCAAAGCCTGGGGCATCGACGACCCCCAGATCCTCTCCCCCGAGGAAGTCGCGAACGAACTCCCGCTCGTCGACCCCGGCGAGATTCTCGGCGGCTACTACTCCCCGACCGACGGCCAGGTGTCGGGCGTCGTCGCGTGCGACGCGCTCGCCCGCGAGGCGATGGCGAACGGCGCGGAGTTCGTCCCGCACACCCGCACCGAGGACGTCACCGTCGAGGACGGCGAGATAACGGGCGTCGTCACCGAGAACGGCGACATCGAGTGCGACGAGGTGGTGGTTGCGACGAACATCTGGGCGCGCCAGCTCGGCGAGAAACTCGGCGTCCACCTCCCCGTCACGCCCGTCGAACACCAGTACACGATGACGGAGTCCCTCGACGAACTCGCGGACGGCGCGGTGGACGTCACCGACCACCCGCTCTTCGAGAACTACGAGAACGTCTCCGGCGACAAGGCCAAGCGCCTGCTCGCGGACCCCGACCGGCCCATCCTCCGCGACCAGGACAACGCGATGTACTACCGCACGCACGGGGACGCGTACGGCATCGGCTCGTACAACCACGAGCCCATCGTCCCGGATCCGATGGAGCTCGGCGGGAACGACCCGGACGGCGAGCAGGGCTCGGTGCACTCGTTCACCGAGTACCACATGGAGAACGCCACGCATCCCGACCGGCCGGACAAGGCGCCGCGGCGGGCGAGCGACGAACTCATCCCCGCGACGGAGGGGAAGGAGCTCGAATACAAGTACAACGGGATGTTCGCCGAGTCCCCGAACGGCCTGCCCGTCATGGGGCCCGTCGAGGGCTACGACGGCCTCTGGACGGCGGCGGCCATCTGGGTGACGCACGCCGGCGGCGCGGGGAAGGCGCTCGCGGAGTGGATGGAGAACGGCGTCCCGCGCCTCGACGGCGGCGAACGCATCGACCTCTCGCACAGCGACGTGAACCGCTTCGACGCCCACGAGGGCTCGTGGGACTTCGCGCGCTACCTCGGCGGCGAGGAGTACCGCATCGTCTACAACATCATGCACCCGAAGTGGGTGTGGACGGAGCAACAGCGGGACATCCGGCGGACGCCGATGTACCACAGCCACCGGGAGCTCGACGCGGAGCTCTGGGCGGAGGCCGGGTGGGAGGAGCCGCAGTGGTTCGACTCGAACGCGGACCTGCTCGCGGAGTACGGCGACGAGATTCCCGAGCGCGAGGGCTGGGAGGCGAAGTACTACTCGCCCATCGAGGGCGCGGAGGCCCTGAACGTCCGCCGGAAGGTCGGCCTCCACGACATGACGTCGTTCAACAAGATGGAGGTGGTGGGCGCGGACGCGGGCGAGTTCGTCCAGCACCTCTGCACGAACGACGTGGACCTGGACGTCGGGGACGTCCGCTACACGCTGATGTGTAACGAGGCGGGCGGCGTGCGCGCCGACATCACGGTGACGCGCACGGACGAAGACCGCTACCTCCTGCTGACGACGGGGCGCGAAGTCGGGAACGAGCACGTCGCGTGGGTGCGCGAGCGCGCGCCCGAGGACGTGGTGGTGAACGACGTCACGTCGAGTCTCGCGGCGATGGTCTGCACGGGCCCGAACGCCCGGACGGTGCTCTCCGAGGTGGCGGACGTGGACCTCTCGGACGACGCGTTCCCGTTCTTCACGAGTCAGCAGTTCTTCGTGAAGAACGTCCCCGTCACCGCGCTCCGCGTCTCGTACGCGGGCGAACTCGGCTGGGAGCTCTACGCGCCGAGCGAGTACGGCGAGCGCCTCTGGGAGCTCCTGCTCGACGCGGGCGAGGAGCACGGCATCCGCCCCTATGGGAACGGCGCGCTGGACGCGCTCCGCATCGAGAAGGGGTTCCGGCTCTGGGGCGAGGACCTGCACACCGAGCACGACCCGTACGAGGCGGGCCTCGGGTGGGCGGTGGACCTCGACACCGACTTCGTCGGGAAGGACGCCGTCGCCGAAGCGGCCGCGCGCGACGACTCGGAGCGCGAGCACCTCGTCGCGTGCCTGACGCTGGACGACCCGGAGGCGATGGTGATGGCTGATCGGCCCGTCCTCGACCCGGAGACGGGCGAGTCGCTCGGCTACGTCCACAGCGCCGAGTACGGCTACTCGGTCGGCGCGTGCGTCGCCTACACCTACCTCCCGCCCGAGTACGCGGACCCCGGGACGGACGTACAGGTGCGCTACGAGGGCGAGTTGGTGGACGCGACGGTGCGCGAGGAACCGCTCCTCTAGGCCGCCGACCAGAGATATAATTTTTCTTACCTTTTGTGGTTTCGCGGCGAGCGCGCACGGCCGCGCGAATCGCCCGTCGATATCGACTCACCGGCCGAGTTAGGGCGCCTCTAAGCCGTTCCTCGGCGTTTCTCTCGTCCCATCCACCGTTGCACTTATCAGACGCTCCCGTGCACACCACCACGAGACACATGAGCACGGAGCCACCCTCTCGAGCCGAGACCGTCGTCGTCGGCGCCGGCGCGGTCGGCTGTAGCGTCGCCTACCACCTCGCGGAACTCGGCGCGGAGGACATCGTCGTCGTCGACCAGGGCCCGCTCCCGGTCACCGGCGGATCGTCCGTCCACGCGCCCGGCATAATGTTCCAGACGTCGCCGTCGAAGACGCAGACGAAGGCGGCGCACTACACGAGCAGACTCCTGAAGGACGCCGGCGTCTACGACGAAGTCGGCGGCATCGAAGTCGCGCGCTCCGAGGAGCGCATGGACTTCCTCCGCCGGCGCGTCGAGTGGGCGACCTCCTACGGCCTGCCCGAACCGCAGTTGCTCTCCCCGGAGGAAGTCGCGGAGCACCTGCCGCTCGTCGACGAGGACGAGATACTCGGCGGCTACTACTCGCCGACCGACGGGCGCGTCGACGGCATCGGCGCGCTCCAGTGGTACATGGAGGAGACGCCCGCGACGTTCGTCGGGGATACGGAGGTCACGGACCTCGACGTCGAGGGCGGCGAGATAACCGCCGTGGAGACCGACAGGGGCCGCATCGACTGCGAGCGCGCGGTCATCGCGACGAACAACTGGGGCTACCAGACCGGACAGATGGCGGGCCTCGACCTCCCCATCGCGCCCGTCGAACACCAGTACGTCGTCACCGAACCGCTCGACGAACTCGCCGCCGAGGACAGCGACGTCGGCGAGAACACGACCGGTCTCGACGTCCCCGGTCAGCGAGACATCGCCGAGCAGATGAGCGAGGGCCCGAACCGGCCGGTCGGCCGCGACCAGGACCACTCGCTCTACTTCCGCACGCACGGCGACGCCGTCGGGATGGGCTCGTACAACCACGAGACGCTCTCCGTCGACCCGGACGCGATGGGGAAGAACACCGAGGAGCGCCAGGCCTCGGTCCGCGGGTTCTCCGAGAAGCACTGGGAGCGCGCGACCCACCCCGACCGGGACAAGTCGGCGAAGCAGGCGTTCGACGAACTCCTGCCCGCGACCCAGGACGTCGACTACGAGGCGACGGAGAACGGCATCTTCGTCTTCACGCCCGACGGGATGCCCGCCGTCGGCGAGACGGCGCAGGTGGACGGCCTCTGGACCGCGCTCGCCATCTGGTGGACGCACTCCGGCGGCTACGGGCGCATCCTCGCGGAGTGGATGGAGAACGGCGTCCCGCGCCTCCCCTCGGGGCCGGTGCCCGTCGGCGGCATCCACGTCCGACGCTTCGAACCGCACGCCGGCGAGAAGGACTTCTTCGTGGACCGGGGCGCGACGCGCTACCGGCAGGTGTACAGCGTCGTCGAACCGCGCTGGCAGCCGGACGACCACCGCGGCCTCCGCACCAGCCCGTTCCACGAGCGCCAGCGCGAACTCGGCGCGGAGTTCTACCAGGGCGGCGGCTGGGAGTCCCCGCAGTACTACGAGTCGAACGCGGACCTCGCGGAGCGCTACGCCGACGACATCCCCGAACAGGAGGGGTGGCGCGGGATCAACCGCTCGCCCATCGAGGGCGCGGAACACCTGCACACGCGCGAGCACGTCTCGATGTTCGACATGACGTCGTTCAGCGCCGTGGACGTCTCGGGCGCCGGCGCGGGCGAGTTCCTGCAGCGCGTCTGCACGAACGACGTGGACATGGACGTCGGCGACGTGACCTACTCGCTGCTCTGCAACGAGGGCGGCGGCATCCTCGCGGACGTCACCGTCGCTCGCCTCGGCGACGAGGAGTACGTCGTCACGACCGGCGGCGGGAACTCCCCCGGCATCCACGGGTCGTGGCTCGAGGAGCGCGCGCCGGAGACCGTCTCGGTGAACGTCGACGAGGGCGGGCGGTCGACTATCGGCCTCTGGGGGCCGAAGTCCCGCATGCTCCTCCAGCGCGTCACGGACGCGGACGTCTCGAACGACGGCTTCCCGTACTTCAGCGCGAAGCGCATGTACGTCGGGGAGGTCCCGGTGATGGCGATGCGCGTCTCCTACGTCGGCGAACTCGGCTGGGAGCTGTGGACGCCGACCGAGTACGGCCGTCGGCTCTGGGAGGTCCTGGAGGACGCCGGCGAGGACCTCGACGTGCGGCCGATGGGCGGCGGCGCGCTCGAATCGATGCGCCTCGAGAAGGGGTTCCGGCTCTGGGGGACGGACATCGACACGGACTCCAACCCCTTCGAGGCCGGCCTCGGGTTCGCCGTCGACATGGACACCGACTTCGTCGGGCGCGACGCGCTCGCGCAGGCCCGCGAGGAGGGCATCGACAGCCACATCGTCCCGGTGACGCTCGACGACTCGACGGACGTCGCGCTGAGCGGCCGCCCCGTCCTCGACGCCGAGGGCGAGGAGACGCTCGGCTACGTGCAGGCGGGCGACTACGGCTACTCCATCGGGGAGTCCGTCGCGTACACGTACGTCCCGAGCGAGTACGCCGACCCCGGCACCGACGTCCGCGTCGCGTGCGAGGGCGAGACGTACGACGCGACCGTTCGCGAGGAACCGCTGTTCGACCCCGGACGGGAGAAACTCATCCGATGAGGGGGGACAGATGAGCGAATCGACCGAACTCCCGGTGTCGTACGGCGACATCGAGCAGGCGCGCGAGCGCCTCGACGACGAGACGGTGGTGAAGCAGACGCCCGTCGAGCGCAGCACGTCCCTGGGCGAGTTCGTCGACGCGGACGTCTACCTGAAGATGGAGCACCTCCAGTGGACGGGGTCGTTCAAGACCCGCGGCGCGTACAACAAGATCAGCCAGGACGTCGCGGCGGGCGCGGAGAAGTTCATCGCGGCGAGCGCGGGCAACCACGCGCAGGGCGTCGCGCTCGCGGCGACGAAGTGCGGGGCGGACTCCACCATCTGCATGCCGACGAACGCGCCGCAGGCGAAGATAGACGCGACGCGAAGCTACGGCGCGTCGGTGGAACTGGTCGGGGACGACTTCCAGGAGACGATGGCGCACGCCCAGTCGCTCGCCGCGGACGACGAGGACGCGTCGTTCGTCCACGCGTACGACGACACGGACATCATCGCCGGGCAGGGGACGCTCGGCATCGAGATGTACCACGACCACCCGAACCTGGACACGGTCGTCGTCCCCATCGGCGGCGGCGGCCTCATCAGCGGCGTGTCGACGGCGCTGAAGCATCTCTCGCCGGACGTGCGCGTCGTGGGCGTGCAGGCGACGGGCGCGGAGACGGTGCACGAGAGCCTGGATAAGGGCGCGCCGGTGACGCTCGACGAGGTGGACACCATCGCGGACGGCATCGCGACGGGCGGCATCTCGGAGGCGACGCTGTCGATCATCCGGGAGAACGTCGACGAGGTGGTGACCGTCTCGGACGCGGAGATATCGCAGGCGCTCTTGCTCCTCCTGGAGCGCGCGAAGCAGGTGGTTGAGGGCGCGGGTGCGGCGTCGGTCGCGGCGATTCTGAGCGACGACCTGGACGTCTCCGGGGAGACTGTGATGCCGCTGCTCTGCGGGGGGAACCTCGACATGACGATGCTGCGCACGCTCCTCATTCACGCGCTCACGGAGCGCCGACAGATCCTCCGACTCCGAGTACGTATCGACGACCGACCGGGGAAGATGTCGGAGTTGTCAGGTATCATCGCGGACTACGGCGCGAACATCCACGACGTCCGCCACGACCGCTCCGTGGAGGACCTGGACGTCGGCGAAGCGTACCTCGTGTTCACGGTGGAGGCGAGCGGCGAGCAGCACACCGCGTCCATCCTCGACGGTATCGAGGGCGCGGGCTACGAGGTCGAACTCGCGACGCACACCTGACGCGACCCCCTTTTACGTCCTCGAACGGTTCGTGACTTTGGAACGTTTTCTCTCTCGGTCCTGACATAGACGTCCCGTCAGCCGATTCTTCTTGACTTCCTCCTCCGCCTGAAGGCGGAGGAATCCCACGGAACCGCACCGCTGAGTTGGGATATTAGGGTTTGCAGTCTACCACCTCTGCCCGAGGTTGGAATCCTCGGGTGAGGTCCATCCGTTCTAGTTTAAAACCAGCAGTAATAACGAGTACCAAACCGACAGAAAG
>JBDGUG010000050.1:0-14111 GCA_042216135.1 Halarchaeum sp. | reverse complement strand
GCCGGTGAGAAACATGGCGCACCGTGTCGCGGCCCACACGGAGCGCAACTCGAGAGTCGGCACGAACTCGCCGTCGCGACGTTGCTCAACGACGCCGGACTCACCTACGACGTTCATCCTGCCGTCGAGAATACTCGGTGGCGTGGAGACTTCTTCCTCCCCGATATCGGCCTCTGGATCGAAGTCGACGGCTACGCCGAGGGGACTCGGCCCAACGCCGAGGGATTCGCGGAGAAACTCGCGCACCTACGTGATGCCGGCCACGACGTCGTGGTCATCCGAGACGTCGCGGACCTCAACGCCGCGCTGCGTGAACGCGGGATTACCAGTAACTGATCCCGACACGCTAAAGGTGGGCGGCCAAATATCTCGACGTGAAAGAGGGCCCTTAGCTCAGTCTGGTTTACAGCCCCCGGCTCATAATTCCAACACCTATCTCGGTGAAATTAAGTCGGTGTTGGAATGAGACACCGGGTGATCGGTGGTTCAAATCCGCCAGGGCCCATTTCTGGGGTTCGGATTCGCGCCGAGCGGTTTCGCGGTCCGCTTCGGCCCAATCGCTTACGGGACCGGACGGCGAACTCGCGGGCGATGACGGACGCGCCGGCCATCGACGAGTCGCGCATCGGCGGGACGCCGCTGCTCGCGGTCGAACTCCCCGGCGTTCCCTGCGAGGTGTACGCGAAACCCGAGTGGTACAACCTCCCCGAACAGCCGTACGGGGGCGGGTCGGTGAAGTCCCGCATCGCGCGCTCGATGCTGGACGCGGCCGACGTCGCGTCCGACGCCCGCGTCGTCGAACCCTCCTCGGGGAACACGGGGACGGCGCTCGCGCGCCTCGGCGTCGCGCGCGGCCACGACGTCGAAATCGTGATGCCGGCGGAGGCGCCCGAGCGAAAGCGAGCGGCGATTCGGGACGTCGGCGGGACGGTGACGGAGGCGCCCGACTACGAGGCGATGCTGGACCTCGCGGCTCGACGGGCCGAAGAGTCGGACGCGTACGTGCCCGACCAGTACGCGAATCCGGCGAACCCGCGCGCGCACGAGGAGACGACCGGCCCCGAGATACGCGCGCAGACGGACGGCCGCGTCACGCACTTCGTCGCGGGCGCGGGCTCGGGCGGGACGGTCACGGGCGTCGCGCGCGCGCTCAGCGACCGGGGCGACGTCACCGTCGTCGCCTACGAACCCGCGGAGCCGAGCCACGGCATCGACGGCCTGAAGTACGTTCGCGGGCCGCGCTTCCACGACCCCGACGTCTACGCGCGCGACGAACTCGACGACGTCCTCGCGGTCCCCACGGCGGACGCCTACTACGAGGCGCGACGCCTCCGCGAGCGCTACGCCGACGCCGACCCAGCGATCCACGATTCGGGCCAGCACGACCGCGAGGCGGTCGAACGCCACCTCCGCGTCGACGGCGAGTTCCTCGTCGGCCCGTCCTCGGGCGGCGCGCTCGCCGCGGTGCGACGCCTCGCCGAACGCGGCCGCCTCGCCCCGGACGACGTCGTCGTCGTCCCGTTCCCCGACCGCGGCGACCGATACGCCGACCTCCCGCTCTGGCCCGCGCCCTGAAGCGACCCCCGTTCCTTTTGGTGTCGCGTCGGAAACCACGCCCCGAGATGACCGCCCTCCACGACTACCCGCGGCACCCCGCACGCCCCGAGCGGCCGTGACCGAGCGCGCCGACGCTCGCTCGACCCGCCCGCATCGCTGCCACCGACACGCGTTAGGCGCTCGCACTCCACCCCCCACTATGACCGGCCTCGACCTCGACCCCACCGAACTCGACCGGTACTCGCGGCACATCATCATGGACGGCGTCGGCCCCGAGGGGCAGGCCGCGCTGCGCGACGCGAACGTCCTCGTCGTCGGCGCCGGCGGCCTCGGCGCGCCCGCCATCGAGTACCTCGCCGCCGCCGGCGTCGGCCGCCTCGCCGTCGTCGACGACGACGTCGTCGAGCGCTCGAACCTCCAGCGACAGGTCATCCACCGCGACGCCGACGTCGGCACGTCGAAAGTCGACTCCGCGCGGCGGTTCGTCGCCGACCTCAACCCCGACGTCGACGTCGAGACGCACGACGAACGCCTCTCCCCGGAGAACGCCGAGTCGCTCGTCACCGGCCGGGACTTCGTCGTCGACTGCACGGACAACTTCGAGACGCGCTACCTCGTCAACGACGCCTGCGTCATCAACGACGTCCCGTTCAGCCACGGCGCAGTCTATCGATTCGAGGGCCAAGCGATCACCGTCACTCCCGACGGGCCCTGCTATCGGTGCGTCTTCCCCGAACCCCCTGAACCCGGCGTCGTCCCCGACTGCGCCACCGCCGGCGTCCTCGGCGTCCTCCCCGGCACCGTCGGCTGTCTCCAGGCCACCGAAGCCGTCAAATCGGTCGTCGGCGTCGGCGACCTGCTCACCGGTCGCCTCCTCCACTACGACGCCGCGAGCGTCGGCTTCGACGAGGTCCCGGTCGCCCGCGACCCCGACTGTCCCGCGTGCGGCGACGACCCCATCGACTCCGTCGCCGACGTCGCGTACGCCGACGGCTGCACCGTCGCCTGAGTTCTTATACGAGGACGCGGCCACCGTGGCGTGTGCCCTGAGACGGGCCGCGCGCGAACACGGCGACGTCGGCGGCGCACCGCGCGCGGACGAATCAGGCGGCAGAACCCGCCCGCGCCGTCCGTCAGCCCCTACAGCTCCGATTTCGCGTCCCGAACGAGGCCGTCGAGTATCTCGGGCGTCGTCGGATGGTACGCCCGATCCGGGACCTCCCGGACGTCCACCTCGTTCTCCACGACGACCTGCATCGTCTTCGCCATCGTGTCCGCCTCGTAGTGGACGCCGTGGTAGCCCAGCACCGTCCCGTCCGCGGCGTCCACCACGAGCGACGCGCTCCCCCTGGGGACGCGCTTCAGTCGAAAGATGCCGTCGTCGCTCGCCTCGCGCGTCGCCACGACGACGTCGTGGCCCGCCGCCTCGGCCTCCGACTCCGTCATCCCGAGCGACGCGTACGGGTAGACGCCCGCTGCCGCGAAGACGACGCGGTGCGTGATCGGATCGTAGCGCTCCAGCGGCGCGCCCCGCCGGTCCGCGAGCACGTTCCGCGCCGCCGTCGCGCCCTCCTCCTTGGCGACGTGGAGGAGCATCCTATCGCCCGTGACGTCCCCCGCCGCGAACACTCGCGGGTGGTCGCGCGAGCGCAGCGTCTCCCCGTCCACCCATCCCGGCGTCGGATCGATCCCGGCCGCGTCGAGACCTAGTCCTTCGACCGCCGGGTCGCGGCCCGTGAAACAGAACAAGCGGTCGGCCGTGACGACCTGCTCGTCGCCGTCGCGCTCGACCGTGAGGCGCACGCCGCCGTCGCCGTCCGGTTCGACGCACTGTTCTTCCGCGTTCGTCAACACCTCTACGCCGAACTCCTCGCGGTACGCGTCGAGCAGTGCGTCCCCCATCTCCGGGCGCGCCCGGTCGATCGGTCGCTCGTCGTGCTCGATGACCGTGAGGTCCATCCCACCGACCTCGGCGAGGTACGGGACGAGTTCGAGGCCGACGTAGCCGAACCCGAGGACGACGCCCGTGTCGGGAAACTCGGTCGCGTCCAGCACGTCCGCCGACCCTATCGGGTCGACGTCGTCGAGTCCCGGGAGGTCCGGGCGCGTCGGCGTCGATCCGGTCGCGAGCACGACGTAGTCCGGTTCGTACGTCCGCTCGCCGACCCTGACCGTGTCGTCGTCGACGAACGCGGCTCGCTCGTGGAGGAATTCGACGTTCTCGCGTTCCGCGAGTTCGTGGACGCTCTCGCGGCGGTGCGCGGCGAACTCGCTCGCGTGGTCGTCCTTGCGAGCGACGACGTCAGCGACGTCCACGGTGACGTCGGCGTCGAGGCGCGGGTCCTCGCGCGCCTGATAGCGGTGCTGGGCGGCGCCGAGGAGTTCCTTCGACGGCATACAGCCGCGGAGGATGCAGAGACCGCCGCCCGGGTCGCCGTCGTCCACGAGCGTCACGTCGACGTTCGCGTCGGCGAGCACTTCCGCGGCGGCGGCGCCCGCGCTCCCGTACGCGCCGATGACGAGAACGTGCATACCCGCCCTACTCGGGCGGGGATGTTAGCCGTTCGGCCCGCTAGTCTCGTCGCGCGAACGCGGCGAGCGCGAGGAGCGCGCCGGCGCCGGCGACGAGGCCGAAGCCGGGACTGGAGCCGCTACTGGTCGATCCACCCGACGTGCTGGAGGACGAACTGCTGGACGTCTCGGACGTGCTGGATGTGGTCTGGTCGGCGTTCGCGCCGCTGATCGACGCGGTGTGCGTCGAGAAGTGGTTGAACGCGACGAAGACGGTCGCCTGTCCCTCGGTCTGCTGTTTCACGACGTAGGCCGCGTGGTCGCTCCCGACGGCGGATTCGAGGTCCGCGTAGGAGGACGCTTCGACGGCGGCCTCACCGTCGACGGTGACCGAGACGTCGTCGAGCGATCCGACGGCGTCCTTCGAGACGGTGGTCACGACGACCTTCCCCTGGTGGGCGGTGCGGTCGACGGTGACGTTCACGGTCGATTCGCCGGTCTGCGCCGCCTCGATGGTCGTGTCGTTGGCGTACGTCACCGTGCTCGTGGTGGCGTCGCCGCTCGCGTTCGCGCCGGCGGTGGCGTACGCTTCGCCGACGGCGAGACCGGACGCGACGTACTCCTCGGCGTGCTCGTCGGCCTTCGTCTTCCCGTGCGGGTAGCTCCGGACGACGAGCTTGCCGTTCTCGCCGACCTGCCCGGAGACGTCGCCGTTCTCGTTCACGGCGACGCTCGCGTTACCGACGGCGAGGAACGTCGTTTGCGTGCCGCCGTCGGTCGTGACTTCGACCTGGCTGTCGCCGTCCGGGTTCGCGGACGCGTCAGCGGAGACGTTCGCGACGACGACCTGCGATTTCCCGCCGCTGTCCACGACGAGGACGCCGTGGTCGTCGTCGTTCGCGGTGATCGTCGCGCCGCTCTCGGTGGTGACGCGCGCGCCGGTCTCGGTGCGCGCGCCGACGGAGATGGACGCGAAGTCGACGTTCGTGAGCGTCCCGAGGTCGACGTTCGCGCCGATGCCGACGTCGAGCGATCCGCTCGACGACGCCTTCGACGTCGACTGCACGCCGAGTCGCTGGACGACGGTGTGGCCGTCGACGGTGTAGTTCGCAATCGCCGAGTCCTGCGCGTCGAAGGTGACGCTCGACCCGGCGTACGCGTGCCCGCTCGCGTTCCCGGACGCCGCGGAGACGGGCGCCGCGATGGACGCGACGAGTAGCAGTACCGCTGTCGCTACGACCGTTTTGTGCCTCATGCGTCGGTGTCTCACCGCCGCCGCGGGGAAGTCCCTTGTGGCCACCGGTTAGTCTCGCGACGGCTCCTCGCCGACGCTATCGGGCGATGCCGTCGTCGCTGTGTTCGACGACGCGCTCGACTTCGTCCGGGGTGACGAGCGCGACGTCCCCGGGGATGGTGCGTTTGAGCGCGGCGGTCGCGGCGGCGTATTCGAGCGCTTTCGGGACGCCGTCGCCGCGGAGGCGACGCGCGAGGAAACCGCCGACGAACGCGTCGCCGGTGCCGACGGCGTCGTGCGTCTCGGTCTCGAACGAGCCCTGTCGTGTGACGTCGCCGTCGCGGAGCGCGAGCGCGCCGTCGGCGCCGCGCGTCACGACGACCGTCTCGAACCCCCACTCGTCGGCGAGGTCGCGGGCGACGCGTTCGGCGTCCCCGTCGAGGCCGAGGACGGTGCGGGCGTCCCGGACGGCGGTGACGAGCACGTCCACGTCGGGGAGGAGGGATTCGACGACGGGCCGGGCCTCGCCGGGCGTCCAGAGCTTCGAGCGGTAGTTCACGTCGAACGCGGTGGTGGTGCCGGCGGCCTGCGCGCGTTCGAGGAGGTCCCGCGTGGTGTCTTCGAGGGTGTCGGAGAGCGCGGGGGTGATGCCGGACGTGTAGAACGCGTCGGCGGCCGTGACGCGCTCGGTCGGGAGTTCGTCGGGCGTGGCGGTGGTGACGGCGGCGTCCGCGCGGTCGTAGACGACGTTCGTCGCGCGGGGCTTCGACGCCTGTTCGAGGTAGTAGGTGCCCTGTCGGCCCTCGTCGCTCCAGACGACGTCCGTCTCCGTTCCCTGTCCTTCGAGGGTGGCGACGACCTTCCGTCCGAGCGGGGAGTCCGGGAGTTTCGAGAGCCACGCGGTGTCGAGGCCGAGGCGGGCGGCGTTCACGGCGACGTTGCTCTCCGCGCCCGCGGCGCGGAACTCGAGTTCGGTCGCGCGCTCCAGGCGCTCCTGGCCGGGCGGGGAGAGGCGGAGCATCGTCTCGCCGAACGTCACGAGGTCGGTCATGGTTCGGGGCACGACGCCGCCCCAAATGAATGGTCTGGTCCGCCCACGCGCGTCGTCGGCGTTCCTCAACGCTCTTGTGGCCCTCTCGCGTACCCGAGCGCGTGCCAGACTACGCCGCGGACGACCTGACGCCCCGTGAGCGCGCGCGAATCGTCAAGACCGCCGTCAGTCCGCGTCCGGTCGCGTGGGTGGGGACGCGGGACGACGCCGGCCGGGACAACCTCGCGCCGTTCAGTTCGTACAACTACGTCGGCTCCGACGACCCGATGGTGATGTTCACCGCGAGCGCGGGGGCGAGTTGAAGGACACGCCGCGCAACGTCCTCGACACGGGCGAGTTCTCCGTGAGCGTCGTCGTCGCCGAGGCGACCGAACGCATGGACCACACCGCCGCCGACCCCGCGGACGACAGCGACGAGTTCGAACTCGCCGGGATCCCGCGCGCGTCCTGCGAGCGGGTCGACGCGCCGTACGTCGCGGACTCGCCGATCACGATGGAGTGCGAACTCGCGGACTCACAGGAGATAGCGGGCCGCACGATGATCGTCGGCGACGTCGTCCACTTCCGCGTCGCCGAGGACGCGATGCGGGACGGACAGGTCGACTCGCGCGAGATCACGACCGTCGGCCGACTCGGCGGCCCCTACTACACGCACGCCACGCCGGTGTCGTTCGAGCGCCGCTACTGACCCCTACTCCGACCCGTCGGTCTCGTGGTAGATGACGTGCCCGCAGGCCTTGCAGTGCGAGGCGTCCGGGTCGTGCGCCGACAGCCCGCAGCTCGGGCAGGTGACGTTCACGGTCTCTCGCGCCGTCCACTCCTTCACTATCTTGCTCGCCTGCTGGGGCACGAGGATGATGGCGGCGATGATGGCGGCGATGGTCACCCACCGTCCGAGCGTCGTCACGGGGAGCACGTCCCCGAACCCGACCGTGGAGAGCGTCACGACGGTGTAGTAGAACGCGTCGCCGAACGTCGAGACGTCCGGGTTCGCCGCGTGTTCGGCGCCGTAGAACAGGCCCGCGGAGACGAAGAGGATGACGAGGACGGTGACGAGCAGTTTCGCCGCGCGCAGCGCGTTGTCCGACACCGTCCCGAAGAAGAACTCCGCGTCTCGCGTGAACCGGTAGAATCGGAGGACTCTGACGACGCGGACGGCGCGGAGGAAGCCGACGGACGAGACGGTCGCCGTCGGCAGCACGAACACCGCGAACGTCGGCAGAATCGCGAGCGCGTCGGCGAGCGCGTACGGGTCGCGCACCGTCGCGAGCGCGTTCTCCGCGACGGCGACCCGCACCGCGTACTCGACGGCGAAGACGACGGCGACCGACAGTTCGACCGTCCAGAGCGCGTCCTGCACGGCCGCAGACAGCGGATACGTCTGCGCGACGTAGACGCCGACGAACGCGAGGTTCAGCGCGAACAGCGCCGCGTCGAGCGCGCGCCCCGCCGTCGATCCTTGTCGCGGAAGACGACGCGTACTCGCTCGCGCACGCCCGCCCCCGCGGTCGGTCCGTCGCCGTCCATACCCCTCGTAGCGCGCTCCCCCGGCATAACGCCGGTGCTCGCCCTCTCCTTCCTTTAAGTCGTTCTCGTCACGAGCAATAGATACGACCGAGGTGCGACGGGCCGCGTCGCGCCACATTCTCCCTCGTTTCGCCGGTGAGCGGCGGCGTTCTTCCGCCGGGCGCCTCCGGCGCCCGGTCTTTTTCACCCATGTTTTTGCGGGGAGCGGTTCGCACGCAGTGCGAATCCGACCCGGAAAAAGATGGAGCGGGAGCTACGAGCGAGGTGCGACGGGCCGCGTCGCACCCACTTTCTCCCGCGTTTGGCCGGCGAGCGACGGCTGTGTTCTTCACGAGATGACTACGCGGCGTCCCACTCCTCCGCCCACGCCGTCTGCACGCCGTACTCCTCCTTCCCGCGCTCGTAGGCGTCCCAGAGCGGGTCGCGCGACGGCTCTGCGAGCGGCGCGCCGTCCATTCGCACGCCCGACCCGGTCTCGACGCGCCCGACGTCGGCGGCCCGAATCCCCTCGTCGGCGAGTGCGCCGAGGACGCCGTCCACGTCGTCCGGCCGGACGGTGAGGAGGACGGTGCCCTCGCTGGAGGACACCCACGGGTCGAGGCCGAACGCGTCGCAGACCTCGCGGACGCCGGGCGCGAACGGGAAGCGCTCGCGCTCGGCCGAGAGCCGAACCCCGGACGCGGCGGCGAGTTCGTGCAGGGCGTTGTCGATTCCGCGCTCCGTCGCGTCGTGCATCGCCGTCACCGGGCCCGCCGCGGCCGCGACGAGCGCGTCCCGCACCGGACTCACCTCCTCGAAGCGCGCCTTCCCGGCGCGCGCCGTCTCGTCGTCCAGGTCGAGCGCGTCCCCGTAGAGGACGCTCAGTATTCCGGTCGTCTCGATAGCGGGCCCCTTCGTGCAGACCAGCCGATCACCCGGTTCGGCGCCCGTCGGGAGGACGAGGTCCGCGGGGTCGCCCACCGCGAGCGTCGTCGCGGCGCCGACCGTCGGCCACGCGCATCCCGCGTACGCGCCCGTGTGACCGGTCGCGATCGCGATTCCGAGGTCGCGCGCCTCCCGGTCGAAGACCGACCAGAGACGGCCGAACGCCTCCGGCGACGTCTCCGGCGGGAGGTTCAGGTCGACGCTCAGGTGGGACGGCGGGATTCCGGAGAGCGCGGCGTCGCTCACGACGATGTGGAACGCGAACCACGCCGCGCGTTCGAGGCCGAGTTCGCGCAGCACGAACACGGGATCGGTCGCCATCGCGACGGCGCGCTCACCGACGTCCACGACGCCGAAATCCGCGCCGTGCGTCGGTCCAAGCCGAACGTCGTCGCGGGCGGCGCCGAGGCTCGGATAGACGTGCTCCTCGAAGAACGCGCTGCTCACCTTCCCGAACTCCATGCGAAGAGTCGCGGCCGCGGCCGCGGTAGGCGTTTCGCTTGCCGGACGCCGCGGCCTACTCGTCCGGGAGGGCGTCTCGCTCGACGGTCGTTCCCTCGCCTGCGAGCGCGGCCCGGATCGGGTTCTCCGCGTTCGCGTCCGCGACGACCACCGAGGGCGCGCCGCCGCGCAGCGCCTCCTCGGCCGCCATCACCTTCCGCGTCATGAACCCCTCCGCGGCCGACTGCAGTTCCTCGTACTCGTCGGGCGTGGAGACGCGCTCGATGAGCGTCTCCGGATCCTCCGGGTCGCGGTAGACGCCGCGCGTGTCCGTGAGCAGGACGAGGTCGGCGCCCAGCGCGCCCGCGACGGCGGCCGCCGAGCGGTCCGCGTCGCTGTTCACGGGCGTATAGGAGCCGTCGCTCTCGACGCCGAGCATCGGCACCGACACCGTCGGCGTGTAGCCGCCGTCGAGCAGGCGTTCGAGCAGGTCCGCGTTCACGTCCTCGATGGTGCCGGAGTGGTCGCCGCGCCGGATCTTCTTCTTCCCGTCCTCCACGACCCGCACCGCCGACTTCCGCGGGCCCTTCAGCAGCCCGCCGTCCACCCCGGAGAGGCCGACGGCGTCCACGCCCTCGTTCTGTAAGCCCGCGACGAGGTCCGTGTTCACCTGGCCCGCCATCGCCATCTTGAACGCGTCCATCGTCTCCTCGTCCGTGAACCGGCCGACGACGCCGCTCGGCGTCTCGACGTACTCGGGGTCGATGCCGAGCCGCTCCAGCAGGTCGTCCACCGCCGTCGACCCGCCGTGGACGACGACGACGTCCTCACCCCCCTCTGTTCGCGGCTCGTCGCCGCTCTCGTTTTCGGTCGAACTCCGTTCGCCCCCGGTGAGCGCCGCGACGTCCGCGAGCGCGCCCGCCGGATCGACCGCCTTCGCGCCGCCGACTTTGACGACGACGGTCACGCGAGCCACCCCCGGTGGCGAGTGTGACCCAGTCGGGCCGCGGGTCCGACGACGGCCATCAGGCCGCCACCCCCGATTTCGCCTCCAGCCAGTCCACGATGCGCGCCGGGACGTCCACCTCCGGCACCGCGTCGTTCAGCGCCTTGAACTCGCAGGTCGCGTTCACCTCGTGGACGGTGTAGCCGTCCCCCGTCTCCATCATGTCGACGCCGAGGAGGCCGCCGCCGACGGCGTCGCTCGCGCGCTCGACGAGGCCCCGAACCGTCTCGTCGACGTCGAACGCCGCGGCTTCGCCGCCGCGCGCCGCGTTCGTGATCCAGTGGTCCGCCGACCGCGTCATCGCCGCGATGGGCTCGCCGTCGGCGCTCAGGACGCGGACGTCCCGCCCGGGCTTCTCGACGAACTCCTGGACGTAGAAGACGGAGTGCTCGTAGCTCCCGAGCGTCTGCTTGTGCTCCAGGATCGCCTCCGCCGCGTCCCGCGTGTCTAGCTTCGCCATCAGCCGCCCCCACGACCCCGTCACGGGCTTCAGCACGCACGGGTAGCCGAACTCCTCGATGGACGCGAGCGCCGACTCCACGTCGAACGTCACCTCCGTCCGCGGCGTCGGCACGCCCGCGTCGTCGAGCGCGAGGCTCCCGCGGACCTTGTCCGCGCACGTCGCCGTCGTCGCCTTCCCGTTCACCACGGGGACGTCGTAGTGCTCGCAGAACGCGCTCACGTAGCGCGCCCGCGAGGACTCCTGGCACCGATTCAGCGCCAGGTCGAGGCCGTCGAGTTCGGGCGGGCGCTCCCCGATGGAGAACCCCGGGTCGCGCACGTCCACCTTCGCGACGTCGTGGCCGCGCGCGCGGAGTTCGTCGAGCAGGAGGGTCTCGTCCTTCCGGAGGCGCGAGTAGAGGAAGCCGAGACGCATCTACTCGCCCCAGTCCTCGTCCAGTTCCGGCGCCGGTTCCAGCGCCACGGGGTCGTCCGCGACGACTTCGAGTTCCGCGCCGCACGTCCCGCAGTCCACGATTTCGCCGACCTCAACGTCGGCGGCCAACGCCACGTCCGCGCCGCACTCGGGGCACTCGCTCATGGCTACGCGTTCACGCACCGCCTACTTAGCTCCCCCGTCACTTCCCCGTCCGCGCGAGGCTTTTCTTCCTCCGCCGCCAACCCCGCGTCGTGTCCGACGACATCGCCGGCCCGCTCGCCGACCCCGACATCGACGCGGCCGCCGACCTCGTCCGCGCGGCCCGCGAGCGCCGCGCGTTCTGCACGCTCCTCGGGCGCTGCACCGTCGACTACGAGGGGCGCGCGAGCGCGCACGCCGGCCCCGCCGACCGCCTCCTCGTCCTGAAGCCCGACGGCACCCTGCTCGTCCACGACGCAGACGGCCCGAAACCCCGGAACTGGCTCGCCGCGGACGCCGTCACCGTCGAAGCGGCCGACGCGCTCGTCGTCGCCGCGGACCGCGAACGCCCCGAGGAGTCCCTCCGCGTCGCGTTCGAGTCCGTCGCGCGGGCGAGCGCGAGCGTCCCCGACGCCACCGACGCCGACGTCGAACTCTCCGGCACCGAAGCCGACCTGAAAGAACGCGTCCTCGACGCGCCCGAACTCGTCGAACCCGGCTTCCGCGCGCTCGCCACCGAACGCGACACCCCCGCCGGGCCCGTGGACGTCTTCGGGCGCGACGAGCGCGGCCGTCCCGTCGCCGTCGAGTTGAAGGCGACGCGCGCCGGCCCGGACGCCGCGAGCCAGCTCTCCCGGTACGTCGACGCGCTCGCCCGCGACCTGCACGCCGACGCCGACGTGCGCGGCGTCCTCGTCGCGCCCTCCTGCACCCCGCGGACGCGCCGCGTGCTCGCGCGCGACGGCCACGAGTTCGTCGCCCTCGACCCGCCCACCGAGTAACGCGAGCCTTCGGCCCGCCCGCCGCGCGCCTAACTAAGCCGTCGCGGCGCCACAGGCTCGCATGGCATCCGAGCAGCCGACCAGCCCCGACCGGGACGACGCCGCGCGCCGCGACGCCGCGCTCGCGCTCCCCGCTCGCGTCGCCACGGCCGTCGTCGGCGCCGTCGCCGCGCTCGCCGGGTCGTACGCGGCCGCCGGGAGCACGCCCGACTTCGTCGTCGCGCCCGTGAACGCCTTCGTTGTCAACACCTCGCCCGCGTCGCTCGTCGCCTTCTCCATCCAGACGCTCGGCCACCTCGACGACCTGCTCGCGTTCGCGCTCTCCGTCGCCCTCACCCTCCTCCTCTTCGCCCTCGCCGTCGCCGTCGGCCTCGACGCCGGACGGCGGACCTCCGTCCCGCTCGCGTCCGCCGGGGTCGCCGCGCTCGCCGTCTGGGCGCTCGCCGCCGCGCTCACCCGCCGCCCGGCCGCCGCGCTCGCCACCGCGCTCCCCGCGGCCGTCGTCGTCGTCCTCGTCACGCGCCTCAGCACGCCCGCGCCCGATCGTTCGACCGTCCGCCGCCGCGTCCTCCTCGCCGCCGCCGGCACCGTCGGGTTCGGTGCGCTCGCCGCGCTCGCCGGTGGTCTCCGGACGCTCCCGCCCGGCGAGGAGATGGCGCCGCCAGCTGACGCCGCCCGCCTCGCCGACCAGGCGCGCGCGAAGGAACTCGCCGACGTCGGCGACGTTCCCGGCCTCGTCAGTCCCATCGGCGAGTTCTACCGAGTGGACATCGACTCCATCGACCCGATGCTCGACGCCGGACAGTGGACGCTCACCGTCACCGGCGCCGTCGACGACGAACTCGCGCTCTCCTACGCCGACCTCCGCGCGATGGACGCCGCGACGAAGTTCAAGACGCTTCGATGCGTCGGCGAGGGACTGAACGACCGGCTGATGGGCAACGCCGTCTGGACGGGCGTCCCGCTCGCCGATATTCTCGCGCGCGCCGTCCCCGGCGGCGACTGCGGCTGCGTGATCCTCCGCGCCGCCGACGGCTACTACGAGGAGTTCCCGCTCGCCGCCCTCCGGACGGGCTTCCTCGCGTACGGGATGAACGGCGCGTCGCTGCCGCGAGCGCACGGCTATCCGGTTCGCGCGCTCGTCCCCGGGCACTGGGGTGAGATCAACGTCAAGTGGCTCACCGAAATCGAGATACTCGAACGCGAAGCGACCGGATACTGGGAGGAGCGCGGCTGGCACGGTACCGGCCCCGTCAACACCGTCGCGAAACTCTGGGGCGTCGAGCGCCGCGACGACGGCACCGTCGTCCTCGCCGGCCACGCCTACGCGGGCACGCGCGGCATCGAGCGCGTGGACGTGTCGACGGACGACGGGTCGACGTGGACGGACGCCGTCCTCAGCGACCCACTCGACCCCGCCGACGTCCTCGGCGCGCGCGACGCCTGGCGGCAGTGGCGCTACGCGTGGACGCCCGACCCGGGCAGTCACCGCGTCGTCGTGCGCGCGACGGACGGCACCGGTACCGTGCAGAGCGGCGAGGACGCGGCCGCGTTCCCGAACGGCGCGAGCGGGCGGGTGCGCCGTACGATCGACGTCTAGAGGTCGCGCTGTAAGCGATTCAGCGCCGTCATCGCCTCGATGGGCGTCATCTCCGCGAGGTCCAGGGCCGCGAGTTCGTCGAGGACCTCCCGGCCGCCGTCCGCGGACGCCACGTCACCGCCCGCGTCGCCCGCCGCCGGCGCGTCGCCCTCTCGCACCTCGCTCGGGGCTTCGCGCGCCGCGACGAGTTCGCGCGCTCGCGCCACGACGTCATCCGGGACGCCCGCCTGTCGCGCGACCTCCACGCCGTACGACGCGGTCGCCGCGCCCGGCGCGACCTCGTGGACGAACTCGACGTCGTCACCGTCTCGTTCCGCCCGGAAGTGGAGGTTCCGCGCGCCCGCGAGGTCGTCCGCGACCGTCGTGAGGTCGTGGTGGTGGGTCGCGAAGAGCGCGTACG